>JAJZXX010000050.1 GCA_021806205.1 Bacillota bacterium | reverse complement strand
TTGACCGCCTCCGGCACGGTATGCAGCGGTTCGGCGATAAAAGCTTCCTGAATGGTCGTGGTGTGCGGCCCTAAGGCCGCGGACTGCGGATGCGGGTTAAATCGGCAGAGCCCTTCGATCCCGGCGTCGCGATAGTTGGCCAGATATGATCGTACGGTGCCCGCGGTGACCCCTAGCAATCGAGCCACCTCCCGGCGGGGAAGCCCCCTGCCGGTGAGATATACCGCTTCCATCTTCCGTTGCACCCGCGGATGCGGGTGCGTAAACCGTTCCTCCCGCAGTACCTGCATATCCTCATCTGGGATAGGGGTACGAATCATAAGACCACCTCCGTGTACGTCGGAACGACATCTACGTCCCCATTCAACGTAACGCACCGGCGGCTCTGTGTTCCGCAAGTATCCCAGTTCATGCGTTAGGGATGCAGATCTAAACCGTCAATTGTCTTCTGCGGGCAGTATACAATCGGGGGCGGTCCCTGTATGAAATATAGGCTTTCGCGATAACCCCGTCGGACGCACTAGACTGCATCCAGCGCTTGGGGCGAAACCGGCCGATTGCCCATCACAACCCCTGCCACCCCCACCAACAGCAATGCGCCGCCTACAATCGTATAGGGGGTCAGCGCCTCTTGTAACACCAGCACGCCCAACAGCACCGCTATTAATGGGTTGATGTAGGAATAAGTAGTCACCAACGTAATCGGTAAGAGTCGAGTCGCCACAATAAATGAAGTAAACGCCAGTAGAGAACCAATCATCACCAGATAGCCAAACCCAGCGAGGGCGACCAGTCCCGGGTGGGGAAGCGGCTCTCGGGTCAAGATCGCCAAGACAACAAATCCGAAAAAGCCAAAGATTTGCTGCCAAGCCGAGCTAGTCACGGGGTTGGGTTTCGCGAGCTTGTTCTTTTGCAGCATTAAACCGGTTGCCCACGAGGCCGAGGCTCCCACCAGAGCGATAATTCCGCCCACATGCGTAGACTGCCCGCTCATTCCCGGGAAAGTCAGAATCAAAAGTCCCACGACACCAATCGCTAATCCGGCCCAAAGGGGCCAAGCCGCTCGGCGGGTCCGCAAAAGCTCCACTAACGCAACCCAAATGGGGACCATGCCCATGATGAGCGCGGAGTAACCCGATGCTTGATACCGTTCCGCAAACATGACAAGACCATTGCCACCGGTCCATAAGAGGATGCCAGATGCTGCTGCCCAAACCCACTCGTGCCGATGCAACAGCACCTGGGCCCGTGTGATTAGAAGCCACACCAACAACAGTCCGCCGCCCAAAGCCATGCGGCTCGCCCCCAGCATAAACGGAGGGAATCCGTGGGGTGCCCCTACGGCCAGGCGAATAGCAAGGTAGGTGCTGCCCCACACGATGTAAACCACCAATAAGTGAAAGAGACCCACCGCCGAAAATTCACCCAGTCCCGGTATGCGCACCATCTAGTAGCCTAATGAAGGCGTAGCCAATTTACCGGATTTTAGTTCCAACACGGAACGAATTTCACCCACGTGAGTGCCCGCGTGATTCAATATTTCGGGATGGATCAAAGGTTCCAACTTCATCTGCTCTTGAGGACTTAACGCATCCATTTGTTTTAGAATTGAGACTACTAGGGTTGGCATGGCCCTGGCAACGCCGTCGTCAATTTTAATAGCCAGGCCCAACCCTCGGTCTGGAATGCCGAGGCAAAACACTGCCTCCGCCCCTCCTTTGGCAACAAATCGGTTGTCGGTCGCCTGTGCCAGGGTGACTTCTAAGCGGCCCGTGCCCGATACCAACTCGGGATGCATCCGCATGGCTTCCGCCACGATCATGCTGGATCCCGCATGAGCGGTGTCAAGCCCCCTCGGGTCTACTAACCGCGCAAAACTATAGGCCATGCGCTCAACCGAAAGATAGAATGTAGGCACCCCGCACCCGTCGGTGCCGGTGTATAGGGAGTCTTCCCTAAGCCCCGTCATATAGGCAACATTCTTTAAGATGGCCTCTTGCACGGGATGTTGCGGCATCTCATAACCCAAGAGCGGTGCCCCTAAAGCTCGCGCCAATGTCAACATGCCCGTGTGTTTACCGCTGCAGTTATTGTGCACCACCTCGGGCTTCCTGCTGTTTTTCATCAATAGGTCAGCCGATGGGCGATGCCAGGGCGGGTGAACCCCGCATATGAGATCACCCGCTGCGGCACCAATTCGAGTCAGCAAATCTTGCACTAACTCAACATGCATGGGTTCCCCCCCATGCGACGCACAAATCATGGCCACGTCTCGGGGTCCAAAATGATATCGGTCAGCTCCTCCGGATTGAATGACCGGCATGGCCTGAAAGGGTTTGGCGCTCGAACGCCAAAAGGCGGACCGCCCGGGATCGCCAAACCAGTAACGAATATGGCCTAGACTGTCTACAACCGCTGCGTCTGCATGCACTCGGCTCTCTACCCGCTGACCACGCCAAAATTCAATTGCTAAGTCCGACATGAGTTCCTCCCCATTCACGGCATGCGCCGACAAATGCCTCGAATAAACGCCGTGCCGCTTGCAGGTCACGCGTTAAGTTCTCAGGATGCCATTGGACACCCAACAAAAAATGGTCGCCGGGTTTCTCGATGGCCTCAATGAGACCGTCGCTCGCCCGGGCGGATACGATCCAGTCTGGCGGCGGTTGTTCGACTGCCTGGTGATGAAACGAATTCACCCACAGCTCGGTCTCCCCCAGAATTTCCGCCGTATTGGTATGGGCCGTCACGCTCACGCGATGCTGCGACTGTTCCCGGAGCTGATCCGCGCTATGCTTTAAGGCGTTTGGACGCGAGGACGCGATGTCTTGAATAAGATCCCCCCCAAACGCCACCGCGAGTGCTTGTATCCCGCGGCAAATCCCAAAAATGGGCATTGAAAGGCGCTTGGCTTCGCCAATCAGCAAAAGCTCGGTTTGGTCACGCTCGGCATTGAATCCGACCCAATCTGTGCCCTGATCCGATTGCCCGAACAATGAAGGATCAAAATCGCCCCCGCCCGTCAGCAACAAACCCTCGCACCACGACAAAAGCTCAACCGATGCCGCGAGATTCGGCAACAAGACTGGAAGGCCCCCGGCGCTTATCACGGCTTCGGCATAGGCGCTCTTTAAACTATCGTTGGGATAGGCGGCTTTCTCACTTCGCACCATAGAAATTCCAATCTTTGGCTTAGTCACCGCCACCACTCCCCACGGCCTTACAGCTCGGTTAATCCTAGACTAATCACAATGGCTTGATTCACCCGCGCCATGGTATCCGCCTTCAGATGCGCAATGCGCTCGCGCAAGCGCCGCTTGTCAATCGTCCGAATCTGCTCCAATAAAATGACCGAATCCCGATCCAGACTGGACTCCACTGCTTTGACGTCTACATGAATAGGCAAACGCGCCTTTAAAATCTGCGAGGTTACCGCGCAGACAATCGTGGTCGGACTATAACGATTCCCAATATCGTTTTGCAAGATAAGAACTGGCCGCACTCCGCCCTGCTCCGATCCCACCACCGGGGAAAGGTCCGCAAAAAAAATGTCGCCCCGGCGTACTGCGACGTCCACTCCGGCCACGACTACTCCTTTTGCAATCCTACGAGGTCCCAACGTTCTTCCGCCAAAGCTGAATTCAAAAAACCCATCTCCTGATATCCCTCAATCAATGCTTGGCGTATTTCTTGTCTTCGCTGCTCCGCCAGATAGTACTCGACACTTTCCCGAATCAATTCGCTACGATGTCGCCCCTCGCCTGACGCTACGTGATCCAGCGCGTCCACGAGATGATGCGGCAATCTGACCACCACACGGCGGTTATCCGTCAAGACGCCCACCTCATTTTCTCGTATCTGGCTATTATTATATCTTTCGGCCAAAACTGGGTCAATGCGCGCGCTTTGGCGCCATTCCCGCAGGCTAGAGCTCCATTGGCCCAGATTTCTTGCCTTTGTCAACGTTTTCGATGTATCGGCGAGGAATACGACCACTAATCCCCGTGAATATTTCATAGCTAATGGTGTCGGCCCATTGTGCCCAATCGTCAGCCGTAATCTGATCATCCCCGTCTGACCCGAGCAGCACCACCGAGTCCCCCACCGAAACGGCCACGTCGTCTGGGACCACCAGGGTGGTTTGGTCCATAGAAACGCGGCCCGCCACCAAGCAGCGGCGACCGTGCAATAACACCGAGGCACGGTTGGAAAAAGCCCGTCGATAACCGTCCGCATATCCGATACCGAGTGTCGCCACCGTCGACCAGGATGTGGTCTCATACGTTTTACCATAGCCAATGGCGGTATGGGGCGGCACCCGTTTGACCATGGTCACCGGTGCCGTAATTTGCATAACCGGCGCTAGTCGAGGTGCCTTCGGATATGGTCCGGCACCGTATAGACCAATGCCAACCCGCACCAAATTGAAATGTGTCCCGGGAAATCGCAACGCAGCCGCCGAATTGGCCAGATGAATGGTTGGCGGTAAAGACCCCTGATGTTGACGCACCGCTTCAATCACATCTAGAAATATTTCGAGCTGCTGAGCCGTATATGCTGAGTCCAAGTCGCTGGTCGCCAAGTGGGACATCAGACCTTGAAAAACTACGCGCGGGTCCGATAACTTTTGACTCCATTCGCCCACCACCGAGTCAGGATGCACGCCCAGACGGCCCATGCCGGTATCCACCTTAAGATGAACCCGAACCGTTTCGTTTAAGGCCGAGGCCCAATAACAAATGCTGTTCCAGGCCAGAGGCTCGAACACCGTAAGATCGAGATGATCTTGGACAGCCAGCCGCACCTGTTCAGAGTTACTAGCCCCTAATATCAAAATCGGGGCGTCAATACCTTCCGACCGAAGCGCTCGACCTTCTTCGGCTGCCGCCACGCCCAACCAGGTGGCACCGGCGGCAAGAGCCGTTTTTGCCACCGGCACGGCACCGTGTCCATAGGCATCCGCCTTCACAACGGCCATCAATTCCGTTCCGGGGGTAAGCTTATCTAAAAATAGTTTTACATTCGCCGCTACTGCCCCGAGATGGATGAATGCCACGGTCCCTCTGGCATCAGCCGTTACCATTTAACAACGCCCCCATCGATCATTGGTCTAATTCCACCAGACCAAGGCGGGAGGATCTTGTTCGGCTTCGATCGCCTGACGCGCTGGCCTAATCCAGTCTAAAAGATCCACAGCCGTTAATGATAGACCTTCGGTTTGACCACCTAACTCGCCCGCCCAACCGTGCCAATAGGCACCTAAGGCGAGGGCATCCCCACCGGACAGTCCCGACGCCAAAAGTCGCGCCACCATCCCACTCAACACATCGCCGCTGCCAGCGGTCGCCAGCGCCACATGACCCGTTGGAACGGCCCATACGTGTGAGTCATCACCCACCAGACTAAATCGGCCCTTTAACAGAACGGGGCAGGCGTATAACAACTGCGCGCGCAGCACCGCACCGCGCCGATCCGCATTAATTCGGGCAGCATCCTCCCCCAGCAACGCGCCAAGTTCACCCGCATGCGGGGTCATGACCCAATGAGAGGGGACCCGTTTGAGAGACGGGATCAAACGGAGGGCGTCGGCATCGACGACGGTGGGGATATCGAGCTGACTCAGTTCGTAGAGGATGCGAGGGTCCGCCGCCCTTCCCAGCCCGGGTCCAATCACCAGAGCATCCGCCCGCGCAACAATCCGCTTGAGCTCCTCGCTCCAAATCATGGCGCCATCCCCGTTATCGCTCACACCATGACGAATCAGTGCGGCTGACAACAACGGGGCCAAAGATTGGACGGCCGCCGGCATCGCCACCTCCACCAATCCGGCACCAGATTTCAGAGCCGCCATCGCGGCCAACCAGGGTGCTCCGGGCATGGATCGCGATCCACCGATTACGACAACGTGACCGCGCTGATACTTGTGCGCTAATAGGCCCGGTCGGGGAAGGAGATGGAAGGCCGTGCCGGGGTCTAACCAGGCCCCCGAGACATTCGCATAGGAGCGTTGAGCGAGGCCAATGTCAGCCGTCACCAATTCACCAATCATTCCTAGAGCGGGATACCCCAATAAACCCCACTTGGCAGCCCCCATAGTCACAGTCGCCAGAACATTGAGCCAAGGTCCATCGTATGCGCCCGTATCGGCATTGACTCCACTCGGTATATCTGCTGCTATAATCGGCACGCCCTGAGATGACACTTGCGTAATCCAAGGACCGGCAGGACTTTCTAGGATCGATCCATGAAAACCCGTACCATACAGAGCGTCCACCACTAAATCCGCTGCCTTAAGGCGCTGTTGGCCATGTTGACCCTCGGCCACCTCAACGCCTTGGGCTTGGGCCGCACGCACCCAGCCGGCAGTGTCAGGAAATCGGGGCTCGCCCATAGGTACCACCGTCACGGTCAGATGCTGCGAAGCCAAATGCCTCGCCGCGACCCAGCCATCTCCGCCGTTGGATCCAGACCCTGCCAATATGACGATACGGTCTTGGGCGTGCTGACTGTGAATGTAGCGGGCCAACTGAAATCCGGCCACCGCCAATAGGGCAGACGGCGGCACGCCGTTGGCTTGCGCCCACTCATCCGCCTGGCGCGCTTCATCCCGTGTCCAAATTGGCAGCATCAGCTATCCCCCGTCTATTTCCAACATGACCCAAGCCACGGCATACGCGTCTTCATGGCTCAATGTCACTACCACCCGCAGCGAATTCTGCTCTAACCACCCCGACAAAGGTCCCGATGTGAGAATAATGGGCGGCCCCTTGGGCTGACGCCTCACGACGATCTGGCGATAACTACTGCCGTGCAGTCCCCCAGCCGCCTTAATGAGAGCCTCCTTAGCGGCAAACCGCGCGGCAAGTCTTGGCCAGCGCTGACGACTGAGGCCGGCATCCACGAGCTCATCCGCGGTAAAAATTCGAGCCAGTATGCCGGGATGGCGCTGGGCCACTTGACGAAGCCGATCCACCGACGTAATGTCAATGCCCGTCCGCATCACGGCTTAATCAGGGTGAGACCCCAGGTCACCGGACCACCTCGCCAGCGTTCGACGGTCCGAAATCCCACCTGTTTTACCTCCATTTCCACTTCTTCCGCAGCCATCCGCACCGACAAAGGTGGGCCGATATCCATAGGACGCTTGTCCCAGTCCACAATCACCCAGTGTGCACCCGATTTAGCAATACGGTACATCTCGGAGAGTGCCAGGCTCCGGTGCTCTACATCGTGGTACATGGTATGCCATACCAAACAATCGGCACACTCATCCGGAAGTCCGGTGTCCTCTGCACGAGCAACTCTAGCCTCAATGTGACCCGATTGATCCTGATCCGCTTTCACTTTGATGGCTTGAATGCCGTCCGTGCTCGGGTCAATCGCCACGACCCGCCCGTGGGATCCTACCAAACTGGCCAGCGGAAACGTCAACCAGCCTAGTCCCGCACCCACGTCGACCACGGTTGACCCAGATGCCGCATGTACGTGGCTAAGCACCATGGCAATGGGCATCATTTCGTTCCGCTCGGGACGGACTAGCCGCGACAGTTGGTCCATGGTCCAGGCCCCGTGATGGTGGTTGTCGCTATGGTCCATCATTCAACCTCCCCATTTTGATTACTCACCGATGACCCTCCAGATAGACCCCACCATAAACTACCGCTATCTATGATCGCTCGATTCAAATTATCACAAATGGCCACTCGGTGTCAGTGACAGGCTTAGCCGCTCTTTTGACCCTCCGTTAGCCCGTTTTCCCCAGGAGCACTAAAACACCTCGCCGTGGTTCAGCGCAACCCGACGGCCCCCCACGTAAACTTCACGCACCAAGTTTGTTCCATAATAGTAAGTGGGAAAAGCATAATGGTCCGCTTCCCACACCACGAAGTCGGCATAAGCGCCCGGATCGAGTCGTCCTACCCAGGGCATACCCAAAGCCGCCGAACCACCGCGGGTTACTGCCGTCCAGACCTCTTCGGGCGTCAACCTCAACCAAGATGCCGCCCACGGCATCAAAAGCGCCAGCGATTCGGTCGGCGATGACCCCGGGTTGCCATCAGTGCCAATCGCCAGCCATCCCCCAGCTCCTAACACCGCACGCGCGTCCGGCATGTGCCCGTGATTCAAATAGCCAGCGGTGCCCGGCAGCACCACCGCCGCGACTTTGGCTTCGGCCATGGCTTCAAAGGCAGTTCGGGAGGTAAATGCACAATGATCGGCAGACAATGCCCCGAGTTCCACAGCGAGTGCAGCGCCACCGCCGTCGGCAAGCTCATCCACGTGCAGTTTGACCTGAAGTCCCAACGATTGCGCGGCTTGAAGGTAGCGGCGACTATCTCTTACCGAAAAGACCCCCGGCTCACAAAAAATATCGACCACCTCTGCGAAAGCTGGCACTTTAGGTAGATAGTCACGAATCAGATAGTCCAAAAAACCCCTGGGATCTTGGCCAAACTCCTCGGGCACCGCATGCGCGGCCATGGCGGTCGGCACGATGCGCCATGGCCCTTCATGTTTGAGGCGGTTAATCAGGTCCAAGAGCCGCAACTCGCCCGCGACGGTTAAATCATATCCGCTTTTCATCTCCACGGTCGTGGTCCCGGAGAGCAAGGCACGACTTAAACGCCGACGTGTCGCGCGCAAAAGCTCCTCGTCGCTGGCGCTGCGGGTATGCCTCACGGTTGACAAAATACCGCCGCCCGCCTCTAAAATCTCCATATAGGATCGGCCCTGCGCGCGCATCCTGACCTCGTGGGCACGGTCTTGGGCATACAACAGATGAGTGTGGGCGTCTACCAAGCCTGGGGACACCAAAGCACCGTCTACGTCCACCTCGATGCCTTGCAGGTGAACCGGGATGTCGCGATCCAGACCAACCCAATCCACCGCATCACCCACAATCACCATCGCGGCATCTGGCAACACGGAAAACGCATTCGAGGAGTTCTCCCCGATCATGGTCAGGAGTTGCCCGATATGACGCACAATTAACGGTTCTTTTTCCACAATTTCATCCTCCAAATGGGCCAGCTATTCCGGGTCGCGTGCTAAGAGAGCTGTCTCGAGCACACGGTCACGAGAAAACCCCGGCATTTGCAAGTAATACCGCATAACATCATCGACAACCGCTTGCGGCATCAGACCTACCACTTCGGTTTCGGCTATCGCAACACCAAACCGTTGAGCCTCCAAGCGCACCATCTCTAGGACACGGGGGAGTGGGGTCCGTGGGTAGTCCACCAAATTCATGGAGACTTGAACCCGGCTTTGGCTCCTGGTGTCCATGGCTAACGCCTTCACCCCAAGGAGTCCGCCCGATGATCCTCGCACGGCTCGGGCCACGGCCCGGGCTATTTTGATGTCTTGGGTGCGTAAGAACACATTGAAAGCTACTAAAATTTGACGAGCTCCAATAGCCACGGCACCCGCCGTAGCGTGAGGCTTAGATGGCCCCAAATCCGGCTTTTCACGCAGGAGACGCTCCGCTAATCCTTCAAATTCCCCGCGGCGAACATCCTGGAGGTTCACCCGCTCGGATGTGGTGGCCGCCTCGGCATAGAAATATACGGGGAGGTTCAACTGGCTCGCCACCTGTTCGCCCAACTGGCGAGCCAGTTCCCGGGCCTGTCCCATGGTGGCCGCGCGCCAAGGAACAAACGGCACTACGTCCACGGCACCGATGCGCGGATGGACACCCTTATGGCTATTTAAATCGATTTGAGCCACCGCCACCTCCGTCGTCTGGAACACCGCCGTCAAAAGCGCCTCGGCGGGACCCACTAATGTCAGCACCGACCGGTTGTGGTCGGAATCACTATCAAAGCCGAGCAGGCTCACTCCCGGAACGATGGCAGCCTCTCTGATGGCGGCTAACACCTGAGGGTGCCGCCCTTCCGAAAAATTGGGCACACACTCAAACAATGGCACGCTCGTCATAACCGGATCCTCACACGGGCATCATAAAATGTTGCTCCCCCACCCCAGTACGACACCGCGGACGGCGTCAATTGATTCACATTGGTGCCTTGAGCGGCCTCATTCCAACGCACTGCATAACTCACGAGTGTGCCGGGTTGCGGCACAGAGCTCAATTTGAGCAGAAAACGCGTCGTGCCCCGCTGGTTGTAAACCGTAACCCATTGCCCAGCGCTGAACCCGAGTCTTGCGGCGTCCACTGGATGCATCAAGAGCTCCGGTCGGGCTTCTTTCACGACGGATGCAACGTTTCCGAACGAGGATTTGATGGTCTCTCGCTGCGACGGCGTGATGAGATGGAACTCGTCGGGGGCTTTGACCTGGGGTAATGGGTCATGCAGGGCTAATGGCAGTGGTTCAATGCACAAATACCCATCCGCCGTTGGAATGGGCGTGTCCACAAATGGCCGCATTTCTTTATCTAGATGCACTTTTTGTACGGCCTGATCCTTGAAGCTCTCCCAAGTCATCCCAGCCACCCAGGGATGATCGGTGTTCAGCGCCATTTGGATCAGTGCTTCGTCCGATTCTACTAAGGCGGGGTGTTTAATGCCCATCGCGGCCCCCAAACGGCGAAAGAATTCGTTATTAGACACGGATTCTCCCAATGGCTCAGCAGCCGGCTGGTTGAGTTGCACATACCGGTGCCAATATGAGACATAAAGATCGAGTGTCTCCACGGACATCGCCGCTGGAAACACAAAGTCTGCGTAGCGGGTCGTGTCGGTCCACATCTGTTCGTGGACGACCGTAAACAAATCGTCGCGGCAAAGCCCTTGAAGCACCTGACTCTGATTAGGCGCGGTCGTCGCTGGATTACTCTGATACACAATAAGGGCCCGGACTGGAGGATCCTCGAGATCGGTAAGCGCCTCGCCCAGTTGCACCATGTTAACCCGCCGACTCGATCCGGATAGGCCATCGATCCCGTAAAGGCTCTGCCGGTTCAAAGGAAACGCTCCGGAATTGGATGACAGGAATCCTCCGCCCACGTCTTTAGGCGCACCAAGAATGAGCGACAAGGCCGCAATCGCCCAGATATTTTGCGCGCCATCGCGGTGGCGTTGCACCCCCCACCCGGTTCGCACCAAGAGCGGGCGCCGCGTAGCTAAGGCATCCACCAGTTGGGAAAACTGCGACGCGGCAATCCCGGTCGCCACCAGGGTCCGACCGATCGTCCACGGCTCGGCGAGCTTTTGAAAACTGTCAAATCCCCGCACAGAACGGCTGATAAAATCTCGATCAATCGCGTCCCTCTCGATTAGTTGGTGAGCCAATCCCATCGCCAAGGCATAATCACTATCCGGCTTAAGTGCCACATGATCATCAAACCGGCTGGCGGTCGCCGTCTTAAGCGGATCAATCGTCCACACCTGAGCACCACGTTGCCTGGCTTGATCAAGCAGCGGTATGGCGTGAATATTAGTTGCCGCGGGGTTGGCACCCCACAAGAGCACCAAACGGGCCAGCGGTAGTGTTTGGGGGTCAGGTCCAAGATCGGTGCCGAAAATCCATCGAAGCGCGGCATCGGAAGCGGCCGTGCAAATCGTGCGATCCAGTTCCGACGCACCCACCAGCCGGAAGAATCGGGAAGCCATGACGTGGGCCAATATCCCCTCGTTGCCTGCAAAGGTATACGGCAAGATAGCCTCCCCTCCCGACTGGACGATAATCTCATGGAGGCGGTCGGCCACTTGGGATAATGCATCGGGCCAGCTAACCGGTTCAAACTCCCCCGATCCTTTAGGTCCGGTGCGCCGCATTGGTTGAGTCACCCGATCCGGATGGTACACCCGGTCAAGATAGTGGTTCACCTTAAAACATAAAAACCCCCGGGTAATGGGGTGGTCTGGATCTCCCTTAATTGCCGTGATACGCCCACGGTCTCTTGTCACCTGAAGTCCGCAGGCGTCATAGCAATCGTGTGGGCAAACCCCGTGCACCGTGCTCATCGCCATGTTACCCCTCCGCCTTTGCTATAAGGTCATTGTAGCAAACCGGCCCGCCGAGAACACCCCATCATAAGAAATTGGGGCGACGACTGGGTTCTACCGACGTTATTGGGCCTTTAGGATTGGACACGAAGGGATTGCCCTCAACCCAAAAGCGCCAGGCAAAGTGTTGGGCCTCCTCGGCATAGGCGATATTGACGCGCGGTCCCCGGGCCACAACATAAGATGGCCAGTTAGCCTCTGGCAGAGCCAAATACAAGGGCGGTTCCCAGAGCGGGTGTCCATAGAATCGCCGATCGATGTCCATTGCCCGACACACCTTCCCGGGACCCGTGGTCAACGTCCTGAGGTTGGGGCCGTTCTTGGTCGGTTTATGGCGAGAGGCCATTAATTGTAACCCATCCAAAGGTTCTAGGGCCCGAATTAAAATCGCATGGGGCACGCCGACCTCGGCCAATACCACATTAAGGCACCAATACATGCCGTAAATGAGGTACACATAGGCGTATCCGAAAGGCCCGTACATGACTTGGGTGCGGGGTGTGGGTGTGCCGCCAAAGCTATGCGCGCCCTTGTCCTGGGGGCCCTGATACATTTCGCATTCCACCACCCGGCCCAGGGTGACGCCTTCGGACGATTCGCGCACCAACACCAGATTAAGCAACTGATACGCAATCAACTCCGTGTTCTGATCGAAGAATGACGGGGGGACCGGTGTATAAGGATCCATAATTCCATGGTACTACTCAAATAGCCAGAGGCCAAAAGAGCAGCTGGATGAATAACTCCAGCGGCTTGAGATCGCCATGGAAGGGAAACCGTGCGCGGGGTCGTTCCGAACAGCAAAAGCGGCTGCGACCTTTGGGGCCAGACTAGGGTTTGACTCCAGTCCGAAATTTTGCTCGTATGTATACCTTTTGCGGATGATTATTGATGGTTTTCCTCGCCCATGGGTTCTGGGCCATTTCAAGGGCTGGACAAAAATTTCCTGCTCGGGCTCTTGCTCATCGATTGATATATGTGCCAAAATTCGGTAAATTACCGAGTGGGATTTTAAGCCCGCACCGCATGAGTTTGCGCCACATAACCCATGTTGATCAAATTATCCTTAAAAGCTGGACAAATCCGTTCTCGCCACCTATGATAAGGGGCTCTTTCTCAAATTGTCGGATGCCTACCCCGCCAGATCCTCCACACGGAGGACATTGTAGGCATTGAGCAACTCGAGCCCCGCGCGTCCGCCGCCGCGCCGATGTTTCATTTTGATCCGGCTGT
>JAJZXX010000089.1 GCA_021806205.1 Bacillota bacterium | reverse complement strand
TCAGACGATACGTCCTGAACGACAGGATGAATCGTGACGAATCCGATTGGCTGGCGGGCAGGCCAGGCTGATAGCGAGTGGCCAGGCCCCGTGAGAGTTAGACGAGAGGTATTGAAGGGAATTCGATAATTCGATGTTGACCATCTCACCCGAGCCAGGTTCGGGAGACGCTAGGATGGGAGTCGGCCATACGAGGAGACGAATGGCGGCGGGAGGCATTGTGCCGCGACGCAGGATCCCCCGGGAGAGCTATGGCGGCTTTCCCGAGGATCTGACACCAATCCATGTTGGTCTCAATGGGGGTCAGTCGCTCGGCCTTTTCCCTACGGGCGCTTGCACGGGTCGTGGCCCGTCAATCCCCGTTTCATGACGCCGTCAGGGAAGGGTGTGTCCCAGCGAGATGTCGTAATCGCCATTCCCCGATCAGCCACCAGACCAGGACCAGAAGCGGGCCCAGTTCGACGGGGAATTTCACGGGGAACATGATCAAGTAAAAAGCCGTCACAATTAACACGGTGGCGATCACAGCCGGGAGCACATGTTTGATCAGATTAAGGTGCCGCTGCTTGATATTGTATGCAGGGAGCGAGATCGCCACGAGAATGTGGCAGACAAAGTGGGCTACCGTGGAGGTGATCGCCAGCACGGCAAACCCGGTGAACGGACCCAAGGCGATTCCGGCCAACACCGTCACGATAAAGCCAGCTGCGGCCAACAGGGCGATGGCCCGTGTCGGGGTGCGACGAACCGGATCCACGATGGCGAAACGTGCGGGGAAAATGGTCCGATCACGGGCCATGGCGAACACGATTCGGGCCACGGCATTGGCGGGGGCCAATGTCCCCGTGAAGCCGGCATTAAAAGCAAAGAACACCAGCAACCCGGCTAAAACCGGGCCCACGGCTTCCCGGGTCAGGATCACGCCCGGCAAATTCGCGGAGGCAAAGGTGGACATGTGGGTGGGTCCCCACCCGATGGTGAGCGCATAAGCACTGATCAGGAATAAAATGACGCAGACGCCGAATGCCCATAGCAAGGCGCGGGTGACCGTCTGAGTCGGTGTGGGAGTTTCCTCCGCCAGATAAATGGCGGAGGATGCCCCGCCCAAAGACAGCATGGCAAATATAATCCCCACGCCGACGCCGCTGAGTACGGTGCCGTGAAGTGCCCGGAAATTCCAAAATAAAGCCGGATTGTTCTGCATGCCGGCGTGAACAATGATGCCGATCGCCGCGATGGCCATCACCATGACGCCGATAATCATGGTAATGAGGCTATACCGGAGCGACACCTTGATGCTCGTATACGCCATGCCCCAAATGAACGTTTGCACGAGCGCGAAAAAGGGCAACCATGTCCAGCCCGGTATGTGAATCCCGAAAAAATAGGTGAGGGTTTGAGGAATCAGGACGCCGGCAATAAAGAGCGAAAAGAAGTTCACGACCATCCAGTACGTGAGCACCATTAGCCAGCCTGTCCGACTGCCCCAACGGTCTCCGAGTCCTGCCCGCACATACCCATAAAACCCGCCGGCCGAGACTACACGGCGGGAAAATTGGAGGAGAATCGTCAGCAAGAAAAAGAACGCGACGGCGGCGAACACAAACGTCATCGGCATCAACGATCCCGCATAGGCTGCAATGGCGGTCATATTGGCGATCATCGCTCCGATGGGCGAGATATGGGAAATCGATTGAAAGAGCAGTTCCCAGAACCCTAACGCCTGTTTATCGAGTGTCATGGGTTCGGTGGTCATTTGGGGCCTCACCCTCCTTTGTGGGTTAAGCTTGCGCAAGACACCGTGGAATGGGATTCCGTGTATCGATCATGAACGAACCGGGGGAACCTTCTGGCGTCATCTTCATCCAGGGAGCGTTTAAGAAACTCCTAATCAATTCTGATTATTGGGACGCGACGACGAAATGTCAAGATCGACACGGAATGCGGGGCGGCAGTTTTTAGGAGCTGGGAGGGCGTGCCGTTCCTTCATCCCATCGGGCGCACTATCTATTCCTCCATTGTGGGGGTCCTCTGGATTTTGGCTCTAAGGGGGGATTGCGGGAGAGAGGGGATCATATCCCAGTCCGTGCCGGGATTTCTCACCGGTTCCTCCCTCTCCCACACTCTGTCCGTGATTTTGCGACGAAATGGGTAACGACTCAGAATGATCCTCAATCTTCAGGAAGGGACTCCGCCTGGCCCCCTGGGCCATCTTAATCAACGCCGCCGCGTAGTGAGCCTTGTGGTCTCCCATGCACTTCCGACGAATGCTGACGGGTTTTGTCCCACCACTCCGTCATTTTTGTTGCATTGAAGCCACCAATTCCGTTCAACTTTTGTGACTCCCACCCGCAAAAATCCTGATACTATCATCCCGGGAAATTTTATATGGCATTAATGGCCTCACAGAAGTGAGGTACACCCGTGTCATGCGGACCGTATACATGCGCCACGTCGAAACGCTCCTGGTGGAATGGATTTGCTGGGGTCTGGATCATCTCATGAGAATGCTATCGGGAAGAAGACTACCTTCGCATCCCAACAATTTGTCCGTGACTGGCTTGGCCTACGATCGTGCCTTGTTCGAATACCAGGGCTCCGCGCACATAGGTCTTAACCACATATCCTGCCACCGTTTGACCATCGTATAGACGTGCTGTTTGGCGGCTCTTGGTTTGCATGGTGTCAGCTGAAAGCGTGCGTGGTTTCATCTCCACGACGGCGAAATCGGCATCTTTTCCTATCTCGATGCTCCCCTTGGAGCGAAGCCCAAATTCTTGCGAGGCTCGCATGGCCATTAATTGTGCGAGCGCTGTCCACGTAAGCCGGCCCTGTATCACAAAAGACAATAACAGTGGCAGGGAAGTTTCCAATCCCGGACAGCCGGCCGGAGCGTCCCAGATCGAATTTCTTCCGCGTTCCTTTTCTTCTAACGTATAAGGTGCGTGATCGCTCCCGATAAAATCAATGGTGCCATCTGTAACCGCCTCCCACAATCGATCTTGTTCGTTACGGCTTCTGAGCGGGGGGTTAATTTTGGCATAGGCGCCATATTCCAGCATGTCTGTATCCACCCGTACCAAATAGTGAGGACAAGTTTCAGCGGTAACAGAGAGCCCCCGGGCCTTGGCTTGCCGTACAAGATTTGCACCAGAACCAGAACTAAGGTGGCAAATACTTAGGCGAGTTCCGGTACGTTCTGCGATCATGAGAGCACGTTGGATAGATAGTGTTTCTGCTAGAACCGGATGCCCATCGACGTGAGCCATGGGATCGATTCGGGCTTGCTCTTCCAACTGTGTTTGCCGGTAATGGAGCAATTCATCATCTTCGGCATGGACGCACGCTTTGAGACCAGTTTTGGCAATGGTCTCGAATGCCTGATAGATTTGGCCCGTTTCGACAGCCCAGAGGCCTTCGAATTCGTGCTCGCGCCCTTTTTGCGGGCGATGGAGAAAGATCTTATATCCCACAGCCCCGGCTTCGGCCAGTGCCTCGATGTGCGAAATAGCTTGGTATCCACCGGCTGCATAAAATCCTATGTCCACATAGCTTCGACCTCGTGCCATATTGATACGTTTCTCAAAGAGATCAACATTCCATGTTGGCGGAACCGAGATGGGCATCTCTAGAATGGTTGTAACGCCGCCAGCGGCGGCTGCGGCCGATCCAGTGATGAAATCTTCCCTTTCAGGGTGGCCGGGATACCGGATGTGTACATGAGTATCGATGATCCCGGGAAGAATTACGTAATCACTTAAATCGTCCACCAGGGTGCTACTACTTTCCAATGGATCGCCAGATCCCAACGCCGCAATTTTTCCGTTCGCCACCCCTATCCAACCGTCCAATATTCCGGTAGGCAACACGATCCTGTGACTCCTCAGGAATTTTTCGTAGGTTGACATGAGGATCACCCTCTCTAAGTTAGTCTAAGATGTCATCAAACTTAAGAATGGATTGCAGAAGAGCGTTAGCTCCACGGACAAGATCACTCGGCTGGGTCCATTCTTCAGGGCAGTGACTCAATCCCAAATGACTGGGTACAAATAGCATAGCGCACTGGGGAGTGACATGCGTCATTTGAACAGCATCGTGACCCGCCCAACTCGGAATTGACTCAAAAGACCATTGGTTTTCTTGCAAGACCTGGGCCAAGAGTTTTTGGAGACGCGGATGCATCAAAGCGGGGTCCTCGCGAGTGGTTGCGTGCATGTCCACATGGCACCCTGTGGAGCCTAATACGTCGTGCATTATCATGCGAAGAAAGCTTTCGAATGCATCGAACTGTGAGGTGTCCAGCGAGCGAACTTCAATACCTAAGTGGGCGGAACCAGGAATGACGTTTAATGCATTCGGATGCACATCCACCTGACCCACTGTGGCAACAACTTGACCGGAGCGCTCTAAAGCCCAACTGTATGTCGAGTCTATGATTCGGCTCGCTGCAACCAAGGCATCATGCCGTGCGACCATAGGCGTCGTGCCAGCGTGACCCGGGGTACCACGGATCGCCAGATGATATCGACGGATACCGACAATACCTGTAACGATGCCCATGGAGAGATTATGGGTTTCCAGATAGGGCCCTTGCTCGACGTGAAGCTCTAAATAGGCGGCCACCTGAGTCGCCGTTAATAAAGGTCTGTCCAGTTTTTCAGGTTGTCCACCAACACGAATTAGACCATCCGCTAAGGCTTCACCTTGAGCGTTGGTGAGCGCCAATAAGTCCTTCGATAGATGCCCGCTAACGGCACGACTACCGACGGTAGAGACCTTGTACGGCGAGGGTTCTTCCGCGAGGAAATCATAGACCTGAAAAGTATGCTTTAAGGGCCAGTCGGCTTGGTTGAGTGCCCGTGCACATTCGATGCCAGCCAGCACTCCGAACATACCGTCGAATCTGCCCCCACCGATTACGGTGTCTGTATGTGACCCCGTGATAAGCAGGGATTTCTTGGGGCCCTCATGTTGACCCACTAGGTTGCCTCCCGCATCAATGCGGGGGGTTAAACCCACGGACTCCATTTGTTGATATAACCAGCGGCGGGCCTCTTGATATTCCGGAGAAAAGGATCGTCGTGTCCATCCGGGCTGAGAAGGGTCGCGAAATTCTGCCAAGCGTGCTAACTGCTGATGAAGCTTTTCATCATCGATATGAAGTGTCATGGGATCCTCCTTGTTTCACTAAGTGAGATGTGGGGTGCAGCATGTGGGGTCTAATCAGTCGCTCGTGCTGACACTACTAGAGCTTTGGATATGGCGAAAAAACCTGCGAGAATCCAATACAGTATCCCAGTAAAGGCGAAGAAATTGTACCAGTTCCAAGTAGGCACATTGTTCAGGGTCGGCGCGAGATCGGTGTTTGAGAGAGCCGGATCGACGTTCTCTGTGACTGCCATCCTTGATTCCCCCTCTGACGATGAAGTATCTCTAAAGAGTCCCGCAAAGTGAGATCATGAATTATTCAATAAATTGTGAAGTGCTATCTCCTGATTGCATTTAGTCAATATCATATATGTTATTGGTGTGTATTGCAAATTTTGTGATACACTACGTGATGTCCCAATATTCGGGACTCAATTGAATGGGAGGTGAAAACCGATATTGGACACGGCCAAAACTTTAGCCATGGGGTTGCGGATTGTACGGCTACTGGAGTTCCAGGAGAAGCCAATCTCGGCCTACGAGCTGAGTAGTTTAGTTGGATTACCACGCAGTACCACTTATCGATTTTTAAAAACCTTGACGCAACAAGGGTTTGTCACTCAAACCAGCTTAGGTTATATGGTGGGCCCGTATGTGACGCAGGCCTCTCGGGGGAGCGCAGAAGATCTCTTGGTAGACTGCCGTCAGCAACTGGCAGACATCGCCCATGAGATTCAGGAAACGGTGGTGTTAACGGTTATTCGGTGGCCATATGCGTTCGCGCTGGATGCTGTGGAAGGTCCCCGGGCCGTGCGCTGGTCCTTCACGGTAGGAACCCGGCATCCGCTGTATGCGGGGGCGTCTGCGAAAGTGCTGCTGGCATTTGTGAGTGATGAGGCCTTAGAGGACTATAGGCGCGTGACGTCATTAACGCCCCTGAATGATAAGCATACACCGGCAACCTGGGCGGTACTCAGAAGACAAATACAACAGATTAGAAGTCAACACTTCTGTGTGAGTTATAGTGAAGTGGACGAGGGGGTAGCGGCTGTGGCGGTGCCATTATTTGTGCATGGGATGGTGATGGCGTCGATTTCGGGGGTAGGGCCAACATTCCGCTTTAATCCCGAGAGTCACGTTCAAACACTGCGGAAACATGTGAGTGCTATGGAGCGCGAATTTGCGCTACACAAATGAGAATGCTTGCGATATCTTAATGTATGGAGGAAACCATGACGAGAGAGGAATTAGCATTAGAACCTTTGGTGAATTGGGCGACTCACGTTGTGCCAGCCGATATTCCAGGGCAGGTCTATAATCACGCGACCATTGTCATCATGGATTTATTGGCTGTGATTTGGGCGGGGCGTGAAGAACCAGAAGTCAAGGGTTTGGCGAAGTGGGTGACTGACCATCGCCATGACGCGGAACCGTGGTGGCGAGGGGTTATTCTAGGAACCGCTGCAGTGGCCTTGGAACTCGATGAGGGAAATCGGCGTGCCATGGGGCATCCCGGTTCACATATTCTGCCGGCAATGCTCTCGGTACTGCCCGAGTTACCATCCGTAACATGGGAAGAGGTTCTCTTTGCTTTTGTCGTCGCGTACGAGACTTCGGCGCGAATTGCGAGTGGGGGGACGCTCCGCCCGGGCTCTCACCCTCACGGAACATGGGGCACTATTGGTGGGGCTGTGGCCATAGCGCTCTTAAGAGGCGAGCGTTCGGGTTTGGCTGACACGGTTCGTTTAGCCAGTTCCGTTGGATTGGCAACCGCTTTTAGTGCTCCTCAAGAGGGGCGCACCGTACGTAATCTTTACGCGGGAATAAGTGCGATGATGGCTTATTTCGCTAATGAATGGTCAGGCACAATCTCTGGTATTTTTGCCCCATCCGACACGCTGTTTACGATGTGGTCGGACAAAGGTTTGATGGACGGTATTGGAACTGATTACGCTGTCACTCAAAATTACATGAAGATTATTGCGGCTTGCCGATATGTGCATGGTGCCGTCGAAGCCATCGAACGACTATCGTCTATGAATCAACTCCAAGAATCGACGATTAAGTCAGTAGATGTAGAGACGTATGTACCTGCTGCACTGCTCGGGGGTGTACCTCATAATACCTTAAGTAGCAAGTTCTCGCTGCCGTATGCAATCCTTTGTGGGCTACGGGGGCGTGGACACGACTTTGCCGCATTTCACCAACCGCTTCACTTATCGTCACAGGATTATGACTTCATGAATTCGGTCCGTGTTTTACCTTCGGCGTCATTAACCGCGCTACTCCCTGGGGTGCGTCGCACGCGTGTGACAATATATCTCCGAGACGGTGTAGAACCGCTTACGCTTGAGGTAGATTTGCCTTTGGGGGAATGGGACCATCCTCTACCCGATGGCGCATTGGAGACTAAATGGTCAATGTTACTGAGTGATTACCCAAAGACAATCGATCTGTCTATCTTATCGCTGCCGGTACTTCGCGAGTTTGTGAAAAATTTCCTACAATCCTGCTATGCGGAGCTTTGAGGCAGATGTTGGTCAGATCATGCTGTCAAAATGCCGAGGAGCTCAAGACAAATGGCTTGTCACTGTGGCGCGTGGTCAATTCTATAGCTTCATCCGTAAAGGGTATCGAACAGTTAGGAGAATCAATAGTCCCACTTCGATGTCCGTGATGGGGAGGCTGCACCTGCCGGGTGAAAAGGCGTGAGGAGAAGTGATCCGGAGCGAATGCTAAACTACCGGTGGAAGACGGTGATGGGGGTGGGGGCGGTTATGGCGGATTGGGAGTCGTCGCGGCCTCATTCTTGCCATGACAACTTGGGCATGGGGCTCAATGTCTCCCTGGTGCCGGATGTGGAACACAGCTGAACATTTCCCAGCGCGACGTAGTTTGGAGTTCCCTTGGGTTGCTGTCCCAAGGCCGGTCCAACGACGACAGCGAGGTGTTTGGGGAGGATTACCCAAGACAACAATCGCTTAAGACTACGACGTGATGTAATATCCCGCGAAGAATTCCTTGAGTGGGCACCATCGCTTATATGCACTACTGATCGCGTAATCTGACTCGGAATGGTTGAGTGGGCCAAACTTGTTCTCGCAATCCAGACCACCGAGACGCCATTGTTGGAGGATCTTCGGCAACCCGGCGCGATTTCCCATCCAATGCTCAGTGAGCCTCTTTGTATGGAAGATTGAGCCCCACCCTGAAATGGGGTGTTGGAGACTAAGGCATCCAGGGCTTGCGCCTTGGGCGTGCTCGATCACTCGTCATGAGGCCGCCAACGCCAAACAGCCCTTGAGGAACCCCAAAAACAGCCGGAAGCCAGGCGACTACATCTTCGTCGTCAACAGCTTGGTCCGTGGGGAGCACTATCAGAGAGTCGCTACGACCCGCTCAAATATCCATCCCACACGATGCGACGGTACATGACCGGGTCGGTGGCACCTTCCGTGTTAAACAAGAGGACGCGGGCATCGCGACCGAGCCCCATCACTTCGCGCAACTCTGCGTATTGGGGGTGGTCCATGACGATGGATAATAATCCCAAGCCTACAGCACCCGACTCTCCGGCCACAATGCGCGGATCATCCGGCATAGGGTTTCCCAGAATCCGCATGCCCCGGGCGGTCACTACATCGTCACAGGCGGCGAATACCGTGACCCAATGCTGCAAAATGTCCCACGCCATGGGGTTGCCCACGCCGCAGGCCAGCCCCGCCATAACTGTGGACAAGGGGCCATGGGACGGATACAGGACCCGATCGCCGGCTGCCGCAGAACGGTAAAAGCAGGCGGCGTCGGTCGGTTCGACGACAATCACCTGAGGAATGGCGCGACCATAGACATTGGCCAAAAAGGCTACAATGGCGGCGGCAAAGGATCCCACGCCTGCCTGCACAATGACGTGGGTCGGCTTGCCGGGACGGGTGGCCTCATTATTGAGAAACTCTTCCGCCACCATCGTCATATACCCTTGCATGATCCACCGGGGAATATCGTGATATCCGTCCCAAGACGTGTCTTGCACCAGGATCCACCCCTGTTTCTTCGCGGCATCTGCGACCCACTCCACGGTGGCGTCGTAGTCGAGAGCGGTGACGGCCACCTCGCCTCCCACTGCCTTGACAGCCTCCACCCGGGCACGAGTGGAGCCCCGGGGCATGTAGATTTTGGCGGAGTGCCCCAATTGCTTGGCGGCCCAAGCAATCCCGACCCCATGATTACCATCCGTCGCAGTGGCAAATACGACAGGCGGTTTCCGGTGGGCGTGCTCCTTTAATGTGGAGAAATCGGTCCAAGGGTCCAACCCGTAGTACTCCGCCAAATAGCGCCCGATCACATGTGTGCCGCCGAGCCCCTTAAAGGCCTGAAGACCCCAGCGCTGCGACTCGTCTTTGATCAACACGTCTTGGAGGCCCCAATGGGCGGCCAATCCTCTGAGCGTTCTCAGCGGAGTGGGGTGATACTGCGGCCAGCTCCGATGATATTGATGGACACGATGAGCCGGGACGCGACCGAACGGTTCCAGGCTTTGCGAGGGCTCGCAGTCCCTCAATGGATTTTGATGCCAGGTTATGAGATCCATGGCTCTTTAGCCTCCCACTTCAAGCACGGGGGCTCGACGGGGTAACCGATGTTGGTCGGAAACCCTCATCGCCCCCACCGATTTTCCCCAGTAAAATGACGTCGACAAAAAATTTTAAAAGGTCGGAATTTACCGTTTGATCTCTCTATCATATGTGATATATTACACAGTACATACAGCATTCGTCAAGAGAGAGGAGCACGAGATTGTGCCAAAATTCCCTCCTAATGAACGGATTGGGCGATTGTTTGTTCACGAAGAAGTGTATCAACGGCTACGTCAATGGATCATCGAGGGCCAATTGCCACCAGACACGCGCCTGCGTGACAAGGAATTAGCGGAAACCTTTGGAGTCAGTCGGACGCCCATCCGTGAATCCTTGCTGCGACTCGAACAGGAGGGGTTGGTTGTCACCCATCCCAATCGTTCTACCGTGGTCTCAGCGTTCGACTGGCCCGGCGTGGTGCGGCGTTATCCGCTGATTTGGACTCTGGAACGTTATGCGGTCACCGCGGTTTCCGCGGACGTGTGGGCTCCAGACATTCTGCAAGAGTTGGCCGAGCACAATCGTGCATTGAATGAGGCCGTCATTCATCAAGACGCCGTGGCTGCCACGCGAGCAGACGAGGCGTTTCACGTCACTTTGGTTGCGGCGGCTCAAAATCCGGAACTCCAAATGATTTTATCGGAATTGAAGACCCCGTTGACGCGAGTGGAAATCGCGTACTTTCATCAAATACTGTCCAAGCGGTCGGTGGGAGAGCATACACAAATTCTTGAGGGACTGCAGAGCCATAACATGGACCAGGCTGCCTATGCGGTCGAAAACAACTGGCGCCAAAGTCTCGCGCGAATTCAGCAAATTATCGCCGACCATCGGACGGATGGTACCGTACAGCCCCCTGAGGACCACCCGTCTCCACAACACCACCCGAGGAGGATGACGCGTGAACATTAAGGCCGGACTACTCCAATTATCCCATGATCTTGATGGCCAGGAATCTATCGAGAGCCACAAAGCAGCGGCCATAGAAAAACACCTGAAGTGGATCGCTCAGGCCGCCCAAGAGCACGTCAATGTGCTATGCCTGCAAGAGCTCTTTTTCGGGCCGTACTTTGCGGCCGAGCAAGATCGTCGTTGGTACCAAGCCGCCGAGCGTATTCCGGACGGGACCACTGTCCGGACCATGCAAGAGGTCGCCAAAAAACTGGGGATGGTTCTCATTGTCCCCATCTATGAAGAGGAAATGCCGGGAGTTTACTACAACACGGCGGCCGTGATTGATGCGGACGGATCCTACCTCGGCAAAATGCGGAAGGTTCATATTCCCCAAGTGCATGGGGATCCCGCCCGTGCTGGAGGGTTTTGGGAGAAATTTTACTTTCGGCCGGGCAATCTGGGATACCCCGTCTTCAACACCGCTTATGGGAGGATTGGAGTCTATATCTGCTATGACCGCCACTTTCCCGAGGGCGGGCGAGTGCTGGGCCTCCATGGCGCAGAGTTAGTGTTCAATCCCTCGGCCACGACGGCGGGCCACTCCGATCATCTCTGGACCATCGAGCAGCCAGCCATGGCGATCGCCAACGGTTATTTTGTGGGGGCCTTAAATCGGGTCGGCCACGAGCAGCCGTGGGACATCGGGGAGTTCTATGGGGAGAGTTATTTTTGTGATCCCGAAGGACGCATCATCGCTTCAGGTCCGCGGAATGAAGATGCTCTGATCACGGCCGACATTGACTTGGCGGTCCTGCGAACCGCACGGGAACATTGGCAGTTTTACCGTGACCGGCGCCCCGACACCTATGGCCCGGTGAGCCAGGACTTACCGTAATCGCAAAACCGTCCGCCATGAGAAAGGAGTGCAGGACCATGTCATACGACGTCTTGATCCGAGGGGGAACCCTCATGCCGGGCGACGGAGAAGGGTTTTTGAGCGACATGGCCATCAAAGAGGGAAGGATTTTTGCCATCGGTTCCCACCTTCCTCCGAGTCAAGCCGCCATGGTCATCGACGCGACCCATCACTGGGTTTGCCCCGGTTTCATTGACTTGCACGCACACTCGGCCCTCGAGCCCTTTCACCGACCGAACTTGGCGCCAAAAATCGCTCAGGGGTTCACGACCGAAGTCATTCATCCGGACGGGTTGGCGCCGGCACCGGTGCACCCCACTCAGCGTGTTAACCGTCAGCTCTATCTCCAGGGTTTGGAAGGGATCGGTCCGGTCCAGTGGACATGGACTTCCTTGGAGGAGTTTCTCCGCGTCCTGCATTCTACCCATCCCGCCACGACGCTGGTTCCATCCATCGGCCATAATGCGATACGAGACTTTGTGATGGGCAGTGGCAATCGCCGGCCGTCACCGGAGGAGATCTTAGCGATGCGGCGCCAGATTAGCATGGCGGCCGAGTGGGGCGCACGGATGTTTTCTTTAGGGCTGATCTATCTTCCCGGAGTCTATTCCGACGCCGAGGAGTTGACCGTTTTGGCCGAAGAGGCCGCACGCTGGAATATACCACTCATGCCGCACATCCGGAATGAGGCTGCATTGGTTCTCGAAGCCGTGCGGGAAATGGTGGATCTCTGTCGGAAAACCGGTGCCAGTCTCCATATTTCACACCTTAAAATCGTGGGCCATGCAGATCTGGCCGACCCGCTGTTGGCACTCGTGGACCGCGCTGGCGATGCCATGGAATTGACTTTTGACCAGTATCCGTATGGTGCGGGGAGCACCGTTCTCACGGCGCTTTTACCGCCGTGGGCCCTCACAGGCGGGGCCACAGCTATTTTGGCGCGTCTCCATGATCGGGACCTGCGACATCGCATGACGCGTGACATGATGCAGGGGATCCCGGGATGGGAGAATCTGTACCACGCCTGCGGGGCGGACAACATCGTCATTGCCCACGCGGAAACGGAAGCGGAGGATGTCATCGGGCACTCTTTGGCCGAGATTGGGCGAAAGCGCCAGGAGTCTCCCTGGGACGCCGCCTTGGATCTGTTGGCGGAGTGCCGGTTGAACGTCACCATGGTGGATCATTATGCGACCGAGGAAACGGTACGCAAAATTTTCCGACATCCTAAAGCCTTGGTGGGCACCGACGGCATATTCGGGACGCACCCGCACCCGCGGCTCTTTGGCACCGCGGCCAGGGTGTTGGGGCGCTACGCGATACGGGAACGGCTGATTTCCCCAGTCCAAGCCATCCACCGTCTCACCGCCGGGGCCGCGGACCGACTCAGACTCACCGATCGCGGAAGACTCCGCGAGGGACTCCGAGCGGATTTGGTGGTCTTGGATCCCCGCGAGTATCTCGATATCGCCACTTATGAAGAACCGGTTCGATACCCGAGCGGAGTTTCTCATGTGCTGGTGAATGGAGTGTTGGTGTGGGAAAACGGACATTCCACGGGAGCCAGACCGGGCGGGGTTCTCGGTTTTTAAGTGTTACATTCCTGAAGTTCAGAA
>JAJZXX010000044.1:10265-13630 GCA_021806205.1 Bacillota bacterium | reverse complement strand
CAGGGGTTTGTGGAGCTGACGGATTGGTGCCTGACCTCCCGCGCGTGGACCAAGGCCCTCCATGAGCGACCACGCAAGCGGAGACTCCAATTCAACTCGGGGGGCTTAATTTAGCGCATATGCCAGTTCGCCCTGCCACTGCCCCAAATAGAGGGCTTCATTGTAGGTGATCACGACCGTCCGTTCAAACCCCTTACCCGGATCACTTATTCCATATACTTTACAAACAACCGTATCGATTGATTTATCTGTCTTCATTTGGGGTTTGTCCAGAAACCGGCGATAATTTCGCCACCCTCCCTTGGCCCAGCTCGCCTCTTTACGTATAGCATGGTCTCTTACCCTAGGACCGAGTGCGCTTCATTATGACGTTTAATGAACGGTGAACAAACGGCCATTCCATTTTTGGTGACTATTTTTGAGTTTCGTGCGGGACGAAACAGCCTGTTTATGCACCAGTCTTCTCAGACGAAGTAGTATACGTTACCGCCTATACTGCCGGTCGGATGGCTGGCGCCCAGGTCATGTCGGTGGACTTACTGGCCAGGAACATGCGCCGGGCCACCGAGCTCACGCCAATCGCGTTCCCCACATGAGTACACGACGTCGGACACCTCGGCTAAACCCACAGCCACGCTATACTTGGACTCCGCGTGAAAGTACGCCAAGATATCGGCGCGCCGGTCCTCGACCTCGGTCCCTTCGCCCACACAGAACTTGGCTACCCAAGCCCAGTAGATCATGTATTGAAACCCGCCCATAACACCGTATCGAATCACTGGCCGCCGATCCGGCGGCAACCGCAACCACTCTGCTGGCGTGTGAAACTGTTTCCACAAGGCGCAACTCATCGCAAGGAAACAGCCATTGCAGATTCTTGGCACCAACGCTTTAACTCCTCGTCGCTTGCTCCATAGGTGTCGACCATATGGGCCGCCAACCCGCTGTGAGAACTGGCTTCAAGTTCTCCCATGTATGTACGTGTTTCGCATCGCCGCGACAGAAGAGTGACCGGGCCACTGAAGGATGTCCTCGAGCGAAGTGCGGCAGAGGCATAGAGCATGCTTACACCGTAGATTGTTGCCGCTGCCATTTCCACGCCCATACATCAGGGCTGATACGGCTTCAGGGAAGCTGCCAAATTGAGTGCCACGGTCAGCGGATGGCCAACCGTACTATAGGTGTTGACAAAATAGTCGGTCGCTTTCGAGTCAAAGTTCACACTTATCTCCGCAATCGAGTTGTTATCATATGTTACCAAGATGGTTCCATTAGCCTTAGGAGTTTTATTCATAAAACCTGCCACCGCATGGGCGACCGCATTGGCTATTAACCCGGGCACGGTTTGACGCCCCTGATCCAAAACGGTCACTAGCCAATGAGAATCCTGCCACGACAGACCCGCCCTGGACAAATTTGGACCATTCTTCCACGTTCGCTGGGTGACGGTTTTCATTGTGCCTGCTAAGCGAATGGAGTACACTCGCGGTGTGGAGGCGCGAGCCCCATAGAGATTGGAGTGGATGGCGCGAGCAGCTTGCGCCAGGCTTTTGTATTGAACCGCTCCAAAGGTGGCGAACGTCTTTCCATGAGACATGACGCGGACCGAATAGCTAGGAGCCGCGGCATCCCCGATAATCGTGGGATCCAAGGCGAGGCTCCCGCTGGGTAGCCAGGTGGGAGCGAACGGGTAACGCACCGCCGTCGTGGCACCCGCCATCGCGTGCCGGGTGTCTGCGGAAAAACCGCGGGAACGGATCGGTTGTGAGACCCTCGCATGAGGCATCAAGATGTCGCCGCTAATCATCCGGCCAGGTAGGTGTCCGGCAATAGCCAGACCACCCAGCACTCCCAATCCCACTAGTGTGGCAATCACTCCCGGCCGATACATGCGCCACCCCCCCAGACAATTGGCCGCCTATTATGGTTATAACGATCCGCGACTCAAAAGGTCACATCCGAACAAAATAATAGACAGGGTTCCGGATCCACTCTGCGAAGTTTGATGGTCGTTGATGCTGTCCATCAAACTGCCCTTGATTAGGAGGCAAGCACATGGCATGGGCGCGCTACCCACTTTATCGAACAGACCCGCGGCATAACTGTCAGTTCGGTCCTCCGGCGCAGTCCAAGAACGCTCAGGGGTCGCGGCTAAGCCACGAGCCAGCGGCTCCTCCAATCATCCGTATGGATTCTGATCATTTTAGAGACCATGGAACTCTTGACCCGTCCCCAGGGTGCTAACATATCTGAGAGGGGAGGGCTTGACTTGACACGTATTTATATCGTGCGTCATGGAGAAAGTCTCGGGAATGCAAGCGGCGTCATGCAGGGATGGTTAGATACCCCTTTGTCCGAATCAGGAGTGGATCAGGCCCGGCGTCTCATCACGGTGCTACCTCACGATGTCGATATCTTGAGTAGCGACTTAATGCGCGCACAAGACACTGCGCGGGCAGTCCAAGTCGGTACCCAGACACTCCATTTCGATTCTAGATTGCGCGAGGCCAACGTGGGCTTGTGGCAAGCCCAATCAAAGCAAGACGTACAACAAGATCCCGCCTGGACTCGCTATCAAACCCATCCCGACACATTTGCGTTCCCCGAGGGGGAGCGGCTTTTGGACGTGTCGGAACGAATGGCGCAAGTAGTAGATGCCGTAGCGGAGGATGTAATTTTAGTGTCTCATCGTTTAGCCATTCGTACATTTTTGTGCCGAATCACCGGGAATTGGTCACATCTTCATGACATTCCCGTGCCCAATGGATCTATCACGCGGGTTACCCGAAATCGTAACCATGGTTATAGCATAGAGGCCGTCGGGTGGACGCCGTGACATAAAGTCAAGCTGTTAGACGCCCAAAATCGCCGCAATTTCCAAGGAGGGGAAGGTTCTGGGCAGTCAGCAGAGGAGAGCCCGGCTGAGAGCGGCTCTCTCCTCGTTATTCACATTGACCGAAACCAGGGTTGCCGCTAAAGTCTGACTAACGCAACACATTTGGGAGCGCGCTGAATTCTCTGATTGAAACGGGGGACCCGGTAGTTTGGGGGCGAATCCCGGCCAGATAGGCCGAGGTAGGGCGAGAGAACGGCCCGAGTCCGTCAGCTAACCTCGTAAGCGTGGTTCTTTATAGAGGCTCCGGTGTGTATTTTTGTGCCCTTTTGTGCTGCGCCGCCATCATCATGATGATGGACTATTCCACAAAGGGGGGACCGTCGTGGGTCCTTTAGATATTCCGGTACGTCCAGTGAAACCCCGTAAGGAAGGGTTAACCCTCATTAATGATCGCGGCGTTGGATTGGGTGCCTGGCACGACACGATCCAAATGGCGGGACAATATGTCGATGTGGTCAAACTCGGCATT
>JAJZXX010000044.1:0-10255 GCA_021806205.1 Bacillota bacterium | reverse complement strand
GCAAAACCTTGAAGAAAAGGTGGCCTTCCTTGAGGACCATGAGATTCTTGTGGTGCTTGGCGGCACGCTATTTGAGAATTTTTGGGCCCAGGGGAAATTGGATGAATATGAAATGCTCTTGCATCGTCTAAAACTCCGTTGCGTAGAGGTTTCGTCAGGCAGCTATCCGATTCCCGTGGAGGAAAAAATTGCGATTGTACAGCATTTTGCGCATCACTATCAGGTGATGGCAGAGGTAGGTAGCAAAGACGAGAGCAGTCAGCCAGCGATTAAAGAGCAAGTTGCGGAAGCACACGCGCTGCGAGCAGCTGGCGCCTCCAAAGTCATTATGGAAGGGCGGGCATCGGGAACGGGGGGCATGTACAATGCCCACGGCGAAGCCGACGACGCCTTAATTAATGCCATGACTCGATCGATCCCCATCTCCGACATTATCTTTGAGGCACCCCAAGAACAGCAGCAAATTGCGTTTATCCGGCGCTACGGACCGAATGTCAATCTCGGCAACGTGCCGTTTGAGGACATCTTAATGCTGGAAACGGAACGCCTGGGGTTGCGGTTTGACACGCAAAACTGTCGCGAGGTTTTATAAAATGATCCTCATTACGGAAGTGATGCATCCGGCCGGGTTATCTCGCTTAAACGAGAAGAAGGTTCTCTATGAACCCGCCCTCTATCAAAAAACTCGGCAGTTGCAATCGCTCTTACGGTCTTCTGAGGCTCTCATCGTCCGCAATCAGACGCGCGTTGATCGAGCATTGCTGGACCAGGCCCCGCATCTGAAGGTGGTTGGCCGGTTAGGTGTGGGCCTAGATAATATTGACGTGGAAGCGCTTGATGAGCGGGGCATTGCGCTGGTAGTGCCGCGCGGCGCCAATAGCGCAGCCGTAGCCGAATACGTGATGGGCGCACTAATAGCCTATGGGCGGCGGTTCGAATCGTTGGTCCACGAGGTACGCACCGGGCGTTGGGACCGATCGATGACGACCCCGGGGCTTCGGGGCCGGCATCTTCGTGTTGTGGGGTTTGGTGCGACAGGGCAGGCTGTCGCTGAACGGGCCCGCGGTTTTGGCTTAGTGCTGAGCGTCTACGACCCCTTTATTCCGGACGGGACCATCCCCAGGGCGTGGCGTGTGGCGTCTATTCTTGACAATCTGGAAACCGTGGACTATATCAGTCTACATGTCCCCGAAACACCCCAGACGCGTTCTCTAATCAACCAGAACCTGCTGTCGCGCCTTAAGTCCTCTGCGGTATTAATCAACACGGCCCGTGGGGGGCTCGTCGATGAAGAGGCCTTGCAGAAATGGATCGAGGATAATCCCTCTTCTGGCGCCATTTTAGACGTTCGTCGGGCGGAGCCCCCTGGTATCGGGGACGGGCTCTTAGGATGTGATCGAGTATGGACGACCCCTCATGTGGCTGGTCTCACCGACGAAAGCCAAAAAGCCATTGCGATCTGGGTCGCTGACGAGGTCAAAACGTTCTTGTACGAAAGACAGGAGGCGTAATCATGCAATATCGCATGATGGCGGCAAAAATTCATCGAGCTCGTGTCACCGAAGCGAATCTCAACTATGTAGGCTCGGTGGCCATCGATCAAGAGCTATTGGATGCGACTGGACTCTTACCCTACGAGATGGTCCAAATTACGAATCTATCCAACGGCACTCTGTGGCAAACCTATATTATCCCCGGCCCGTCTGGAAAGGGCGACATTTGTCTGAATGGACCACCGGCTCGCCTCTTTCAACCTGACGATCTGGTAATCATTTTGGGCTGGCGGATGGTAGCGGAGGCAGAGATGGCCAATCACCGCCCGGTTGTGGTCTTTGTGGATAATGACAACCAAATTACCGAGGTAGCATCGGACGAGAAAGCCTTCACGGTCTAAACTAAGCCGCTCACGGATCTGATTCGGAGGGTCCTGCCCGAGAAGGGCGGGACCTTTGATGGTGCTTTTAGCCCGGATGAAAACCCAATCGGTCATGAAGAGCCTAATCCGCTTGAAGAAAGCTGAGTAACCCACTGGCGAAACGGACAGGCGAATGATCCGGATTCCAGACGTTCGGAACCCTTTCGAATCCACCTCATCCTAAATGTTTAGCCGGGTAGCGTTCGAAAGATCCGGCTAGCTGGATCACACTGCATCGACAAAGTACGCCACAGGACCGTCTTGCCAGTTCAAAGCGGCTTGGACCCGGGGTGATCCACCGTAGTTTAGATTGACGTCCAACACTCCCTGACGAGCCGGCAATGGTGCCCCATTGAGATCGGCTAGGCCTCCTGATGGCAATCGACGGGTTGGTGCCTGTATAACCATTGACGATGACCTGCCACCCAGATTCCCGCCAACTTGCGGAAGTTCCCCGATCGTGGGAATAGCGGCGTATCGTCTCCGTATAATGCCCTAAGATCGCTCGGCCTACGGTTCGTCCTACGCCTCTCGTGCCATCAAGATTGCCTTGAATCGCTCTACGGGCCCGTGCTGCGCTCGGATAGGCATTGGCACCAAACTGTGTGAGATCATGAGACTTTGCCAAAATGGCAATGGAATAGCCCTTGACGGTTCCGTGAGTCGCCATCCCTAAGTGATAGTGATGGACAGTCAGCCCCGAATATTAGCTATTGGGCAACATCGTCGGCGCCAAGAGCTGCGATATCAGGCCTCGGGAAATATGGACCGTAGCCGCCTGCACGAGCCAGGGAAAATCATTGACTGCCGCCACATGCGTCGATCGTGTCGAGGGGAATGAAGAAGACGGCGACTAGCCCGGCGCGGAATTAGGAGCCGACGCACAAATTCCCTAGCCAACTTGAGGAGGCTTAAGGATTCCCAAAATGGATGAACCCGGCCCACAACCCGCTGCCAATACTCCAAGGATGATTACCAACCCCATAGCAGCCGGCAATTTTCCGGAGCGCCATCAAAAGCCTCCCGATTCTTCCCTTTACGCATCCAATCCAAACGCGTCGTGAATGTGATTCAATGCGCGGGTCGCATCCGTACGAGCTACAATGCAGGAAATCTTAATTTCGGAGGTGCTAATCATCTGAATGTTAATGGATGCATCAGCCAGTGCCCGAAACACCGTCGCGGCCACCCCGGCATGATTGCGAACCCCAGCCCCCACCACGGATACTTTGGCAATGTCCCCGTCGACGACCAACGCATCACCAGACAGCTCCCCCAAACTTTTTTGGCATACTTGAATAGCCTCGCGCCGATCATCATCCGCAACCGTCAGCGCAATGTCAGCGCGTGAATTGTGGTGGGACAGCGCTTGAAATACCAAATCGATGTTAATGCCGGCACTGGCGAGGCGTTCGCACGCCAACGCCGCAACGCCGGGCCGATCGGGAACTCCAACCAAGCCGATCTTCGTCACGTGCATATCCAACGCGACCGCTGTCACTGGATGGGCCGGCTCATCAGTCCCGGTATCGATCCGGGTGCCTGGCATGGACTCAAAAGTAGAACGGGCCTTAACGGTGACCTGGGATTCGCGCGCATACAGCACGGCTTGGGTCTGCAATACCTGGGCACCCTGGGAGGCCAGCTCCAGCATCTCATCGTAAGAGAGTTGGGTCAGCGCCTTGGCCTGGGGAACCATGCGCGGATCGGCCGTAAACACACCGGGGACATCGGAATAGATTTCGCAAGAATCCGCATCAAGCGCGGAAGCTAAAGCAATAGCGGTTAAATCAGACCCGCCGCGTCCCAGTGTGGTGTACGAACCATCCGCAGCAACTCCTTGAAATCCCGTCACGACCGGCGTAATCCCCTCGGCGATGAGCCGCTCAAGAAACACTGGACTCACATCGACGATGCGGGACTGACCAAACTCTCGGGTCGTCGCTATCCCGGCTTGCGCTCCGGATACCGCTTGAGCCGGAGTTCCCCGATGCGACAGTGCCATCGCCATTAATGCGGCCGACTGCATTTCGCCTGTCATCAGCAAAAAATCCAGATTCCCCGGCGAAGTACGCCCATCCACCACCAGAGCCCGATGAATCAACTCATCGGTCGTATGTCCCATGGCCGATACCACAACAACCACCGTGTGCCCTTGACGCACGGTGTGGTGCACCTGATCGGCCACTGCCTGCAACAACTCTAGATCGCCTAATGACGTTCCGCCAAATTTCTGTACAATTCGCACACGACCGCACCCATTCCTAATAGTATTCCCCGATAATATCGGACTTTTTTGGGTACGCCAAGCCAATAGCGCTAATCAGTCCTCGTGCCGACCCTGCAAAACTGTTCCTGCCACGGCATCCACCGTAACCCACTGACCCTCTTGCAGGTGTTCGACAGCCCGTGCCACGCCGATAACGGTCGGGATACCCAATGACACCCCCACAATAGCAGCATGTGACGTCAAGCCCCCTCTTTCGGCAACAATGGCTCGCGCATGTTCCAAATAGGGGGTGTAATCACCGTCGCTATCTTTCACGACCACTATTTTCCCCGCCACATCACCAGGGTTGACGCTCTTGAGATCCGACAGCACGGTTACGAACCCTTCAACCTCGCCTTCGGGCCCCATGCCTTGGCCCCGCAATAACACGCGGCCCACCGACACCACCCTAAGAACATTGGTGCTGCCTGCCTCGCCTACCGGAGCCCCTGCGGTGACAATCACCCGATCACCGGATCTTGCCCAGCCCAGTTGAACCGCCAGTCTCACGGACTCATCGACCATGCCTTCCACCGACGTGTGGGTATTCATGATATGGGTATGAAGGCCCCAGATTAGCGTCAAACGCCGCCCGACCTGTTCGTAGGGCGTCACGGCCAATATGGGTACCCGGGGGCGATGCGCGGCCATGGCCTCGGCCGTGTGGCCCGACTCCGTGGCCGTAATAATGACTTGCGCCTTCAAATCTTCGGCAGCCGTAAGAGCCGCGTGGCAGACCGCATCCGTGACAGTTCCGCTCTTGTAGTGAATGCGACGCATACCCTCCCAGGGATGCGCCTCACTGGCTTTAGAAGCGCGTGCCATCACCACTACAGATTGAACCGGGTGATCACCCATCGCAGTTTCTTCTGACAGCATCACGGCGTCGCTGCCTTCCAGCACCGCATGCGCAATGTCTGTCACCTCAGCACGGGTCGGACGGTCACTGCGCACCATGGATTCCAGCATCTGCGTGGCCGTGACCACCGGCTTACCCAGTCGATTGGCCGCATCAATAATCTCTTTTTGCAACCAAGGCACGTCCTCGGGTGGATATTCCACACCGAGATCGCCGCGCGCGACCATGAGGCCATCCGCCAGCCGGGCAATGGTGTCGAGGTTTTGCATGGCCAGCTTGGTTTCAATCTTCGCCATAATGGCGATGGACCCACCACCCCAGCTCTCGACCTGGCGGCGCACACTGACTAAGTCGTCGGGTGTGCGAACGAACGAGGCAGCCACCCAGTCAATCCCCTCTTCAATACCCATTTGCAGAGCCGCCTGATCGGCTTGAGTGAGGACCGGAAGTTCCCAGATTGCCCCAGGGCTTGTCACCTTTTTATTATCGTGGATATAGTTGCCTTGAATCACGGTCAGTTCGACCCGACGCCCCATACGTTTCACTTCCATGATTACCGAGCCATCCCCGACCACTAACTGGTGCCCCACCTTGAGAAAATCCGCCACGTCTGAAATGGATGGGCGAAGATCGGCGTCCTCCGCGTCCCCAAGAGTGAGAGTCGACCCTGGTTCTACAGAAAGGCCTTTGGACTGGCGAGTTTTTACCCGCACCTCCGGGCCCGCGGTATCCAGCATCACCCCGATGGGTCGGCCCACTTGCTGTTCAATCTGGCGAACCATGCGGATGACCGCACGATGATGGTCGATCTGTCCGTGGGACAAATTGATTCGGGCCACGTCCAGTCCGCCCTCCACCATCTTCAAAAACACCGCCGGATCGGTAGAAGCCGGGCCTAACGTGGCCACAACTTTCGTCTTACGCAAAAATCCACCTCCTAGCCAACCATTGACTACGTACCCCCATTATAGCTCGCCTGCTTGGATCACGACATCAACGGGATGATTCCTGGGACTTTTTGCATTAAATCGGTGAGAGAATGCGATCGAAGCCACTGCTCAAACGCCCGAATCCGAGGATCCCGGGTCCATTCCTCACGGGTAATCCACTCAAAAGGCTCCCGGGTCCACGGCAAAAACGGTAGGTTCATCGCCAGTGCCACCGCGCCAATTCCCACCCCAGCCGTATGGGGATGTCTAGCAACATATCGCGCAATCGCCCAGTGCGAATCGAGTTCGACCAGCGGCCCAGAATCGCTCATTCCCCTTTGCCTTTCAAAGAGGGCCCGCGCCTCACTCCCCGGTTCTTTTACCACCCACTGGTCAGGCGATTGGATCGCCCCCAATGCGCCAGAATCCCACATCAGATAGGGGAAGCGCCGCGTCTTAAAGGAAAACCGATTATCGAAGCGGTTATAGCGGCGAGACTTTTGATCGAACAGATGGGATCCAGCCAGATGCACAGCCCCTTCGGCAAGAGCCTGGAGAGCGGCTAGGCTGCCCATCGAAAACACATAGAGCGTGATATCCGGATGGGGGGTCCTTTGCCACAGCCAAGATACGAACGGATCGCATCCTGCTAGGAACAAGGTGCTGGCCGGATCGCAAGCCCCAGGCACATCGCGAACCAGAGCCGTGACGGGGTCCCACAAGCCATCAACCATCAGCGGGGGCGCCACGCGACCGGCCTTCGCCACGCAAAGTTTCTCACCAATAAGGGTCCAAATCACCGGGGACGCTTCGGTCGGTTCAGCATCCATAACCCAGTGTGGATGTGACTCACGGGCCAAATGGGCCGTCAACGCATCCAAGGTCCATCCCAATAGGGTGGCCAAGCGGCGGGCTGTGTCCAGGCGCGGCAACCGACGTCCGCTTTCGATTTCAGCCAGATTTTGCCGCGTCATGTAAAGACGCTCGGACAGATGTAATTGGGTCATCCCCAACTCCTCGCGCCGCGCCCGCACCGCCTCACCGAATGCCTGAAAAGGGGCACTTGTCATCACTCGGCCTCCTTCGGTGGTGCAACAACTGCACCCGGAAGAAAAAACGCGACAGGGTCACCCACATTAAAGTCCTCCGGCGCGACCTGCACCACAAAGTGCTGGCGGCCTACCATCACTGATGGCACCCGCACCACCATATCATTGATCCGGACCTGTGTCACCACGCCTTGGATACTCACCCCGGGCGGTCCCACTTCGCCGATGCCTTCCCTGATCGCCCAGAAGCCCGAGTCGGTGCTCACCAGGGCCACGTAACCCACTAAAGAGGCAACCGCCCAGGTTTTTGGATGCGCTATTAATTCGGCTAAGGAATCTTGCCGTAGAATGTGTCCCTTGGCCATGATCCACACTTGGTCGGCCCAATGCTCCAGATCCATAAATTGATGCGTAGCCGCAATCAAGAGATGGTCCGCCCCCCGTTGGGCCCACTGGGACAAATGCCCAAGAATCGCGTCGCGCGACGGCGCGTCAATCTGGCTTAAAGCTTCGTCCAGCGCCAAAATCTTTGGATAAGAGGCGAGTGCCCGCAAAAGTTGGACGCGTTGCTGGTACCCGCCGGATAGCGCCCCGGGCACTCGGGCCAGTGTATCACCCACGCCTAGAAGGTCGACCCAATCCTGGAGGTTGGAGTCCGCGCTTAACGGCTTCCCCAAGATCCACTCGACTTGCTCTTTCACCGTGCGGTGCGGGAGCAAACTTGGCTGTTGCGGCACCAAGGCCAGTGACCGACACCAGGGAGGGCCGCTGAGATCCCCTTGGGTCCCTCCAAAAAACCCAGCCAATGCCCGTAGCAGCGTGGATTTTCCTGCTCCATTTTCTCCGACCAGAGCAACAACCGCATCATGTTCGGGGTCAACGCGCAGGCTGGTGCGAATCGCCAGGGGTTTTGCAATATCAACGGCGAAGTGCCACACGACGTTCCCCCCTTATGGCAAATCCCAGTGGAACTGGCAGGCCTACGACCAATAGCCAAAGCGCCAACGGCAAGGCTTGCGCCAAGCCTACCTCTTCCAACCCAATCCAAATAGCCACCGGCAATCCGGTAGGATGATACGCTAAAATCACAACCGCTCCAAACGCACCCACCACCCGGCTCCAAGTCATCGCCAGGGCGGCGATGAGGCTTGGAGCGCTAAGCGGCACCGTCACATACCAAAACACCTCACAGGGCTTGCGATTGAGACTGTGGGCGGCCTCTTCGATAATGGGCGAAAGTCGTCTGAGACCTGCCCAGGCTGTAATAATAAAGTATGGCAGCGCCTCATAGACCTGTCCGACCACCAACGCAAACCAGGAGTTGGTGGTGGTGACTCCCCACGCCGTTAATACCGCGCCGACACTGGTATCCGGCCCGAGCACATACGCCAGTACCAAACCGAGCACCAATGGCGGCATGAAAAGCGGCACGAGGACGAGTCCCATGCCCCATATGGCCAGACCTGGCGATGCAATGCGTGTCAGATACCACACGGTGGGACCGCCCAACAAGACGATAATGCCTAAAGACATGAGGCCGGACCACAGCGTCGTCCAAAATGCGGTCGACAACTGAGGGGAGGTATGCCAGGCCGCCACAAAACCGCCCACCCCGACCGTGGCCACCAGCACAATGCCAGGCAGCAAGCCCAACCCCAAAGTCAACCCTGTTACGACCATCAGGGGAATCTTGGACGTGTTACCCACGGCGAATGAGGCGGGGCACGTCTCGAACGCGGCCCTGGATCACGGGACTCAGTGTCGGGTACCCATAGCGTGTCAAAACTTTTTCGTGGGTCAACAGATAGTGCACATAGCGAGTGCCGGCTTGACTCTTATTCAATACCGTTGCCCAAATCGCCAACACTCCACCGCTGACCGTCCCGGTTGGCATGGTTATGTGAGCCTTAGCATACCACCCCGCATCACTCGACACCGAAAAGTTCAAATATCCTGGAAGTGGAATGTAATCCAGGTGACTTTGGATGGCCTCGGGGAGAAAAGCACTCCCCAGATCCAATCCGCCAGACTCCAATTCTGTCGGCAATCCCTCTTCGGAATACACTTGTTTCGGATTGTTCCAGGAACCGAGGATCTTCTTGACGGTGTTGCTCGGCAAATGATAACGCAGTGTGGCCAACTCCACCATTTCGTAAAATGCCTGCCCCTGGGGATCCGTCTCAGGATTGGTGCGTCCCAGATGCAGAGGATGTGTGGCTAAAAACTCAAAAAACGCCTTATAGGACACCTGACCATCGGCGACCTTCTTAAAATATGACGCGTAACGCGATTTAGGATTATACGCGATCACCAATGGCGTCGACGATAGCCGCACCGCCCAGGTGGTTTGGCGAGGCTCTAGCTTTAGAATGGGGGCCGTACCGATGCTCTCAAACACATTGCCAGGAATCAAGTGGGACGAGAGTTGCTGGGCCATGGCAAAAGACCCGCCTCCCCGCCCTTGATACTGGATACCGGTCGACTTTTGAAATCCCGGACCCAAAACATGATCGTTAATGTAAGCCAGTGAACCGGCGTAAACAACCTGGGCGGAGGTGGATTTATTTGCAGTCGAACTCGGGATCTTCGTGCTCCCACATGCGGCAATGGACCATGAAATCGCCGCTCCCATCATGCCTGCCGCTACCACGCCTCGCCGCATCTAACCCTCTCCCTTGAAAAATACTTTTTCATCCCGGTAGGTGCGGGCCTGGGACACCCACGGATGGAAGTTGTATGTCTAGCATAATGGACATATTCTATCATATTGTTAACTATGATTGCGCTCTCTATGTGTACGCGACTTGGTCGTCAAGCGCGGAGGGACGTTGGTCAGGTGGATCGCACGACATCCTCCGCCAAGCCATGAGCGCTCCTTTATTCGCCCCGGCCTAATTCCGCCTATACCACCCGACGGAGTCAAGAAATTAAGTGCTACCGCAGACAGACATGAGCAGTAGATCAATACTCAGCCTTCCAACGAGACTACACTACCGTCATGCGCTTACGCCCCCGTAAGCCCCACAACCAAAGGCCCTCATCCGCAGCCAACCAGAGAAACGCGCGAAATGTTGCTTTTTCTGATCACCATCACTCCGTTGGCAAAAACGGGTTTCGCATGTACCACGTCTCCCGCCTGCTGTCCAGCGTTCAAACCCATGGCTATACCGTCAAAGATCTCCGGCGGTTCGAAAAAAAGACACCCAGTGCCCGGGTGCGATTACGATTACTGGC
>JAJZXX010000019.1 GCA_021806205.1 Bacillota bacterium | reverse complement strand
CCTCCTTGCGGATCGGTGAAGGAATGATAGCGCCCGATGGACTTAAAGCGCGGATAGCCGGGTTTCTCCCCGTTTTTGACGCGGCGAAAGAACGCGTGAAAGGCTTTATCCAACCGCTTCGCCACATTAGGATAGCGTTTTGCCGGACTTCTCATAAGCTTCCTGGCGTTCGGCGAGCACGCGATTGTACCGCAGACGGCAATGTTCTAAGGTCTCGTCGATGAGCGGTTGCTGTCTCTTATTGGGGTACAGACGGTATTTGAACGATTGGCGCATGGTTACGGCCCTTTCTGGTCTTCAATATAGCGCTTAACCCCATCGAGTGGCACCGCGCCCACCGTCGCCACAAAATACGAATTGGTCCACAAAGACGGCAAGCGGCGCTTCAGGATCGGGAACTCCTGGCGAAGAGCCTGGGAGGTATAGCCTTTCAACTGCTTGACCACCCGATGAATCCCAAACTGCGGATCGCACTGAATGAGGAGATGGACGTGATCCGGCATGACTTTCATTTCCACGATGTCGGTCCGGAGTTCACGGTTTTGCTGCCATGTTCAGCAATTCCTTGAGCCGCACATCGACCCCGTTGACCAGCACCTTCCGGCGATATTTAGGGCAGAACACGACATGGTATTTGCAGTCAAACGTGATATTGTGATGGCTTTCTGTCATGCGACCCATGGAGCTTCACCTATTAAATTATACCACCCATGGATAGATTGTACCAAGCAATCGACTGCACGCTGGCATTACCGGAGGGGAACCGATTGGGGTCTCCCCTCATCGAGAGGGAAGACCCCAGCGGCTTTCATCCCCATCGGTCAACCAAGGGGTTTTTGCCGCTATTTTGTAAACCAGAAAACGTGTAATCTCACGGTTCCCGTGTCGACTCTTACGCTACCGAGCGATGATAAATCCGGATAAGACGCACATTGACTACGATGGGGGCCGCGATGAGGATCACCACAAGAAGAATTGCTGCGATTACGTGAAACGCCCCGGGGGGACCCGGTTGCGACGTGCAATGCGTGGCGATGCCAGGGCCACCGGAACAGGCGGAAGGTTGAACGGAAACCGAGAGGGTCATCCCAAGGCCGGCAGCATAGAGGGCCGCAGCCAACCCCCCAGGCCAAATGAGTGTGGCCAGAACTTTATCACGGGTTTTCCACACGGACGAATTCCACAACAACGCGATGCCCGCCAGCCAACCCACGATCAATACAAATCCCCCGAACAATATGAGCCAGGGAGCGAGCCGGTCTGTCCAGCCATGCTGCGGGGTGGGCGGAAGGCCCGCTTCGGCCCGAATCGCGTCCGGGTCACCCAGATCGTCCAGCAACTGGCGAATTTGCGCCTCATTTTCCGGAGCCATGGCGGCTCGGGCGGTGCGAATATGCTCTCGAATATCCTCAATGATCGGATCGAGGCGGGCTGGCGGCAAATCCCGGAGAGCCTGGTGAATACGGGCGATATAGTCCTCCACCAATTGGTCATGGTGATTCTCCGAGGAGCTCATTCAGACGAAACCTCCTTGGCATTATCCATTAACTCGTTCACGGCACGAGTAAACTGTGTCCACTGCGCACGGAATTGGGCCAGGGCGTCGGTTCCGGCTGATGTGAGGGCATAATAGCGCCGCGGCGGGCCTTCCGTGGACTCCCGCCACACGGTGTCTACTAACCCATCTCGCCGCAGCCGCGACAGCAGGGGGTAGATCGTACCCTCGCCGGCGATGACCTGAGCATGCGACAAAGTCTTGGCCAAGTCGAATCCGTACCGTTCCTGGTGCTCTAAGAGGGCCAACACACAACCGTCGGCGACACCGCGCCGTAACTGGCCCAGCCATGAAGCCTCATTGTTGTCTAACATGTTATGCATGGTACCTTAAGAAATAAGATAATGTCAATCGCTTGAACAGCACCGAGACTTGGCCGAGCTAGACGCCGCGGCAGAACCCATGGGTCATGCGCCGAGTGCTCAATACCTGGTAGACGACGCCCGACGGGGTGAGCGAAGCGGACCTCCGCTCGGCCCTGCCTCACCGGCTTGGAGACCTGCCGGTCCGAAATACTGGCTTTTTACGACGATCTCACCATTTCGTTCGATAACTGTGGCGCAACGTGTGCGCTCCGCATGGTCAAGGTCAAGCCAAAGGTGTCCGCGACGTTTCGCCGCCTCGCCGGTGCCGAGCAGCTTGCGACTCTTCGGAGTTACCTCGAGACTTTCATGCAACAGGCATTAGCTCCGTTTTTGACTCGGTCTTGTGACTTTGGACGATGCATCAGCTGGGGGTCAGAGGCGCCCTTGCCCAGATAGTAGAAAGCGGGCGACTTGGCTGAGAATTTCCCGAAGATCGGCGGGTGTGGCTACGTGATAGCGGGCGCGGGTCGGTCGGCGCGATCCGATTATTACGGTGATGCCATCTTGATTGGCAGCCTCAAACGCATCTTCGTCGGTCCAGTCATCACCAAACACGACGGGGCGCACGCTGTTGGGATGATCGCGGAATAGCATTTGCACGGCGTCGCCTTTAGTGGCACCATACTTGGGCCGGATCTCCCAACACGCATCGGCGGGTCGCAACTGAAGATGAGTGTGATCTTCCACAAGGCGGGCTAACTGTTCGCCCAACTCTTTCCATTGACGCCGGTCTACTTGCCGCATGTGAAAACTTATCGTGAACTGTTTGTCCTCCCAGCTGCTTTTGCGGAAGCGATCCCGTAACCCGTTCAATGGTTCTGTGAGGGCTTTGAGCGAGGCTTGAGCTTGCGGATCCGGGGGGATCACGGTTTTCGCACCGCCAACACGCCATTGGGCGCCGTGATTACCGATTAGGGTGATGTCTGACAGGGGGATGAACTCCTCCAGATCGGCCAGCGATCGCCCGCTCAAAATGACCAGCGGGTAGGAACTGTGTTCTTGGATGGTCCCTAAATCCCGGATTAATGAAGCGGGCACACGAATGGCGCGCGGATGGTCGGCTAAATCAACCAGGGTGCCATCCCAGTCGAAAATCCACTGCACGGGTTTTTCCGCGAGAAGACGGAGGAGGGTTGACACCGAAAGCGCCTTAGGATTCGACCACATAGGCTTTGGCTTGCGAGTCTAAGACCGTCAGAATATCGGTAGCCCAGTCATAGAGCGTATGTTCATGCAGATGTTGTTGCATCGCCTGAAGGCGCTCCTTACGCTCGTCAAAAGAGAGTGAAAGCGCCAAGTTGAGGGTGGCCGCGAATCCTTCCGGATCCCAGGGATTGACGGATAGGGCTTGGTCAAGTTCTTGGGCAGCCCCGGCGGTTTCACTTAAAATGAGAACCCCTCTTCGATCCACCTGGGCCGAGACAAATTCTTTGGCGACCAGGTTCATGCCATCGAACAGCGAGGACACCAAGCCGAAATCGGCCGCTCGGTAGAGACCCATCAGGCGATAACGGTCAATCGACCGGCGCACGGTAAGGACTGGCGTCCAGGTCGTAGTGCCGAACTCTTCGTTAATTCTACGGCTCTCTTGTTCCACATGACGAAACAGGGAGCGATAGGCGGAGACTTCGGAACGTGTGGGGACCACCACTTGGAGAAACACCACTTGGCCGCGTTGGTCAGGATAACGATGAAAAAATTCCCGCAAGGCTTCTAAGCGCGGAATGATCCCTTTGGTATAATCGGCGCGATCCACCGAGAGTCCCAACTGCTGGCCTGGCTTCAATAAACGGTGGCGCACTGCGCGTGACCAACGGGTAATGCGGGCGGTTTGCACGACCGATTCGATGTCAGCGATGTCGACGGAAATCGGGAAGGATTTGACGTGGATTACACGCCCTTGCCACTGGATTTGACCCTGGGTGTAGTCCACGGCAACATGCCGGAAGGACCGTTCCACCGAGGTCAAAAAAGCGTCGACGTCTTCGTCGGTTTGAAATCCCAACACGTCTGCCCCAAGTAATCCCCGTAAGATTTCCTGGTATTGCGGGCACAATCGCAAGACCGTGAAGACCGGCCAGGGAATATGCCAGAAATGGGCGATGGCCAAGTCGGGTCTCAGCTGGCGAATTTGGCTCGGGACCAGCGCCAGTTGGTAGTCATGCGAGAACACTAGGCTTGAGGCCTGACTTTCCCGGGCTACCCGTCTTGCAAACTTTAAATTAACATTGCGATAGAAAGTAAACGCGCGTCGAGAAAAGCGAGCGCGCTCAATCAAGAGATGAGACAGTGGCCACAGCCCCTGATTCGCGTACCGTGTATAGTAGCCCAGGACTTCTTCGGCGGTGAGATAGATTCGGTGCAGACGATAACGGGGATTATCGAGCGGTACGGGGCGTACGCCTCCTGGAGCGGTGTGGCGGTCGGCGCTGCCGCTTGCCCAAGCCACCCAGTCTCCGCCGACGTCACGCAATAATGGATCCAGAGCCGACACGACACCGCCGGCTTTTTGTACATGACGAATTCCCGTTCGAGTACGTTCATCGACATACGGTTCGCGATTGGTGACGACCACCAAAGGCCGATCAATGAGTGTACCCATGACAATTCCTCCTTTCATTATGGTAACACAGGCAGGACGCTTTGGAACCCGAATTTTGCCAGGCACGGACGTACTCGGGGTAAGCGCCTTCTATCGGGGAGCCGAATAGCGCCCTTTCGTGATGCGGGACAGGATCTCGGGTAAATCGGGAAAGTGGACCAGGTACAACAGGATGAAGTAGATAAAACCGGTTATGATAGCGGTCAAAAATAGAGTGAATAGTAACGGGGTGATGCCAGAGAGGGTGGCCAGATGCAAGAAGCGATACATTAGCTCGGTGGCCAGCGCCATCACCGCCCCGGCCAGCGCCAAGGTCAGGAAGGTTCGCCGCAGTTTAAGATTATGGTGGTAACGGGGATTGAGCACCTTGAAGCTCAATAAGGTGGCATTGACCCAACTGGCGCCGCCAGTCGCCAGAGCTAGACCGTCGGCTTTAAGATAGTGAACCAGGATTAGGTCGCCGGTGATGTTGATAAGAATGGTGAGAATAGAAAACCGGGCCGGGGACTTGGTGTCCTGGGTAGCGAAGAAGAGCCGTTGGAGATAATAGGTGACGCCGAATCCGGGCAATCCGACGGCAAAGTACAAGAGGGTTCCGGAGGTGAGATCGGTGGAACGGCCGTTAAAAACGCCGTGTTGGTACAATAGGCGCAAAATCGGAATGCGCAGCATTAAGAACCATATCGTAATGGGCACTAAGAGTGCCAAGACCAGGCGAAACCCTTGCATAGCGAGTCCCCGAAAGTTTTCCATGTCGTGGGTGCTGCTGTGTTGAGCCAATCGTGTATAAATAGGCATAGCGAGTGACGAAATAATCAGTCCAATGGGGATTTGCACCAAGACATAGGAGTAGTTTAGGGCGGCAATCGATCCGACTACCAGACCCGAAGCCAAAATACGATCGACCAGAATGCCGACGCTGCCAACCGAGCTGGTGAGAAAAAATGGGCCAGCGATGCGAGCCATGCGCTTAGTCAGAGGATGACTGAAGTGCCAACGAAAGTGCAGGTGGATATCCATGGAATGCAGCCGCGGAATTAAGAGTGCTAGTTGGGAAATAACAGCCAGAGTGAATCCGAGGGCGACTCCGGTGATGCCAAACAGCATATGACCCAAAATGACGATGGTAGAGACCCTTACGAAATTGACTAAGGCCGGCGTCAAAGCCGGTGCGAAAAACTCCTCACGCGCCTGAAGTACCCCCATCATCAGACCCGACACGGCCCAAAAGGCAATGGTGGGGATCATGATCCGGGTCATGAGGATGGTTAAGTGCAATTCGACGCGGTGATGGTCAAATCCTGGGGCCATGGTGTGGATAATAAAGGGTGTGAAGGCCTCGCCCAACACCATCAAGATGAATGACAACACCATCGCGGCCGTGAAGGCTTCATTGAGGAACCGCTCGATGGACCGCTTCGAATAATCCGCATCGCCTTGGGTCATGAGCGGCACCACCGTGACATTGATGGCACCATTCACGCTGGCGAACATGAGGTTCGGCAGTGCCGAGGCCATGAGCCAGGCATCAGTGCCCATGGTTGTGCCGAAAAATACGGCCATGACGATCTCACGGGCAAATCCGCTAACCCGGCTGACCAAAGTGGCAATAAAGATTAAGGTGGCCGACAGGCCTATGCTCTGGGGGCCCTGGGCCTGATGGCGCCCGCGACGAGACTGACCGTCCAGCAGCACAACCTCCCATCATTCATCCTCCTATTGTACCCAAGCTGAGGACGGCACGCTACTGTTTGGCTGCACGATGGGGCGGCGATTCCTTGCGTTAGTACTGTCGGACTGTTTCAAATGCCGTTACAATGAAGCAAAGGAAGGGTGGAGCATGGCAGGCAATCCGAAAAAACGATTTCAATGGACCGTAGCCACGATGCGAGATATCGTGCTCATTATTTTAGGGACGGGGACCATTTTGTACGGGCTATGGTTTGTGTTGTCGCGCTTGGGCCGCGTCGTGCTGATCGTGCTTTTAGCTCTCATTTTCACGATTACTTTGGCCCCCTTGGTGGAAAGGCTGTCCAATCGCTGGCATCGATCGTGGGCGGTCTTGGTAGTGGTCATGGGTGCCGTGATCGTCATTGTAGGCGGGGGGACTTTGCTCGGCACGCTTATGACCGGTCAGATTGTGGCGCTGGTCAAAAGAGTCCCGGCGCATGTCCACCAGTTATCCACGATGGCACCGGGCTTTCTGGCGTGGCTCCATAAAAATGGCATTAACGTGAATGTGCATGATATCGAGACGAAGATATTGGCTAATGCGGGCAAGGTTTCTTCGATTGTGGTGTCCAAGACCATTAATTTTGTCACGAATATTATCGGCGCGGTGGTGGACGGTGCCTTGGTCTTGTTTATCACCGTCTATTGGCTTTTGGATTCCGAACGCATCAAGACGGCTATCCTTCGCCTCGTACCCATACCCCGGCGTGACCTGGTGATTGCCGTCGATCATACGCTCACGCGGGTGATTGGGGGATATGTGCGCGGGCAACTGTTGCTCTCGGCCGTGGTCGGATCGGCTTTTGGATTGGGCTCCTGGGTGATTGGACTACCTTTCCCCGTATTAATCGGCGTGATGGCCGCGGTCATGGAGCTCATCCCGCTCTTGGGTCCCATCCTTGGCGCCATCGTACCTTTGGTGATGGCATTAATGGGGGGACACCCCTTTGTGCAAGTGCCGGAGGTGGCCGTGTTGTTTGCGGCGGTTCATTTGTTAGAGTCGCAGATTTTGGCCCCCCGGATTATTCGCTCCCAAGTGGGTCTGCATCCGGTCTTGTCTGTGCTAGCGCTCATGATTGGAGCCGATTGGCAAGGCGTTTGGGGTGCCTTATTCGCGGTGCCCGCAGCTGGTATTTTGGTTGCGGCCTGGGTCGCGGGCGTGCGCGTCTGGCGTGAGCGGATGGTGTTGCCCACCCAAGCGGGGGCGCAAAATTCTTCGACCGCTACGCAAGAACGACGAAACATTCTCCCCAAAAAGGGCGTTTAGCGTATGAGGCGAGTGCCACCCAAAACGAGGGGAGGGGCTTGGGCGGATGACCGATCCGCATGAGGTGGCAGAGGCCTGGGTGAACCGATATGCGGATCGCGTGTTTCGGCTTGCCTACGCACTGGTCGGAGAGCGGACGCGGGCTGAAGATGCGGCGCAGGACAGTTTGTACCATATCGCTCGGTGGTGCCTCTACCACCCCGAGTTTCAACCTACGGACCAGTGGGTCCATCAGGTGACGCGCAACGCCGTACGTGACATGCAACGCCGCTTGCCCCCGCCTTCGGTGCCGCTGGAGGCGTATCATGCGGTGGACCGCCCCCAAGAGGATTGGCCAGAACGCTTGGATGTGGCGCAAGCACTGGGGCGCCTGCCTGCTAGTGATCGAGAGGTCCTGGTTTTGTTCTATTATTTAGATCTGACGACCAGGGATATGGCGCGGACCTTGAACATCAGCGAAACAGCGGTCCGAATCCGGCTGTCACGGGCGCGCCGGAAGTTTCGGGTGGTGTTTGAGCGCAACGGTCAGGGAAAGGAGCAAGAGCCATGAAACCCGACAAACCGGAGCGTCTGTTGAAACAGTACTGGCATGAGCGCCTGGACTCGCTAAAGGCTCCTCCCGATTTAGTCGAGAAAGCCATCACTGCGGCGCGGCGTTCGGGCCCTCCTCCCCACGGGGTGCGAGGACTCCGGCACCCAGCCGTCAGGGTATCCGTGGTGATGGCCGGGATCATGGCTTTGGCCGGGTCCGGACTTTTCTTGATGAGGTCCAAGGCTCCCCCTGGTCAATTTGGCGGATCGCATGCCCTGGCCCAAAGAGCCGCGGCTGGTGCGGTGGCAAGTCGTCCGGCTTTGGCACAGCCGGGATCGCCATTGACTTTTGTGACGCAACTGACCCGCTCCGGTCCCGGCATGCTCTGGGCAATAGACCATGCCGAAGGCCAGTGGCAAGTCTGGGTGAGACAGGGGCCTAATTGGCAGATGCGCGACCAAGTTCCCGGTCCGGCTCGACCCAAGGCTGCTCTGGCCTTTTGGCATCAAGAGGGTTGGCTGGTGGCACCGACGAGCTCGGGGGGGTGGACGGTTCGAACTACCCTCGACAATGGCGTGCGGTGGACCCGACTCCGATTGCCGTCCAGTCTAAGGGCGTTTAGCACGGTGGCCATTGCGCCCCAACCCCGGTCACTGTCCATAGCATTTTCAAGGCCGTCCCCGGGACAAGGGCTGCTGTTGAGGCAAGACGGTACGGGGTTTAATCAAGTTGCTGCGACGAATCTGCCCGGTGAGGTTCTGGCACTAAACCTGGTGGGTGCGGATGGGGTGTTGTTGGCCAAACCGGGGTTGTACCGAACCCGTGATGGCGGACGGGTCTGGTCGCCCCTGATGGCGACAGTCAATGCGGCCAGGGCCGTGCCCGTTTCAAAGGTCCGGTTTGGCCCGACAGCCCAAACGCTCCTAACGGCGCGTTTAAAGGGGTTAACCTCTTCCTGGGGGAACCAATCCTGGGTCGTAATGCGTGGGGTACTGTGGGTTCGCGGTCAGACGGGGTGGCAACGGCGCGGACCGATCCCTAAGGCGATTCGCCCACGATCGCTGGCGATCTTAAACGCTAAGACCGCTTATCTGGTATCGTCTTTAGGTAAACTTTGGATCACCCGGGATGGAGGGCGTCAGTGGAGCCCTATGCACAACTGAAGGGTGGATGTCTATGCAGGAGAAGCGATGGCTCGCTTTGGGGGGGCTTCTCATAACAATGACGGTTCTCACGGGCTGCGGCGGGTTGGCGTTTTCGTCAACCCAGCCAGTGACCCACCATCATAAACCTAAGTCGCGATCGTTGGGTCAAGCGAGTAAAAAGCCGAAGAGCTCGCCTATTTATAAACCCAAGTCGACGTCGATTCCTATACAAGGGGCGACCTTCCCGACGATTATGCAAATGGCGATGAGCCACCTTAAGGGATTGGCGGCGTCGAACGCGCAAGCGCCCACTATGGTTCCCTGGCCATCGGACGGTTCTACCACGCTTTTTTATGCGCCCAAGATACAAGGACTCGGGTCATCGATACCGGGTCTCATCGAGCGTTATCAGGTGACGCTGTCTTCGTCCGCGAAGAGTCCCGTAGCATCTTTTTCCACTGCGGTGTTTAGTGATCCTAATGCGGCCAAACAGTATCTCTATGATATTTTGGCCGATCGGCAGTTGACCTATCCACCCCCCGGTCCCGGTGTCGAAGTGGGAAGTGGCGTGACCGCTACATCTGGGATCGATGGCCACCACAATATACTCGGATGGGTCGAGGGAGATTGGTCTATCGTCATAGGAAAGGTCGGGCACTTACCGATGGTTCTGGCGCGGATAGCGGCTGATTATCTCAATACGCATGTGATTCCCACTCCCGAACCCGAGGGTCAAGGGCAAGGAGTGATTGTCGTGGCGGCGAAGCAAAACGGCGCGGTATACGCCGAAGTGGCCTGGCAAGAAGGCCGCTGGGTATACAGCACCGCCACCTATCCCACGACCAAAAACACGGTGACGACGGCTTTGGCGCTGGCGGTGTCGATGCGCCGGTATGCGAAATAGTGAGTCGACAGAAAATGCAGTTGATTCAGGTCAAGATCGGGCATTCCATGGTAAGCTTGGTTTATCAACTGCGCCGTAAGACCCCTCGCATCAGCGATGGGGATATAAGGCGCTCGCCGTCAGGCGAATCGTTAAGACATGAGAGAAAGGAGGATCTTCATGCGCCAGTCGTTCAAATACCGGCTGTATCCTAATAAGACACAACAACAAATGATTGAGGACACCTTGGAGCACTGTCGCCTGTTGTATAACCGACTCCTCGCGGAACGCCAGGAAGCCTACGAGAAGTTCGGCCATACGTTGCCCTACGTGGCGCAAGCCAACAGCTTTCCGGAACGAAAACAGGCGATTCCGGTGCTCCAATCCGTCCATTCGCAAGTGCTGCAAGACGTCGCCAAGCGGCTCGACAAAGCCTTTCACGCATTCTTCCGCCGTATTAAGACCGGGGAGAAACCCGGCTATCCCCGGTTTAAGTCCTTCGGACGCTATCATTCCTTCACCGATCCGCAAGGGGGATACGCTCTGCGGGATGGCTGCGTCCATCTTTCGAAAATCGGAGATGTGAAGATCAAGCTCCACCGCCCGATCGAGGGAACCATCAAGACTTGTACCATCGTGGTGAAAAACGGGAAGTACTATGCGACATTTTCGTGTGAAGTAGACGCCCAACCATTGGCCGCGACGAATATAGCGGTGGGCGGCGACTTGGGCATTAAGCATCTCCTGGTGACCTCTGACGGGGAGACGTTCGTTCCGCCAAAGCACTTACGGAAGGCCGAACGCAAACTAAACCGGTTGCAACGCGCCGTGTCTCGAAAGAAGAAGGGGAGTCGGCGGCGCAAGAAAGCCGTCCGTCGCCTCGCAACAGTCCATGAGCATGTGGCGAACCAACGGCGGGACACGGCCCATAAGATTGCCCGGCACCTGGTCAATGCCTATGACATCATCGCATTTGAGGATTTGAATGCCCAAGGACTCCTAAAAAACCCCCATTTAGCGAAGAGCATCGCCGACGCGGGATGGCATCAACTCGTGCAATTCACGACGGACAAGGCTGCAAGGGCCGGTCGCCGTGTTGTGCGGGTGGATCCCCGCTATACGAGTCAAGATTGCTCCACAGACGGATGTCCGTACCGCAAAGCAGATTTAACTTTGGCGGATCGCATGTGGGAGTGCCCCAATTGTGGAATCTGGCATGACCGCGATATCAATGCGGCGCGGAATATCCTTCAACGAGCGTTGGTCGGCTAACACACGATGTTTCGGGCTCGGACGGAGCCGTCGGGGAGCGGCCGGAGAACACGCCACCGCCATGAACCGAGAAGCCCCTGCCTTCAGGCATGGGGAGTCGTCACATTTGAATGTGGAGGAGTCATCGTGAAGTCCAATACGCCAACCCCCCCCACCAAGGACGACGTATTAGCCATTCTTAAGGCCCACCGCGATTTGGGTCCCGAATTTGATAGCCACCTGGCGGATCAAATTATTGATCTCTGGCATCATCCAGGCCGAGTTCGCCGTCGGACCAGACTCTTCGTGGACGATAACCGGGAGGGGCAGGAGCGGCGTCGATCCGGACTAAACCGGGCTATGCCGGTCTTGGGGATTTCTATTCCGCTCTTGGCCATCGCCGGCGGCATCGCGCACGCTCCGGGAGTGATGGCGGTTTTGGGACTGGATGCCATGGTCATTCTTCTGACGACCCTGGTCGGTTAGGGAGCGAGCAACTCCAGGGGGTACCTGAACGGTTCTATCCTCAGGTCGTCCCATTGTCCACCGTGAAGGTTGGAGAGGTCTCAGATTGGGGCGGCGTCAATCGGCAAGGGGCCCGCCGGGGGAGTCCAGGAGAAAACGGGAGGGCCTCGCTTGTTTCCTCTGGCTGCCGCGCATCGAGCGCTGCCCAACATCCGATTACAAACAAAGACCCCGCGCGAAACCAGGCCTCCCAGCGTTGCAGGGTGGACTCATCGGCCGCGATCGCGGCCGTACGCCCCTCCGTGGCAAAGGTTTCAAGGCTCTCCGCATCGTATCGTTTGTAGGGAACCAAGCAGTCAGGCAGTTCATGATGAATCCGCTCACACGCTTCGCAGTAGAGCCGGCGGATGATGAGGATTTGGCGGGTACCATCCGGTGGTCGCCGCGTCCGCGGTCGGCTCCCAATCACCGTGAGCGATCCCTCACAATGCGGGCAACCGTTCACTTCTGCACTCTGTACATAAAAGTTAGGAGATCGGCGCTCGCTTCGAGCGCATAAGGTGTTATAATGACCACAGTGATGTAGGGACGCCCGGGGAATGCCTTTAGCAAGCATTCAAGAGCTCGGGCGTTTTCCTTTCCTAAAATTTAGTCTTGTGGTCATTCTATCTAGCAAATGAAGGACAGGCAACCATGTCAACTTTTGGGCTTTTAAGAGCGTCATAAACACCACAGGCCGTCGCTATTATACCGAAGATCAGGTTATGGCTTCCGGCACCAACGGCCCAGCGCACGTGCTCGGACTATCGTTGCCTATTGTCGCGTCAGCAACTAAAGTTCGTGTCTCGATTTGAAGAACCAACGGCTTGCCCTGGAACAGTTCTGTACGGCACGCGGCCTCGCCAACGTGGAGTTTATCGAAGAGATTGGCGGAGGGATGAATTTTAGTCGCAAGCGGTTTTTGGCCGTGATGGATGCCGGGGAAATTGGCACCGTGATTCTGGCGCATAAAGATCGATTAACCCGGTTTGGTTACGCGTGGTTCGAGCGATTCTGCCAGCAAACACGGATGCGAGATTCTTGTTCTCAACCAGGAGCACTTATCTCCTGAGCAAGAGTTGGTCCAAGACTTAGGCACCATTACACAGGTCTTCTCTGTCCGGTTGTACGGATGACGGAACTATCGCAAAAGCTTAAGGGGGGCCATTCATGCCGACGTTAGCCCACAAGCTCCGACTGGATCCGACGCCGGATCAGATCCGGTTCTTTAAGCAAGCCGCGGGCACCGCACGATTTGTCTGGAACTGGGCGCTGGCCGAATGGAACCGACAATACGAGGCGGGTCAGCGGCCCAATGCCACGGCCTTAAAAAAGCAATTTAACGCGATCAAGTATGAGCAATTCCCGTGGTTGCATGAGGTGCCGCGTGACGCCCATGCTCAACCGTTTGCGGATTTGGCCGACGCCTGGCATCACTATTGGGAGGCTAAAACAACGCCGCGAACGCCCCACGCCTTGCGCACGGACTCCGCGACTCCGCTGGGATCGTCCGACGTTCATGAAAATAGGCCAGGCCCGCGATAGCTTTTATGTGGCGAATGACAAATTTCACCTCGTGGATCGTCGGGTGAAACTCCCGATAATCGTCTGAGTTGCCATGCAGGAACCCCTGCGGCTTCCCGGTCCTATGCTCACATTTGGTAGAGTAGGCCGACCTCTTGCGGGGCCAGCCCCTCAATGAACGGTTGTCGGGATAGAAACCAGGCGCATAGCCATGGAGGGAGACCGAGGTTGCAGGAAACCGGTCGTCGGCTCTTCTTGATCCTTCGGACCATA
>JAJZXX010000007.1 GCA_021806205.1 Bacillota bacterium | reverse complement strand
GCGGCCACGGCAAAGCCCTGGCGCGTTCCATAAAATCCGGTGGGAGCAGTGGGACCTGGGGTCTGCGCGGTATGTGATGGGTTCATAATTCCGTGATTCGCGATCCCCTAGGGGATCTCCTTTGCGACATATTCTGTCTATTATCCAATGTGCTCAGGTGATATCATTCGCGGGGAAAATCCAGGGGTGCGAAACGTGAGTCGATAACCTTTCGATTAGTTTGGAGGCCATGTCCAACCGATGTCCTCGTTCCCGTAACTCAGCAGAGATTTGAGAGTTCCTTGTCTGATCCAACGCAACAAGTAATTCGGGGCAGTCCTGGGTTGCTGGATTGATGAAGGGATCTAAGTCAACCCAAAGTGTGGAGACTTTCTCGGTGGTCCCCCGGCGACCTTCGTGTATCGCCATTCAAGCTCATGGCCCGCGCCTTCAGCCGCAAGTGCATGGACTTTCACCCCATCCGGTAATCGCCCACCGTTTGTCCAAGAAACGTTTGTAGGGTGTTGATCCCACCTAACTTTCCTCCGTATAGGTATTGGCCATCGTCATCGGTTGCCTGTCCACTTTATGGTACTGACAACCCCTGCCCAACTGACTTGACAGAATCTTCGAGTCGATCATCCAAGACTCGGCGGTCTGACGAATTGGAGCACCTCTCATCACACAGTCCGACAAAGCACTTCATGAGCACCCCTTAAGACAAACTCTTCAATGCGACTCGTCCGGCCTAGTTTAGCGCGTATGGGCATATCTCCCCAACGGAATGAATTTCCTTGCTGCGGACCCGAGACTTAGGATCGTGGCTCCGAGATGCGCTTCCACTTTTTATGGCGCCGGGCAATAACGGCGTCTAATGACCAGGGGCTGGACCCTATCGCTCGATCCAAACCATATAGGGCGGCAAAGACCACCGCATAAATGATGCCAGTACCAATGTCAGTGCTTCCCGCCGTATAGGGACCTCCAAATCCTTCGGCCAACGCCCATACCACCAAGCTAAACGTTAAGCCTACCAGATAGCCGAGGCGCCGGGCGAAGCCCAGGATAAGGCCCAGGGCCGTCAAAGTTTCGATGAGCGCGGTGGCAATCGCAAAGGCCCGGGGATCCACCCGAATCACCGCCTCTGACAGGTGAAAGAGCCATAAAAGCCAGTGCGGCTGGCCAGAGGCTGCCGCTTTCACTTGCGCCAAGTAGGTCGACTGAAAAGAAGGCTTCCACTTAAAGATCGCATCAATCCCCCAAATAATCCCAAACGCAATGCGCAAGAGGCTAACGCGGGCTTCCAGGGTCCGTTGGCCTGACGTCTCCATTCGAATCCCCCTTTCTGAATGGCGATGCAACGACGTATCAGATTTAATCCACCCGGATCTCTCTATATGACATTACCGTATTCTGGAGTCAAGGTCGAACCTCGGGGCCTGACGATGGAACAAAATCCCTGCGCGAGATTACACACGCAAGCGGGAATGCCCTCCCTCACTCGGGGCGTGGGTTAGGTTGAGACGGCAGCACCAGTGTCATCAAATCCGCCAGCGTTATTAAGACATTCAGCCGTTGTTTGCCCCAGGCATAAGGCTCTTTATAATCTGCCCCAAGAACGCCCCAAGGCGGTTTCCCCACTGGAACAATCGCTACCGAGGCAGGGGCCCCCAGCATCTGATTGAGCGTTCCTAAGGATTTTTGAGTGGAGCGTACACCTTGCACGACCTCCATGCGGCCAGACATAAAAGCCTTTTGGGCTAAAGACGGTGCGTCCCAACTGATAGGGGTGAGGTGCGCATGGCCTAGGGCCACAATCGGCTCCAAACCGGACGAGGTCGCCTGTAAACAAGACACCGAATAGGGACGCAGCGCGTCAAACAAGGCATGAACAATATGATGCACACGCCCCTGGGCGTCAGCGGCATCCAAAAGCTTTTCCATTAAAGCACGATGGGCTGTCCAACTTTCCATCTCGCTCACATCAGGCACGGAATGAAGTTCTTGGTGATACTGCACGACGCAACGACTCACCTCCTCTGCCACCGGAACCAATTCATTCCACGCCTGTGGCCGCGCAAAATAATATCCCTGTCCAAGCGTCACACCGAGATTCATGCAGGTGTAGAGTTCCTCGACGGTCTCGATTCCTTCTCCGAGCAGCTGAAATCCTAAAGGAGCCGCAAGTTGGGCCATGGCCCCAACGATGTTTTGCTGTGCCCGGGATTCATGACAACCACGGATTAGCCGATGATCCAGCTTGACATAGTCCGGCCCTGTCACCACCAGCTTTTCCAGCCCTGAATAGCCGCTCCCAAAGTCATCTAAGGCCAGGCGTCCCCCCCGCGCACACCATTCGTCGAAAAAGTCATGGAAGATAGACGCGTCCCAATCACCGCGCTCGGTGACCTCAATCACCCGATTGCCTGAGATCCTTAACAACATGTCTTGGATAGGACGGTCCGCCAAAGAATCCGGATCTACGTTGATAAAGATCGGGTGTGGAATAGAGAAGGTTGGCAAAGCATCAAGAGCGGCACCAAGAATAAATCGGTCCACCTCGACCGCCAGACCCGACGCGTGCGCCAGACTAAAAAATTGTTCGGAATCCACTGGGTCGCCTTCATGAAAGAGCCGCGACAAGAGTTCGTATCCAATCACCTGTCCACTCGACAGACCCACAATCGGCTGAAACACGAAGTGATACTCTGGCTTGTTTAAAAATCCCTGGATCAGATTGACACCGTCCACCTTCCAACCCCCATCCTATTGTGTCCTGACCGAAATCGTCCATCGGGACAGGCCGATCAAAACAATAGCCCCATCCCTGCACCCAGGTTTTTGTTCACATGTATCTTTCTCAAACCGGGTTCAGATGCCTAATCATCAAGACGCATCCATTAGAATACCAAAAAACGTTATTGACTTTTTCGGCGCGTCGCTCTATACTCCCGGAAATGGTTTCGTCGTGTGAGATCCTATGGGTGATGAGTCCCTTTTAGCGAGTGGCGGCTGGTGAAAAAGCCACAGGGACGATGCCCGTCCCAGATCTCGTAAGGCACGGCGCGGTATCCCGCGATATAGGGTTAGAGAGATTGATCGTGCATAATAGGTCAATAACTAAGGTGGTACCGCGGTTTGCCCGCCCTTAGAGAGGGCGGGTTTTGTGTTGGCTTTTACGCGAGTCACGAAAAGGGGATTGATGATGGAGAGAATTGTCATAGTCGGCTCCGGCCATTTAGCCCAGGCCTTATGGGAGGGGTGGGATCGCAGCCGGATCGAATCGTTCGTGAGCATTGTAGCGCGATCCGTCAACCACCGTCATCTCTGGCAATCCCCGATCTGGGAGCAGCGCGTCACATTTGATCCAGCGGCTGTTGGCGAGGCCGACGTGATCGTGCTTGCCGTCAAACCTAAGGACCTTGATGAGACTTGGTATGCGATCGCCCCCTATGTACGGCCTAGGTCGCTGATCATCTCACCGGTAGCAGGGTGGTCCCTCTCCCGCATTCGTTCACTAGGCGTTAACAATCCTTTGGTGCGGATTATGCCGAACGTGTGTGCCGCCGTAGGCGCTTCAACCACCTTGGCATGCTTTTCCGATGTCAGTGCCCCCGATGTGTCTTTAGTAATGTCGCTTTTTTCCATGTTAGGCACGGTGACAGTCGTCAAAGAGTCGGTCATGGATCCTTACACCGCGCTATTAGGCAGCGGTCCCGCATATATTTTTTTGCTGCTGGAAGCCCTGATTGCCAGCGGTGAACAGCTTGGCGCCGACTACGGGCGTACGCGCCAGTTGGTCAGCGAGATGGTCGAGGGGGCCGCCCGACTGGCGCGTGATCGCTCCAATGATCCCCTGTCGGAATGGATTTCCAAAGTGGCCTCGCCCGGAGGCACCACCGAAGCCCTATTGGATATACTGCGCCAGGGGGGTTGGCCCAGTATGATTCAAGACGCAGTGGTCAAAGCCTCCGAGCGAGCCCAACAGTTGGGAAAAGCCCGCTAAGTCTATTCTTCCCAGAACACCTCCACGGCGTGCATGCCAGGCTGCTCTTGAAGAAGGGTCCGCAAATCTTCGGGCACGCGGGCGTCGACGCTCATCACCAAGACGGCTTCGTCCCCGGCCTGGCGGCGCCCGAGCTGCAGTTGCCCGATATTGACGTTGAATTCCCCCACGAGGGTCCCAATCCGTCCAATCACCCCAGGGGTGTCCTGATGCCGGGTGAAAATCGCCATCTTAGGCCAGGGCATATCCATGGGGATGCCCTCCAGTATCCTTAAAATCACTTGACTATCAGACGTGATTGAAAATGCCACTTCGCTCTCCGGGTGACCCTCCCAACGCAGCCCCAACGCATCGGGCCAGTGGCTGTGAGACTCTTCCACCAATACCCCCAAGCCTTGGCGCTCTGCGACCACTAAGGCATTGACGGTGTTAACGCGCTCGTCCACCCGATCGGTAAGAAAGGCCGCTAATGCGGATTGGCGCAGCCAAGGAATGGCCGATCGGGGTATGTCTTGGCCCACCGTGAGCACCAAGGACCCGGCGATTTTGGCATGAAGCCTGGAAAAAATCTGACCCAAAAGGCTCATCGCCCGACCCAAACTCTTCACATCATCATCGGGCACATCAGGGATCGGCACGTTCACCAGATTCGACGGGCTATGATTGTCTAGTGCCTCGAGTACCCCCCGGCACGTCATCAACCCTACCTCCACCATGGCTTCGTGCGTGGAACCCCCTAAATGCGGGGTTAAAGCGACGTGAGGCGCCTGCAGCAACGGCGAGTCCAGACGGGGCGGCTCCTGGCTAAATACATCGATTCCGGCCGCCTGAATCCGCCCAGCCTGCAGCAATTGCGACAAGGCGGTTTCGTCGATAAGGCCGCCCCGGGCGACGTTCATCACAACGGCGCCCAACGGCAACAGGCCCAGTTCCCGCTCACCCAGCTTCGGGCCCGACTTCGGCGTATGAATGGTCAAAACATCGGATCGGACCAATAGCGCATCTAGACTCGTCACTTCCTCCACATGATGCGTGCGAAATATCTCGCTCGGCAAAAAAGGATCGTAGGCGGCCACCACCATCCGGAATCCCAGGGCGATGCGGGCCACTTGGCGGCCCACCCGCCCGAGGCCGATAATGCCGAGCCGCTTGTCATAAAGCTCGCGGCCCAAAAAGGCGGCGCGATTCCAACCGCCTTCGCGGACATGGCCCCCTCCTTGGGGGACGTTTCGCATAGCCGCCAACATCAGAGCAAAGGTATGCTCTGCCGCCGCAATGGCATTGGCGCCGGGCGCATTGATCACAGCAATGCCAAACTCCGTGGCGGCATTCAAATCCACATTATCCACGCCGGCTCCGGCCCGTGCCACCACTTTCAGGCGGGGGTGGCCGGACAGTAGCTCCCGCGTCAGACGATGGGCACTGCGGATAATCACGGCATCGTACTCGCCCATCAAACCCGGGAGCAACTTGGGGTCCAATAAGTCGTGGGAATCTACGTCCGCATGCTCCGCAAGATAGGAAAGGCCTTTAGGGCCTAGCGATTCGGTCACTAAAATCCGTGGACGCGTCATAAGCCAAGCCCTCCTTTAAGAATGGAATTAAGGCAGTCATAGCACCGGCTGGATCGGGCAAATAGGGAGCGATGAGGCCCAGTCCTGCCACCACATCGGCTAGATCTAGATAGCCCACGTGTCCAATGCGAATAGCCTTATGATGCCAAGGGCCTGGAGCCCCGGCAATTTGCAATCCGACGCGTTCCAGATTTTCTCGGAGTGTTCCGGCCTCGATTGAATCGGGAAGCGCCAGCGCTGTCACCGTCGGGGATGCAACCGGTTCTTCGACCAATAGGGTGAGCCCACCGGCTTTGGCAAAAGCGCGGACTGCATCACGCAAGATACGGTGACGCCGGTATCGGGTCTCGGCCCCCTCTTGGCGCAATAGGGTCAGGGCCGCGTCTAAGGCATGCCACAGTCCGACCGCTGGTGTATAGGGCAGTTGGTCCGCCAGGTAAGGTCTTAAGTCGAAATAAAAGCGACCCGGCCGATCATTGTCGATCACCGCGGCGCGGGCGCGATCCGATAGCGCCAAAAGAGCCAGGCCAGGTGGGCACATAAACCCTTTTTGGGAAGCGGCAATAATCACATCTACCCCCCCGGTGAGGAAAAGAGGCATGGACGGAACGCCGCTGATACTATCAACCAGGAGAATCGGCCGGGACTCCGGGGCGGTTCGCACCAATGCTTCAGCCAATGTTACCACGGGATTCACCACGCCTGTCGATGTTTCATTATGCGTCACTAAAACGGCGCGATAAGGGAAGTGGTTTAGGCGATCGATAACCTCGGGCACCTCAAAAGATTTTCCCCAGGGGACCTTTATGTGATCAACCTGGACCTGGTGAGCCAGGGCGACTTCCCCGAAGCGGCGGCCAAACAATCCGGTCTCAATAGAAAGGACGCGATCGTGCGGCCGGCAGAAGTTCACCACAGCCGCTTCGAGCCCGCCCGTGCCCGAGGCCGGGAAAATGGCGATGTGGTTCAAAGACGGGGCGTTGAATAGATTGGCAAGTTCGCTGCGCACCCGGTTATTCACCTCGGTAAAGGGCGTCCCGCGATGATCATTCATGGGTCGGACCAAGGCTTCTTGGACGGTTGGGGGTATCGGGGTAGGACCCGGCAATAGGATGTGCATCGTTGTGACTCCCTCCTCGGACCATGTCGTATGAGGGCAATAAAAATCCGCCCCCGACTTAGGGACGGTGTCAACCGCGGTGCCACCCTAATTGGCGGAAAACCCGCCCACTTCATTGGCCGGACCGCCGGCACGATCGACTCCTCGTCGATATCCTCCCGAGTGGAATCGGATTGTTGGAAAGTTACCGGCTTGCATCCACCCGGCTTTCTGAAAACTCCCCAAAAATTCTGCTCGTTCATCGGCTTGACGTATTATGACAAACTTAGAGGGGTCTGTAAAGCCGTTTTTATTGAACCGACCAGATTTTTTACGGAACCACCCGGCATGCATCACACTTTGAGGTTCAAAAAATTGTCTTGACAGTGGGGTCCACCTTAATTCCCAGTCTGGTGAGTGGCGTCGCGATGCTCCGCCAATCCGTGTGACTGTGTCGCCATGGCAGATGGGTGGGGAGGCACATCGTCTCGATGCGGGAACTCTCAATCACCAGCCATACGCCTTATATCACGCACCATTCGGACAATGAGGATCCCCACCGTGATATTGTCTGCCCACCACAAACCCCTGGGGCACCCACACCCATGCCCCCTTCATTTGTGAAGCGATCAACAGGCCTTGAGCGTTCAGGGCCACTAAAAGGAACATCCTAAGGAAACGCGTCCGGACCTGCGGCACCCACTTCTCATACCCCGCAAACTCTCTAAGCCGATCAACTCCGGCGAATGCGCCACAACGACGCCCAAGTAATTCGACGGTTTCCGGCCCCAGCGGACCCCACGTCTGGAGCTTTGGCGATTGCGTCAAAATGCTCCGCGCGCGATCCGCCGGATAGGAGGTCATGCTACACTAGACGGGATTAGTCTTTACGGAAGGATGTTTATGGCTATTTCCTCGGCACTCCAAGCAGATCAGGCGATTCGCCAATCCATTGAAGCATTACCGACGGGCTACTGGGATTTCGCCAACGTCGACACCAAAGAATGGACCCACGGCTACCACAGTTATCCGGCCATGATGATTCCGCAGGTCGCGCGGAGCCTGATTGCGCTTGTCCAGCAGCATCAGCCGGGCATCAGGTCCCTCTTCGATCCCTTCATGGGCAGTGGCACCAGTTTGGTGGAAGGACTCTTGGCGGGCCTCACGACCGTCGGATCCGATCTAAACCCCCTATCGCGTTTGATGACCCAGGCCAAGACCACCGCGTGGGATCCCGAGGCGTTGCAGTCCTGCCTGAAGACGCTGATGGATGCCGTCGCGGACATTCAGATTTCCGAGGCCGACGGGCCTCATTTTGACAACCTGGCGTTTTGGTTCAAGCCGACGGTCATTACCGAACTCGCCCGTCTCAAGTGCGGCATCGAGAACACCGTCCCCGACGCGATCCGCCCATTCTTCTGGGTCGCCTTTTCGGACACGATCCGCTGGGTGTCGAACAGTCGCAATGCAGAGTTTAAACTGTATCGCCTGGATGAAGGTCGGCTGGCGCAATGGAACCCGGACGTATTGGGGACCTTTCGTAAGGTCATCGCGCGTAATGAGATCGGGAATGCGCGCCTCTGGGAGCGACGACCACTCCCCGCGGTCTCGTTGCATACCTACAACGCCATGGACCTCTCGGCACTGCCGGAGGAGGTTTTCGACCTCATGGTGACGTCACCTCCCTATGGCGACAGTCGCACCACCGTGGCCTACGGTCAATTTTCGCGCCTGTCCTTGCAATGGTTGGACCTCGCGGATGGACCGGCCCCCAACAAGCTAGACCAAACGATGCTGGGAGGGACAGCTGCCCCGGCGTTGCAACACGCCCTGCCATCACCCACCTTGACGGCATCATTGGGTCAAATAGCCCAAACCGACGCCAACCGGGCTCGCGAAGTCTTGGCGTTCTATCAAGATCTCGACGTCACCTTGCGCGAGATTACGCGCGTCATGCGGCCTAGCGGCTATCAATGCTGGGTGGTGGGCAATCGGACTGTCAAACAGATCCAGCTGGTGACCGATAAGATTATTACGGAGCTCTCAGAACGATATGGCCTCGTTCCGGTGGCCAATTTTCCCCGGGTCATTCCGAATAAGCGCATGCCCAAGGAAAATAGCCCTACCAACCAAGTGGGCTCCAAGGTAACCACCATGAATAGCGAAAAAATTTTCATCTTGCGTAAAAATTAGCTGTCAATTCGAGATCAGGTGCCGCTGGATGGCTTATCGTTCACTACCGCGAACTCCTGTTTGGTGCCGTGTCATGAACTTGCAGTAACGTGGCTGCCCGAAATAGCCCGGGACTCGCCCTGTTGGCCCAAGAATAGGTCTCCAAGAATCATCAAGGACCCGATCATGAACGATGCTGTGACTGGTGCGCCAGTTTAAACCACCGACAACCAAGCACCCGCAATCGCTTGAATGTAAAAGTATACGGCCGCATCTGCCGCCTGAAGCCTTTCAACCGCGATCATCCCTAGCAGATAGGCTCCCACGGTGGCACCTATCGCCAGGAATCCCAAAGCGAAGAGCGTTGCGCTGATAACATGATGCGCAATAATCTCGCGCGCAGGAACCCCGCACCCCATACTGGATCAATATCAGCGATGCTTCGCGGATATCGGTGCTTTGAAAATTGGTGATCGGGTGCGCTTTATGGCGACGAAAAAGGATTTCGAGGTTAGAGGAGGAGAAATGTTGGCTTCCATGAGATCGGCGAGCAAATCAAGATCATGTGTCCGAGGGGGCCTGGTATCCATCACCACCAAGACCGCCTTCAGGTATTTTTCTACCGCCTAGTGGGCGTGGAAACACACCGTCGCCTACCACGGCCCTTCAAGTGTATGGCGACGTACTGTCGGTCTTCGTCCGTACGCTTAATCCCGGGGTTCAACCGAATCGTTCATACAGCACCCTACCCTCCTGTAAGATATCGTCAGCCATCAGGAGAAACCCCTTGACCACTTCCTCGGGGGTTGCGACGACAAAGTCCATCGCGAAGTCCCGAACACGTGCCACGCGACGCACGGCCACGCCCCGCTGGCGCGGCTTCAGGGGCGACGGCAGTACCACCAAAAAGTCCATTCGCTGTCCGGGCCGGCATTTCCCCGAGATTGAGACCCAAACCATACTAGTTTTTCGACATCGGGAAAGTGCTGAACAATGTTGTTCACGACCTTATCCTTATCCGGCACATCGTCTCTCATTTCGGTCTCCGAAAGTTCCCTTTTTTCATTACACAAGACTCCAGATATTACCATGCGTGTTGGCTGGGATCCGGGCCTATCCGACCGTTATCTGGCCGACGGCCGGGAATGCTCCGGAAAGTCTCCGACTTTTTTGTAATATCAGCAGGAAAGCAAGGCTCGGCCTTTGTTCCCGTCTAGTCGGGCAAAAGCGAAACTTCGATACAACCTAGCCACTCCGGGCGACAAAGCGTGGGCAATCGGCTACTGAGAAATCTCTTTGGGTAAGAAACTGGTCTCCCGATTCCGCGTGTAAACGGTAGCCGCTGGATCCTATCGCGAAATCACTCACTCGAGCATGAGCTGAGATTTTTTCATGGCATCGACGGCCGACTCAAGTCACTGAAAAAGCGTTCATACGAACTATCTATCGGCGACCGCGGAGTGTTTTTGACAATGTCGCAGAATTCCCTATGAGCCCTGCCGGATGATCAACCGCGGCCCTGAATGGAGTCGCTGCACTCGAAGTGTGTCTCTTCAGTCGGATGATCAAGCTGATATTCTCAGAAATGTTGTCGTTTACTCGCCCAGGCCCAATGAGCGACTATACTGCTACCCGATCTCCTTGACCGTAGCCTATTCATCCATAAATACGGCGACATTCTTCACTTGTGTGTACTGGTATAGCGCTTCCATTCCTTTTTCCCGACCGTACCCGCTATGACGGTATCCGCCAAACGGCATCTCCACCCCGCCCCCCGCCCCATAACTATTGATAAACACCTGCCCGGTCTGAAGCCTCTTGGCCACCCGGTGCGCCTGACCGATGTCCCGGGTCCATACTGCGGATACCAATCCATATTCCGTCCCATTCGCCAGGATCACGGCTTCGGATTCTCGGGAAAATTCGGTAACCGAGGCCACTGGGCCAAAAATCTCTTCGTGAAAGACGGGATTGTCCGGCTGCACCGCATCCAACAGCGTGGCTGGCACAAAAAATCCTTGCCCCACGCTAGGGTCGGATCCAAAGTGAACCTGGGCGCCCCGGTTTTGGGCCAGGTCTATGTAGTGTTGAACCCGTTTTCGCTGCCGTTCGGAAATAAGCGGGCCCAAGTCGGGGTCAGACCATCCGGGTCCGATTTGGACGCGGCCGATCCCCTCGGCCAGGCGCTCCACGAATTCCGGCTTAATCTCACGGTCCACTAAAATTCTCGAACCGGCCGAGCAGGTTTGACCGGCATTTTGAATAAAAGAGCGAATGATGATGGGCACGGCTCGATCAAGATTAGCCGAGGAAAAGACTACGTGGGGTGACTTCCCGCCAAGTTCCAGGGTGACCGGCACCACATTTCTCGCCGCCGCCTGCGCCACCAGCCTCCCAACTTTCAGGGACCCGATGAAAGTCACGTGATTAATATCCGGGTGGGCTGCCAGTGGGGCCCCGGCCTCCTCCCCGAATCCGGATATGACATTCACCACGCCCGACGGTACGCCTTCATCCGCGCATATCGCGGCCAAGGTAAATAGCGAGACCGAGGCCTCTTCCGCTGGCTTCACGACCACGGCATTGCCGACAGCCAGCGGCGCGGCAATGGCCCGAGACCCAATCTGCAAGGGGTAGTTCCAGGGGATGATGCTCGCCACCACACCCAGAGGCTCACGAAGGGTGTAGTCCAAGAAGGGCCCCGGAATCGGAATCGTCGACCCGCCGAACTTGTCGACGGCCCCAGCATAAAATTCAAAATAGCGGGCCGCGATAAGAACATCTGCCCGAGCCTGAGACAAGGGTTTTCCCGTATCGGTCGATTCGATCCGTGCCAAGGTCTCCTGATCTTTAATAATCCGCTGCGCTATTCGGGACAAAATCCGTCCTCGCTCCAAGGCATCGCGAAAAGCCCAGGCGGGAAACGCCATGCGGGCAGCAGACACAGCCCGGTCAATGTCGCTGTGAGAACCGCGGGCCAGTTCGGCAAAAGCTTCACCCGTGGACGGGTCGACCGCTTCAAACCAGCTATTGGTCGTCGGCGCCACCCAGTCTCCCGCAATGAATTGGTTATAGCGTGTCACGATGGATTTCCCTCCTCAAGCATGGCAGCCCGCACGCCGCGCCTGACGGCCAAGGCGACTGCGGTGGCCGCCAGGGCACCGACACGCCCGACATCGTCTTTGCGGTCGCCGACCGAAACCGCAAAAATGGTATCGCCATCCCAAGGAGTATGGACCGGATCAATCGCTCGGGACAAGCCATCGTGGCTCATTCGCGCCACCCGCCCCAACTCGGATTTGGAAAGTCCCGCATTGCTCAGCACGATCCCAATGGAGGTGGCGCTGCCCGGACCCATGCCCCCAAAAGATTGTGCCAACAAGGCCACGGAATTTTGCGGCTGCCCGCCTATCGTCGGTCCGGCCAGTAGGGCTCCAGACTCGTCAAGGATGCTCCCCACGGCATTGACGATCACAATCGCAGCCACCATCAACCCGTCCCGGGTTCGTAGAGTGACTGCGCCTTGACCCCCAGGCATGGCACGAGTTGGGCCAAGAAGTTTTCCCACCGTGGCTCCGCTTCCAGCTCCGTACGATCCCTCCAGGACCACTTGATTCCCTGAGACGGCTTCTAACGCCGCTGTCTTGCCATCGCCCACCGTGGGCGCCCCCGGTTGTCCGACGCTCAGATCAAAGATGGCTGCGGCTACAACAATGGGAATCGTAACGGCATCCACCGTCACGCCGCGGTGCATTGTCTGGAGCACTTCCATCACCCCGTCGGCAGTTCGCAAGCCCATGGCACTTCCACCCGTCAATACGATAGCGTCTGGTCCCCCAATTGTGTTGATGGGATCGAGCACCGGCGTTTCCCGGGTCGCAGGCGCCCCGCCTGCGACATCGACGGCACCGCGCGCCCCAGGCTGGAGAACCACCACCGTCGTGCCCGTCTTCGATTCCCCAAGAGTAACGCTCCCCACGCCAACTCCTGGCACCGCGATCGTGCCGGGAATCATCGTGAGCGCATCGTCTTCCCTCACAGATTTCTCCCCCCGTCGACGTCGAGGATCGTTCCGGTTAGCATTCGCGCTTCATCTGAGGACAAAAAGCACACGGCCTCGGCAATATCTTGGGGACTGGCCAATCGTCCCAAAGGCACCGTCTTTCGGAATGATTCCAGGATGGCCTCCGGGTCGGTCGCCGCGCTTCCTGCCGCCGCTTGAAATTGGGGTAACATGGGGGTGTCGGTCGCCACCGGTGACACCGCACAAGCCCGAATGCCGAACGGCGCCCATTCCAAAGCCAAGGCTCGAACAAAAGCAATGACGGCGCCCTTGGTCGCCGAGTACACTTGAATCCCGGGGCGCGGGCGAACGCCGGCGGTCGAGGCCGTCGCCACGAATACCCCACTCTTCTGCGACTTAAAAAGTGGCGCGACCGCTTGAGCCAAGTGAATCGCTCCCTTTACATTGACAGTTAGTAGCCGTTCGATATCGTCGCCTGCCACATCCTCGACTGGGGCAGCCGCTTGCGGAATCCCGGCGTTGGCGAAGGCAATATCCAATCTGCCAAACTCCTGCAGCGCCCGGTCGACCGCCATGACACTGTCGTCTCGCCGCCCTACATCAAGTTTCACCGCTAAAGCCTGGCCTCCCCGACTTTGGATGGCTTCGGCAACCGAAATGGCCCCCGCATCATCGAGATCGGCGACCACCAACGCGGCGCCCAATTCGGCTAGGCGCTCGGCGGTCGCCCTGCCTATCCCCGATGCGCCCCCGGTAACCAGTGCGACGCGTTCTTCAAATGTCATTGTCCTCGTCCCCCCCATCAGGCCTGCTCGCAGGTGTGCTCGCAGGTGTGCTCG
>JAJZXX010000181.1 GCA_021806205.1 Bacillota bacterium | reverse complement strand
GCGGTTTACCCGCCGGTTGCAGGAAGCCCATCTGCGCTTGCCCGCCACCCCGGAAGGGGTGGACTATACGGTCCCGCGACAGTGGAATGCCACGGTGGTGCGCCAACTCACCCAGGCCCTCTGGGTGGCCCAACACCAGACGGTGCTCATTACGGGCCCGACCGGGGTCGGTAAGTCCTACCTCGCCTGCGCTTTGGGTCATGCTGCGTGTCGGCGAAACGGTCGGGTTCGCTACTACCGCGTCCCACGTCTCCTGGCCGATGGCCTCGTCGCGCGCCAGGAGGGTCAGTGGTTTCGATGGCTCGCCCAGCTGGTGCGCTACGATCTTCTGATTCTGGACGATTGGGCCGTGCACCCCTTGTCCCTCGATGAAAGCCGTGACCTCTTAGAAATTCTCGATGATCGGTATCAGGTCAAGGCCACCCTCATCGCCAGTCAGGTGCCGCGGGAACGCTGGCACGAATGGTTTCCGGACCCTACCGTCGCCGAGGCGGTCTTGGACCGCGTGGTGCACCAGGCCTATCATGTGACCATGCATGGAGAATCTATGCGTAAAATCTTGCCAAACGCATCCACTTCGGATACAACAGACTCAAGACCGACCTCGTAACTGGACAGTATTTATTGGACTCACTGGTCACTCATTTCTGGACTCACTGGTCAGACATTACTGGAATCCGTGGTCAACTTCGTTGGAATACGCATGGTGCCATCACCAGTCGGCGCGCGACGCGGTTCGCAATGTCCGTCCCACAATCTTTACGCACCAGGTGAACGCAACAATCAAGGGCCGCCGCCGTCCCAGCTGACGTAACGACATCCCCGTGGTCCACCCATAGCACGTGAGCATCAAGATCCACTTGCGGAAATCGTTGGCGAAACTCTTCGGCGTACCGCCAGTGGGTGGTCGCCCTGCGGCCATCCAACAAACCCATTTGGGCCAAGGAAAACGCTCCGAGGCACAAACCGATGATTTCCACCCCCCGTTGATGCGCCTTCTCAATGGCATCGCACAGGTTGGCTGGAACCGGGCGGGTCCGATCCCAACTCGGAACAATAATTCTATCGGCCCCGGCGATAGCAGAAAGATCCGCATCGACTTGCAGCCGATAACCAGCCGTGGTGCCGATGGTCAATCGATCGACCGAACACGTTTGTATGGAGTATTGAGGGAGTCCGTCACCCGTTCGGTCTTCGCCGAACACCAGCGACGGCACGGCCAGATGAAACGGACTAATCCCATCAAAAGCCACGACGACAATTTTTGGCAACATGATGGCCCAATCTTATCGGTTAACGTCTATCGGGTCAATGGTATTCTCTCAGGCCCTCCCGTAGTCTAGAGACAATGAATGAATCCTCTGATCTAACGTCTTTTTTCACGAAAGGGGACCCGAAGCCATGTCGCCAGACCGATACCTATCCATTCAGTTAATTGGGGGACCGACGCTCGTGATCGAGTACGGAGGGACCCGACTCGTAACCGACCCGACATTTGATGCACCCAGATCATACCATGTAGGCGGCCGCACTCTCACCAAATTGACGCCCCCGGCCGTGGTGCTGGAGGACATCGGGATGGTCGACGCCGTATTGCTCTCACATCACCAACACCCCGACAACTTGGATCATTTAGGATCGCAATGGCTCAAACAGCAAAAAAACGTTTGGACCACCGAAGCGGCGCATCAGGCAAAATTCGGGGCACTCTTGCCTGTCTGGCAGACGGTAGAGTTGCCCGAACCATCCCGGATACGGATCACCGGGCTGCCTGCCCGCCACGGCCCGGTCGGGTGTGAGCGGTTGACGGGGGAAGTTATGGGCTTTCTCTTGGAGGGTGAGCATTTACCAGCAGTCTACATCAGCGGCGACAATGCGTCATTGGAGGTGGTATCCGCAATTGCCGCACGATATCCCGCCATCGACGTGGCCATCTTATTTTGTGGCGCCGCTCAAACCGCACTCTGCGACCACCAAAATCTCACGCTGAACAGCGACCAAGCTGTTGAAGCCGCTCACCTTCTCGGCGCCCCCATCGTCGTCCCGGTCCATTTTGAGGGATGGAGCCACTTTACGGAGGGAGCCGCCCCCTTGCGTAGAGCGTTCGAGCATACTCACCAACGCTTGTATTTGTTGGAATGCGGGGAGATTTTTCAAATGCCCGCTCCTCACCCATGAGCTGATCCTTTATTACCTCGGTCAGAACTAGAGATTCAAACCCAAATCATTAATTAGTTTCGACGCCTCGCAGCATGAAGATTCGTCCACAGATGCCGCAGACGGGAATCGGCCACATTGGGTGCGTGAAATCCTGAGTTGACGACACTGAACGTCGACTCATCGGTAGCCCGTCTGTGAATCGTTGTCCCTATGACCTGGGATATTGTAAGCTGCATGTTTGTGATGGCCAACCTCTCCCGAAACTTAGGGGCGCAGGCATGGCTCCGTCAGGCATTTTTCATCGACGCCGCCACCGATTTCGTCCTATGGTTCCTGACTCGGCTAGGCTACGGATGATGTCTGACACGTATCCTCTTTGCCGACGTCCCTCCGGACCGATTTATTGTCCTAGGGGCATTACACGGGTTACCGACCGACCCATTACACTCGTGCTGGATAACACTCGCTATAAACGCCTGCTTTTGTGATGGCCGAGGCCAAAGGCTATAGCTGCCACCCTATTCCCCCAACCTCAACCTCATCGGACGTCTCTGGAAGTTTGTGAAGGCCAGGCGTCTACATAGCCGGTACTATCCAAAACTTGGCCCGTTCAAACAGACCATCATCGACTGTCTGAATGACACCAACGGTCGCCACCAAGCGAATCTCAACACCCTATTGACCCTCAATTTCCCAGTCTTCCAACCGACCCTCAATTGTTGGACGCGATTAACAATAGAAAGAATGTTACAGGGTTTGACCGATCCAAGTTTCCCAAGCATGCAGTGAGAAGGAGGATTTCCAAGGCTCGCTCGCGCGCTTTTGACGGCGCATCAGTTCCTCGCGCACCACGGTGTCGTTAAGCGCCTTCTGGGCGGCCGTGCGATAGACGTCAAAAGACTCGTCATAGACATAAAGGGCCGTCGGTCCGAAAATCGCCCGGTTCCGCCGCGAATCCTGGGCAACAATAGGGACCCCCGACGCGATTGCCCACGAGGCGATCCCTGGCGCTGTATCGTTTGGATCGAGAGCCAGACAGAGATCAGCCCCCAAGAGAATTCCGGCGACCTGCGGATCCGGTAAATCCTCCGGAAAAAACACCGTGTTTTCTGCGAGCCCCAATCGTTGCAGGGCGGGGGCCAGCCCAGCCCTGACCCTGATGCTGTCCAACAGCAACAATTCCCCATCAAGGGATAGGAGCCGTTTGGCCAGGGAAAAGAGGCGGCTCATCACGTTCCCTTGGCGATATCCTCCCAAATACACTAACCGGGGCCGCGCCTCTAAATGAAACTGACGCGTGACTTGAAACACATCGGCCCCGATCCCGGGCGGATAACAAAACTCGGGAACCACACGGGGCAAAAGTGCATCAGGGGATGAGGGACGGACCTCACCGGCATCGAAGGTATCGGTGGCCACTAGCATCGCGCGCGGCCACTTTGCCTTCATTCGGTGCCATTCATCTTCACGGGGAGAGGCCAGAATGGTCACGCGCCTTGGTCCGGATATCTCACTGCCAACCGCCCAGACGGATCCCCGCCAGCTCAGCAAACCAGCCCTGTCCCGTCTTAAAGACCATTGTAGAGATATACCCGCGCGCTCCAAGATGGGCGCCATCGGTGCCAGCACGCGCTTAGCATCCCCATCCGCGGCACCGACCCGTATTCGTATCACTACGGCACCCGCGTGGGTCGGCGATTGGTGTTCAAGGGCACTCGCGGCAAAGCTGCCATCTCGTCGGACAAAAACACCCGAGAGCTATGAGTAGCATCGCCAAAAAAGAGCCAACGTTCTAGGAACACCCCGCCAATTGCGGCCACTGCCACACCAAATCTTAATAGGGATGGCCCGCCTAAAAGTTGCGCCAAAGTGAGTCCGAGCGGCACGACAAATAAGAGGAAGGCGGCCGCCAGCATAACGGTTCGGCGCAACCCGGGGGAAAGCACGGGCCACACTTGGGTTTGGGTGCGATACGGCGGTTTGGTCGTTCCCGTATCCTGAAGCCGATAGGGCGAGAATGGCAAGCCCGTACCGGTTGAAGCGCGAATCTTCCCCCGTGCCTCGGCAAAATGGGCCCAATGCATCCCCTTGACAATAGCCGTCCCCACAACCAACACCAAAAAAGCCACCCACACAGTGGCATTCAAAGGCGCCACGATCGCTGCGAGACCGAACCCGGAGAGGACGCCCACCATTATGAACGCCAGGACCGTCAAAGCGCCGTGCCAGCTGAGCATGGCCGGGATCGTGGCATAGAGCATGGCGGTGACCCACATCGCCAAAAGTCCCGTAGCCACGCAGAGCCATGTCCACACCCAGTATCCGGGGCTAACCATCATCGCGCGACCAAAAAAGATCGTCAACACCGCTAGTATGGCTAAGGATCCGCCAAAAAGTCCCGTCGTCAGCGCTTCCCGAGACAGCCATGACGTCTTCAACCGCCGGAGCACATAGCGGGCGGCTGCAAGGCGGTGCATATGGAAAAATGATGCCACACCGCCGATGAAGGCCGTTCCCAGCGCCATGATCACAAGCGCCTCGGCAGTGCTCTGGGAAAGACCGCCCAGCGATTTCAAGAAGGCAAACGCCAGTACAATGCCCCCCGCTAATCCTTGGCCAATGGTCAGTATCAATAACGGTGGAGTGGGCCGCATTAATATCGCTCCCCCATGAAGATGTCCAATTCGTCTGGATGTACTTGGGACGGCGCCTTTCGCCTCGGAAGATAGTGGACCGCGGGACGCGCGCCCAGTTCGGGCATGAGCCCAAATCCTTGACGTTCCTGAACCAGTCGGGCGACCTCGGAATCGGGATCATCCAAGTCGCCAAAAGTTCGCGCATGAGTCGGGCAACTTTGCACGCAGGCGGGTTGGCGCTCCTTCTCGGGGAGGGAGTCGTCCTCAATACGGTCAATGCACATGGTGCATTTTTTGACCACGCCTTCTTCTTCATCAAATTCGCGGACACCATATGGGCAAGCCCACATGCATAACTGGCAGCCAATGCAACTGTCATAATCCACCAGCACCACACCGTTGTCCTCCCGCTTATACGAGGCACCGGTCGGGCACACCGGGACGCACGGTGCATCGTAGCAATGCATGCAGGCTTTGGGAAGGTAGAGCACCGAGGTGTTGGGATATTCCCCGCTTTCCATGGTCACAATCCGATTCCACCACATCCCGTCGGGATCCTGATAGGGGGATTCGTCGGGGACCGGTCCAAAGGCTCCCGAGGTGTTGTGCTCTTTGCAGGACACCTGGCAGCTCTTGCATCCGACGCACTTGTTGAGGTCTGTAATAATCGTCAGTTGCATCCTAATGCGCTCCTTTCCGGGTGGTATAGGCTAACCGGTCGACCGGGAGTGGCGACACCGCCGGTTTTCTCGGATCGACGGCCGGCCACACCTCATGCAACTCCGATGGGTAAACCTTCACACGGGTGTCGTACCAACCTGCTTGCCCCGTGATGGGATCGTTGTTGTAATAATCGGCGTCATCACCGGTCAGACGATCCGGGATAATGTGGTTGATAAGCACCGCGCGCCGCACTTCCGGACTCTGGGGATCCAAAGCCCAAGACCCAGGACCTTTGGCAATAGCGTTCCAAGTCCACACCGTGTCGGGCTCCACAGCGTCGGAAAACCGCAATTTGGCTGTCATGCGGCCAATGCGTGATTCAATCCACACCCACTGCCCGTCGTGAAGACCTAATGAAGCCGCTTTCTTGGGGTTCATATAAAGCGGATTTTCGTTAAGGAGCTGCCGAAGCCAGGCGTTGTGTGATCCCCAGGAGTGATATTGGGTCATCGGCCTTTGCGTCAGAATCCTCAATGGAAAAGCATCCCGCTCTTCCGGACGGTCTTCTAGAGGTGGGTACCAAATGGGTACCGGCGAAAAGTAGGTATTCAGGCGTTCACGCAACAGCGGGGATTGGGGCTTTTTACCCGGCCAGAGCCCTTGGCCGGCCAGTCGAAACGTTTGCAGGGGCTCTGAATACAGCTGCAACACAATAGCTTTGGCCTGGTTAATAAACTTCACGTCACGCGCCCAGTTGAGATAGCCCTGGTTGGCCATTCGATAGTAGCGATGGGCGTCAGGCAGCCGATACTGCCAAAACGCCTTCTTGGAGGCGTAAGCCTCCAACTGGTGCGGATTAGGCTCCCCCACCAAGTTCTGGTCGCCGTTCGCCCCGCGGTACCCCGCCAACAGTCCGACTCCCGATCCGGGTTCGGTCTCCCACAATTGAATGAAGTCCGCATAAGAGCGATATTTAGGGACACCGCCTTCGGTAAATCCGGGCAGTTCCAGCCGGTTGGCCAGTTCCAATAAGACATCGGCGTTAGGGCGCGTCTTCGCCAGACGCGGCACCACGGGCTGGCGGATGGAGTCAGCGGGCCCATCCGGTTCGGAAATCGGCCGATCCTGCAGGGAGGTGGCATCCCACCGCTCCAAATAGGTGGTGTCCGGAAAGACGATGTCGGCATACGCGACCGTTTCCGAGTCGAACGCATCAAAGACCACAATATGGGGGATTTTGTACTCGCCCGTCTTCTCATTCCGCGCCGTCAAGAGTTCTCGGGTGGTCAGGGTATTCCACGTCGAGTTCCAGGCAATATTGGCCATGTAAATCATCAGCGTGTCGATCGCGTACGGATCGGAAAGGGCGGCGTTGCCGACAACATTTTGGATGGTGCCGTGAGCCGCCAAAGGATACTTCCACGAATAGGCCTCGTCAATGCGCAAGGGCGTGTCTTGATCGACCAACAAGTCGTCAGGAGACGTCGGGTAGCCTAACAGCGGGGCTTTGGCGGGTTGATTGGGTTGATAGTCTTTACGGTCAGGAGCCGGTTTCACAGGAGGTGGAGCAGGCTTGGGATACGGACTCTTATAGAGAAATCCTCCGGGCACATCCACAACGCCCAGCAACATCATTAAGTCAAAGAGTCCCCGTATCGTCTGAAAGCCGTTGGTATGGGCAGCCAGTCCGCGCATCGCATGAAATGCCACCGGACGCCCGACCGTCTGGCGATGCTCTTGGCCGTAAACGTCGGTCCAACCAATGGGCAACATCAGCGGTTGCTGCTGGGAGATTCGGCCCATTTCCAGCGCTAATCTAACGATGGTGCGTTTAGGAATGCCGGTGATCTCCGAAGCCCAGGCCGGCGTGGCGCGATCCACTTCCTGCTGCAGCACTTGGAAAGCCGGTTCCCATTCCTCCCCTTGGCAGTGCACCGCCCCTTCCAACACCCCATGGCCCTTCGCTTCAAAAAATGGCACGATCTTGCCGTCTGACAACACCACCATCATGTCTCCGTCTACCGATCGCATCAAAAGCCCGTCGCCGGATTGCCCCTTCGACCGGCGGACCAGCGCGGGTGCATTGGTCCAATGACTGAGATAGTCTCGGTCATACAAGCCCTCTTTAATAAGCACATGCATAAAGGCCAGAATTAAAGCACCATCGGTGCCTGGGCGAATAGGCACCCATTCGTCCGCCAAGGCGCCATAACCGCTTTTCACCGGATTGACCACAACAAAACGTCCGCCTCGATCCTTCAAAGCCGAAATTGCCAGTTTGAGTGGATTAGAGGGATGATCCTCCGCGACGCCGAACATCATGAACCACCGGGCGTGATCCAAGTCTGGCCAGCCAAACTCCCAGAAACTCCCGCCAACCGAGTACATGCCGGCACTCGCCATATTCACGGAACAGAATCCCCCGTGGGCCGCCCAGTTAGGCGTGCCAAATTGTCGGGCCCAATAGCCATTGAAGGCTTGCATCTGATCCCGTCCGGTAAAGTAGGCGAGGCGACTCGGATCGCTGGCGCGTATCGCCTTAAGCCACTCGGTCACCTTATCTAAGGCCGTCTCCCAATCGACCGGCACAAAATGCCCCTCGCCCCGAGGAGCACCCGGCTCCCGCATCAGCGGCCTTTGGAGCCGGGCTGGGCTGTATTCAGTCATAATCCCGGCCCCGCCTTTGGCGCACCACACCCCTTTATTGACAGGGTTTTCGGGGATGCCAGACAAAAATCGCACGCGATCCCCCTGTAAAGTCACTTCAATTCCGCAGCGACAGGCGCACATGTAGCACGTCGTACTTAGCCGCCGGATCTCATCTTGCGGCTCGTCATTGGAGATGATAAGTGGTGTATTGGCCATCCGTACCCTTCCCTTCCCACACTAGACTGTCTTAATATAAAAGGGTAAGGTACCAAACTAGGGCGCAGCGCACGGGGATTTGAATAGGCGCCCGTGCAATCCCTTATGAGGTACATCCTGCCAGGTTATCGGGAAAGGACGGCCCGTCACGCAACAATACGCGAATCACGAAAGGGGGCAGGCGGCTTCCGCCTCGGCCTGAAAGCCGAGGTTTCCGCCGCCAAATTCTGATGAACGAACAAATTTGGCGTACGTTTAAAGCGGTAAGTGAGCAGAAGAGCCTGTCCAAGGCCGCCCGCGCCCTCAACCTGTCTCAGTCTGCAGTCAGTCAGCAAATCCATCAGTTAGAGTCATGGTATGGAACCGCGTTGCTCATCCGTAACTCCCAAGGGGTCACACTCAATCCCATTGGGGAAATTGTGTATCGCTATGTGACGCAACTCTTACGGACCATTGAAGAATCTCGGCAAGTAGTGCGCCAACTATTGGCGAAACTGCCAACTCAACTCACCATAGGGGCCAGCCTCACCATCGCCGAGTATATTTTGCCGCACGCCTTAACCCGGCTGGATCCCCATAAATATCCTGATGTCACCCTCTACATGGCCAATTCCCATGACGTGGTCGACCGCGTGCTCAATCGGGAAATCGAATTGGGGCTGATTGAGGCGCCAGCCACCGACACCGCTTTGGTCACCCGCCCTTTTTTGGAGGATCGGCTCAAACTGGTGGTCGGCCACCCGCATCCCTGGTCGAAACACTCCGAGATTACCCTCGAGCAACTATGCCAGGTCCCACTCATCCTGCGTGAACCGGGATCCGGTACGCGCATTACGCTAGAGTCGGCCTTGGGGCAAGTCGGCCTCAGTCTAAGCCAGTTAAATATTCGCTTTGTGCTCGGCACCACGCAAGCCATTAAGGCCATGATTAGCCAAGGCATGGGCGCCAGTGTGCTCTCGCCCTACACCATATTGCCCAACGAACGGCATCAGTTTCATACGCTCGATGTCCAGGGTCTGGCCTTCTTGCGCCACTTCACCATTATTCATCATTACGAATTGGCGCATCCGTTGGCGGAGGCGTTAATTCGCACGTTGTTTCATCACAATTGGCCACAAATACTGAACGACCCCAAATAGTAAAGGCCCCCAGATCTGGACACGTCCAGTCGCTGGGGGCCTTTCTATCGATTGATCAACCAGCCGCCTGATCCACGGCTTGACGCATGATTTGATCGACTTCTTGAGCCAAAGACGCTAACCGGTCATCTTGCGCCAGCCCAATCAGCATTTCAGGCTTTGCATAGCCAATCATGGTGCGATGGGTAGTCCGATCTTCATAGACAAGTACTTTGCACGGTAAAAAAAACCCGACGGCTTGGTTGGTGCTTAGCGCCTTTTTGGCGCGCGGGGCGCTACAGACCTCTAAAATACGAAAGGGTGGTTCTGTCTCAATGCCTTTTTCGGCCAGCTTTTGGTTGATATCAAGATCCCACAACACACCAAATTGGCGTTCCAGCAACGTGGCCCCAACATCTTTCACCGCTTGGTCTACGGACTTTTCTGTCGGAACTTGATACATGAACGATTTCACGCCACCCACCTCCATCCGTCATCATTCCCCCAAAACGGCCTACTCCGAGCGCAGACCCAGAGCCCGGTCTAATTTTTGGCGGTTAAACCCCACCACAATCGTCCCATTGACATCGATCACCGGCACGCCGGTTTGTCCGGACTTACGCTTGAGCGCGTTAAGATTCGCCTCAGAATGGCTGACATCCACTTCGTGAAAGGGAACCCTTCGCTCTTTCATATAGCGCTTGGCAGTCCGGCAATGGGGTCAGGTCTGTGTCGTATAAATCGTGACCAAGGCTGACACCTCCTTCATTCCCATAGTTATACCAGCCTACCTAGCACCTCTCGCACCATGGCTGGATCGGCTATGTCCCCGACCAATTTCTCGGCGACCCGGCACGCTTCAACAATTTTCACGATTTTACCGAGGGCCCCTTGCGTGGCTGCCAGTTGCACCAATATATCGTTGCAACTCTCCACCCGCCCGACCATCGCCTCAATACCGCGGATCTGACCTTCCACCCGCCGTAAGCGATGGCGCAAGTCCTCATCGGACCAAAACACTTTTCTCTCCATCACGGGCCGCCTCCTTAGGACTTGGCCAAAGCCCGGCGAACGACTGCCAGTAATTGCCCTTCCGGGACCGCGCCCACAGTCTTGTCGTGCCCATTTATGATAGTCGCGGGAACCCCCGAAATTCCAAATCGATCAGAAAGACCCATGAAACTACCGGCATCAACCATGTCGGCCACCACCCGTCCAGGATTACTGCGGGCAAATGCTTGTGCCAGACGAACCGCCTGGGGACAGTATGGTCACGTCGGTGTAACAAATACCTGGAGATGCAGTGGATCCTTTAGCGCCTGGAGCCACGTGGACGCATCCGCCGTTAGGCCCGGTTCGGCGCCCTGCGACACCTCTAGCAGTGTCTCGATAAACGGGCCAAATTCGTGACCACTCGGAATCCCCAAGTAGCGGACACCGGTAAACTGACCGCCGCGCCAGATCTCGCTCACCGCGCCCTCCATCTCCTGGGGCGTCATTCCCGACGGTGACTGGGTCGATTCTTCGATAGCAAGCATGGGTGATAAGGTGGATAACTCATTCCATAGTTCCTGCATCGTCTGTGACGATTCTTCACCCGATTTCAAAAACAGTTTGACCGTCACTGGCTCGGTCATGCCCGCCCAAGCCTGTTTTACAGACTCCTGAATCTCGGCGTTCAACAACATGTTAATTGCACCCCCCGGGGGTTAACTTTCCTATCCCCATCATGCCTAGAGCTCCAAATCTTTATCCTGTATGTTCTATACAGTATTGCCAAGTGAATCTCTCCCATAGTTATACCGCGTACGGTATGATAAATCAAGCGGTTGAATTCTTCGAGCCATCGCATGGCCTGCACTCCGGTAAGCCTGCCGCAGGCCAGCGCCCTTTTGTCTACGACAGACCTTTTCGTGCTATCATAATGGCCAAAAAGAGGTGTCGGCATGCCCAAGACTCATGATAATCCTGGTGTCATTGCGCCCCCGCCGCTTCTTTATTTTAGCGGGCTCATAATCGGCTACGCGTTGCACTGGGCCATTTTTTGGGCACCATTTAAAAATCTTACGGCGTGGGGACTGGGTTTGGTTTTGGCCGGCTTCGCCTTAGCCTTTTGGGCACTATACACCATGAAACAGGCTGACACACCCGTTAATCCGGACCGCACCCCGGCCCATCTGGTCCAACGCGGCCCCTATCGATGGTCTCGCAACCCTATCTACTTAGCTATGACGGCTTCTTCTTTAGGGGCGGCCATCGCCCTCAACAACGGGTGGATGGCAATCCTATTGGTGGTCGTGCTGATCGCGGTCCAATATGGCGTCATATATCGTGAAGAACGCTATTTGAGCCAGAAATTTGGATCGGACTATCAGCATTACAAAACTCAGGTTCGACGCTGGCTTTAATCTGAAATCGAGTTACGGCCTAAGGTAGCTGTAGCCTTCCAGTTGGCGGCGCACCAACTCGGCCACGCCAGCGGGCACAATTTCGACACCATTACGGAGGTCGGCCTTTCCCAGATTCCTTTGGCGCAGCGTGTTCTGGCACACCGCAACAACCACCCCCTGGGCTTGCGCCGCATCCAGTTCGTCCCCACATTCGGTTACTTGCGCGAGCGCCACATCGATGCCTGGGCCAAACAGGACTAATTCGACAGTCAGCTGCGGCATCTCCTTGATGAGATTGGCCACGTTGCGCAATACCGCTCGATGCTTGTCAGGAGCGGCTTCGTTTAATTGCACCACGACCCCCGCCATCACGATCCCTCCCAAATTCATTGCTTGCCAACTCTGCCCGCTATTCGATCGGTCCTGCCCAGCGCTGCATTCCGCCAGACATATTATACACATGGCGATACCCAGCCTCCGTCAGTAGTTCAGCGGCACGAGACGAACGACTACCGGATCGGCAGACCACGACCACCGTCCGATCTTTGGGAACCTCGCGCAAGCGCTGCAGCAATTGCCCTAACGAAATATGCTTGGCGCGCGGAATATGCCCGCCGCGGTATTCTGACCCCTCGCGCACATCAATGATCAGCGCTTGCCCCGAACGGGCCATCGCCTCCACACGCTCCGGAGAGAGATGTTGCACCATGCGACGCCTCCCCTCTACATACCCACACTGGTATGTATGATATCACAGAACCGGGCCGCTGGAACACTGCGAAACCCAGGTCCGCATGGACTGCCGCTAGGGTGTGGCCACGACCTGACATCCCGTGAATGCGCATATCTACTCACCGCCAGGCAAGTCGAAAGCTGCCGCCAATGGTCGTTGCGGTCGCCCGGCTAGGACCGCCCCGCCTATGATTAACGCCCCGCCTAAAAAATCATGCAGACTCAGCCTTTCATGCAGCAGCATCAGCCCGAGCAGCACGGTCCAGATGGGCAATAAGTTCATCAGGGGGCCAGCCCGAGTCGGACCCACCGCTTTCACCCCCTGGGTCCACAATAAATAGGCCGCGACAGATGCTAAGGTACTCACGTAGAGCAGAGCCACAAACCCCATCGAAGAAAGATGGATGGATTCATTCCGCCAATAAATCATGGCCGCCCCGGTACTCAGCCCGGCTCCCACAATCGCTGCACCAAAAGTCATGGTCAGGGCATCCACCCGGGACCCAAATTTCTTGCCCAATACGGTATAAAGTGCCCAGGCAATTGCCGCCAGCAACAATTCCCCGTCTCCCATCGACAGCCGCATAACCCCAAAGGATTGCCGGGATACCACGAGAAAAACTCCTACAATTGAGAATCCCACCCCCACCCAGGCGACTAGCGATACGCGCTCTTTGAGTACCAAAACACTCAAAATCATAATCATGACCGGCATGGTGCCCGAGATGAGGCCTGCCTGGGAAGCCGCCACATGACCTAAACTCACATAGGTAAGAAACGAAAACGCGAACATCCCTAAAAATCCCATGACGGCCACGACCTTCCACTCCCGCCAGGGCAGGCGGCGCCCAGAAAGGCGCATGACCACTGCCAATATCACGCTGGAAATCGCCCAGCGGGCAGCATTCAGAGTCATCGGCGATATTTGAAACGCTAAAACGCGCCCCGCAATATAATTGCCGCCCCACAACAGCGTAGCCACAATCAGCCAAAGAAGGCCTGGTCGCAAGCGCATCCCCTCCTGCATGTATATCCACGTAAAATTCGGTTGACAAGGCGCAATGCCCCATAGCGCCACGAAGCCATCGCGTCTGACGTCTTCCCTCACAAATAAAAGTACTTGAAAGTGATTCGTTGCCTCAAATTAAAAGGTACTGCAATCATATCATGAACATAAGCGAATGAGGTGCCT
>JAJZXX010000061.1 GCA_021806205.1 Bacillota bacterium | reverse complement strand
TGGAGGAAACGGGTACCGGTAGCATTTAGAGGATGAAATCTCGCGTTGATGACACTAGGTGTCAACTCATCTTTAGTAAGCCTGTGGATCGCTGTCCCTAGAACCTGAGGTATCCTATTATGTATGTATGCTAATCACCCGAATCGATCCAGTGGTGATGGGAAGACTTGCACTCCCCCCGTTTCTCAGCCTTGTCGGCTGCTCCTCCCGCACACCGCTCTACATCACGTACTCTCGAAAGCAAGGACACGTTGGCGAGCTCGGGCGGCAGCGGTAGCCCGCCGTGCCCAGTAAGCGCTATCACCGGCCTGGGATTGGCGTTTGCGTTGCGCCTCTGTGGCGCGTCGTTGGCGTACCAACGCTAAGCATGTATTCGGCATCCGTCATCGGGTGACCCGTTGCGGCATCCTGCACCACGCGCTCGGCGGAGCGCAGCTTGGCCCCAAGGAGAGGTTCGTGGGTATAGATGGAATGGAGCATCGCAACGCGGCGCTAGCTCTTGGTGCCTCCGCGTTGAGGCAGGCGCTGTCGCACATACGCATCGAGTTGCATCGCTTGTTGTCGCATGACCCCGTGACATTCCCCCCGAATAGCTCGGTAGGTTTGGATGGACCGCTTTCGCGGCCTGCGTCCAGTAGGCCGCCTTACCCAAAATGATGAGGTTCACGCGATCAATCAGCGACTCCAGACTGAGGGTATGCGTTTTCGGCGTGTCGGCTTTGATCGCCCTGCGGAATGCCTTGAGTGCAGAGGGGCTACATTTGAACCCAAAACTCCAGGTGCCGTCCAGCTTGCGGAACCAGCCTTGGATGACGACACCCAGATACTCGAGCTCGGGAATGGTCCGACCTGCGGACTGGGAAGACTCCTGCAAGGGTATGGTCTGAGTCTTCTCGGGAGCCAAGGTCATTTTACACACTGCCTTGAATAATAACGCTGTGGCATTTAATCCGTCGTACGGATTATCAAAGTCCGAAAATACCGCAATCGTCATGTCAGAAAATCCTCCGATCATCACCGAAATCTGGCAGTGGCCCATGCCCCCCTATTTCAATTACCGTACCCCCGAGAGATCCTGGTCGATGAACCGGGCAGGCAAGGTGTCAGTTTGGTGGCTCCAGGCCTGCTCAATCAAGCCGTCAGCGCCATCAATTCCGATAATCCAATTCTTCACACCTTGCTGACGGCTATAACTTTGCAAGGCTTGAACAATCGCACTGGTGCCCGTGCCGATATCCACCCAGGTCTCATTTGTGCTCAACGGGAACCTCTGCACGAAAGCTTCGCCAATCTCTCGATTACGAGGTTCCATGATTGATTGATAGAGGGGCGCCCGGATTCCAAAGCCCAATAGATCATGCCCGTCAAACCACGCATAACGTCCACCATGCACAAACGTTAAGGACCCTGACCCGGCAATCTCGTAGACCGTCTCGTCGCCCTCCAACACTTGGTTTAAACCCGTTTGCGGAGACCATCGCACTTGCCCAGTGATAAGCCGTAACATGTACTACCCAGAAGGCACGGCGAAAATATCATCCCAAGACTTTGTACCTGCCTGAATCAATGAGGCTTTACGCAAACAGCGCCGTAGAAACGTCCCGGTTGCCATCACGACTGAAAAACATGCTGAGTAAAAGGGGCTTTCACCCTGGCCTCGCATCGTCGTCCCACTCTTTCCGTGACAAACCCCGATCGCCAATTTTGCTTCATGATCTCCAACCAAACCTCGGGCTTCCCCGTAATCTATTAACACGCCATTACGGGAAAACCCAGTACATTCAGTCATTAATTGTCTTAAATCCCAAAAAGAAAACCTTTAATTATCCCTCGGTTCCGCATCTCTCGCCTTACCGCCGCGATGCTCACGCACCTCAACTAAAGGGCTGCGATATCGTCCGCCGAGTGAGGGTGCGGCACAATCCCCAACTTATTGACCCACCGTTCCGTGTCCCGCCACAGTTCCGCCAAAAACTCTTCGGGGGACCAGTCTAGCACCTCCATCGATCCCCGCAAGCGTTCTCCCAACCGCTCCATGATCCGGAATAAATCGTCCCGCAGTACCAACAGCTCGCGTCGGGCATTGGCATCCATGGTAGGCAGCATCCGATTCAGATATCGGTCCGAAAACGCTTGGTGGCGCGCCTCGTCTTGCAGCGTACGCCGGGATAGACGTCCCACCACGGTGTCCGGAAACCGATCGGCAAACCCGCCATAAAACGTCTTGGCAAATAAATCGCTAATAAGAATCCCAAAGACCCACTGGACAGGGTCCCGCTTATGAAGCAGACGAGCATGGTAACGCCACATTTCAGGCAGCCGTCGACTCGGCAGTGGATCCACCTTAAGCACGCGGTACAAATGATTCAGGTTGCGGAAGTGGCGCGCCTCGTCGAGACCCATGCTGGATAAGTAGAGCGCCGGTTCGGCATAACCCGTTGTCAACACCATCGGCAACACTTGCGAAATCCCCAGCATGGCTGTTTGTTCGCCCAGATACACGGGCGTTATAACCTGCCCCAACGCCTGTTTTTGGATCTCTGATATGCCTTCAACCGCTCCCCAGTCAATTTGCTCTGAATCCCATTGCGCCTTAATCCCTTTTTCGAATAGTTTCAGGAAATCCTCATCGGTCAGATCGGGGTCTACGTGAATCATCCCGTCACCCTCCTTCGACTGTCTTACCCTTCAGCATAACGACTGAGCCTGACCACATGCCAGCGCCATGCGACCCATTTGTTGGGGGTCATTTGGCCACGGTCTCCTTGTTATTGGCTAAACGGCCCCAAAGACAGGACCATTCGGGTCTAGATTGCTGAACATGACCACGCCACACTGAAGTTAATAATTCGTCACCGGGTCTAACAAACGAATGGAGTGAGGGTATGCGTGAGCTATTGGCCTACATCAACCCGTGGATTACTATGGGAATTTTGCAAGTAGTGGTCTGGGTGTTAGTAATCGCGGGAATCTTAGCCTTGCGCCACCATCACGACCGATGATGACCTGACTCGTAGCGCGCATAGTGCGCTGCCGCTTCGGCGCGCCGGGTATAGCCTAGCTTACTTAAAATATTGCTCACGTAATGCTTCACCGTCTTTTCGCTCAAAAATAATTGCTCTCCAATTTGACGATTGGTTTTGCCTTCGGCCACCAAAGCTAGTATTTTCTGCTCGTTCTCATTAAGTTCTTCCACGGGGTCCACGGGACCTTTGGCTTCACGCAATCGGCGGAACAATGTTTGAGTGACTTGCGGACTAAAAAGCGAACCGCCTTGGGCCACAGTTCTGATCCCCTCGATCACGGTATGCCCTCGGGACTCTTTTAACAGATATCCTGAGGCACCGGCATTAATGGCGTCCATGACCATCTCATCCTGGCCGAACGACGTCAGCATGATGATTTGGATGGTGCCGTCCAGCTCCTTGATGCGTCGACACACTTCAAACCCGTTGATGTCCGGCAACCGCACATCGAGCACCGCGACATCCACTTTGCCAGGTATCTCGTTAACAGCCGCTTGGCCGTTGGAAAAATCGGCAACAACACGAATGTCCGGCTGATGGTCAATAAGATTTTTCAGACCCATGCGGACGATTTCGTGGTCGTCGACAATTGCCACCCGGATGGATTTTTCCTCGTCAGGATTCACCACACTCTCGCCTCCTTTCCTCACTATAGCCTATTGCAATCCAACACGCGCTCGAGGCCAGCGAAACTGTACGGTCGTCCCTTGATCACAGTCGCTCGTAATATCCATGGTCCCTTCCAATCGCTCCATGCGCCGGCGCATATTCTCCAACCCAAAGTGATGGGAATTAGCATCTAATTCGCCTAACTGAAACCCCTGGCCATCATCTTCCACCCACAAGTGATGCTCCCATTGAGTACTCTCCCATCCAACCACCACGTGGGTGGCCTGACCATGACGCTTGGCATTGGATACAGCCTCTTGGACCGTCAGCACCAAATCATGCACGACTTGGGGATCGAGCGTTAAATACTCATGATCCTGAAAGGCAAGTTCGACCTCGTCTTTGACCCCGTTGCGCGCCAGCATGTCGCGCAAGGCCACAGCCAGGTCCACGGGGGAGGTCCCGAGGCTCTGAATATACATCCGAATATCCGTCATGGTCAGACTTAAGGTCTCCGTGATACGGTTTAATTCACGGCCAAAATCATCGGCCAGGTCGTCATGCGTGTCCAAAAGAAATTCCAGCGATAAGGTTAATCCATAGAGCGTTTGCAACACCCCATCATGCAATTCCCGACCGATTCGTTCGCGTTCTTGCACCGTCGCCCAGGCTTCTCGATCTTGATACAGGCGGGCATTAGCAATGACGACAGCAGCCTGGCGGGAAAACAATTGGGCCATCACTTCATCTTCATTGGTAAAGCCGCCTGCCTTATTGGTGAGATAGAGGTGTCCCAAAATGTCCCCTTGGTATAAGAGCGGTAATCCTAAAAAACTGGACATCGCCGGGTGATGGGCCGGAAATCCTGAAGAGGCGGGATGGTCGGCAATATTCGCCAAGCGAATGACCCGCTTAGTCCGAATCACTTCGCCGAGAATACCGCGTCCCGTCGGTAGGTTCCCAATCCGACGGCGCTCATCAGACGTCATACCCGATGTGATAAATCGACGGATTCGCGACGGATCTTCATCGGAAAGCACCGCTAAGGCCGCGTACTGGGCATTAAACAGGGGGCGCGCCACATCGACAATTTGTTGGAGCACCGCTTCTAGGTCGGGTAGAGTCGCCACCACCCCCGTGGCATCCCAGAGTCCCTGCAATACGTCCCGCTGACGGGCCAACTCGCCATTGGCCTTAGCCAAATCACGCTGCTGCCGCTCTAACAATCCGAATACCACAAAAGAAAAAACGCCCGTAAAGAGCACCAGTACCAACCCAAGATACAAGACCGCTTGTCCATGATGAATATGTAGCCCTTTAACAAAATGCTCAAAAATGACCACCGTCATCGCCACGCCCGCCATCGCCACCAACGTCGCGATAATACGGTCGCGCCAGCCGTGGGACATGCCCGGGCACCCTCTTTCCCCTTGGCGCATTGTTGGTGGCCTATTATACCATGGCTCCCAGATCGATAGGGATGCCCATCCTACCGCTTTCTCGACCAGGCCGTCTTCAGCGCAGACGAATGGCCACACATTTCCTCGGATGATGGCCGTCTATACCCATAAGGCAAGCGTCCTCGCGGACCCAGGGGATTCTGGCCGTTCGGGCACTATGCTCGGCTTTACTTCAAGCGAAGCATGACCTAACTGCCCAAACGTCGTCAGCGAACTGCTGCCCAAGCCACGGATTGAGCGATTGTGGCTCAAAAGGTGCTAGGAAATTGACAACACCCTAGAGAATTCCTTAGCATGGCAACACCTTGAAAGGGTTCCCCTAGGCGAAAAATGCCAAACATGATGCGACGATGGTCCCCTTGATTTAGGACCAGATGGTCCCCAGAGACGGCCGCGAAAGCCCGTAGGCACCACAATTCGGGTCGCGTAGCCTAGGACCAGATGGTCCCTAGAGATGACCGCGAAAGCCCGTAGGCACCACGATTCGGATCGCGAAGCCTAGGACCAGATGGTCCCTAGAGATGACCGCGAAAGCCCGTAGGCACCACAATTCGGGTCGCGTAGCCTAACGGTGAAAGGAGGTTCATGCCGATGTCGTCCGGATCAGGCAACTTCATTGTCGAAGGCCTCTTTTTACTGACGTTTATCGTGGCTCTGTTATGGCCGCAAAGCCGACGCCATTCGTGAACCGGGCCGGTTTTAACAAGCTCTGTGAAATGTAGCGTAAAAGAGTAGAAAGGAAGCGATTGGATTGGCGAACTGGACCCTCACAACAAAAAAGCTGGTGGCGGACGTAATGTCTGCCGACACCTGGCTCCCTTCAGAAATGCCCGAGTATGCTCAAGGATTTATGTATATGTTGGGCTCTCTGACCGCGTCCAGCTTCGTCGTGGTTTGCATTTCGGGAGCGCTCCTCGCCATGAACGGCCCGGATAGTTGGGTTTACAACAGCGCTCTCCGGTTTGTCGACGCGACACACTTTTGGTCGGCTCAAGCCTTCTTTTTCTTTATGATGCTGCATCTATGGCGAGTGTTTTTCACGGGAGCATGGCGGGGAGGTCGGGGGCGCACCTGGCTCTTGGGCGCCATTGCCTTCCTTATCGCTATTCCCACCGCCTTTACTGGATTTTTAATTAATGGCGATCTCTATTCCGAATGGAACGCGGTACAAGCCAAGGATGGTCTCAATGCACTCGGCTTGGGATGGGTTAATCTTACCAATTCAGGCCAAATGTTTGCGATGCACGTCGTCATCTTGCCGTTAACGTTAAGCGCAGTGATTGCTCTGCACATTATTCGGGTGCGGTTGAAGAGCGTCGTGCCCCCGTACCCTGAAGTAAAATCCTCAAATTCGAAAGTTGAGGTGAAGTAAATGGCTACCCATAACGACGTAGTGACACACTATCGCATGGTCCCGGAGGACTTCGTTAAACACCTCGTTTCCACCCTCGTCATTGTCGCTGTGGTCGTGTTGGCCGCTTCGCTCTTGTTCGGGGTGCCGGAAAAGACACCGCTCACCATTAAGACGTACGCCACCCAACATCCGGTCGCGTTCGAACAAATGGCACTGCGGGCTCTAGACGGCCAAGGCCAGATCGCTAATTATGGCCCGCCTTATAACCATGGCACGGGAAGCATTCAAACTCCTTTACAGTCACTTCAGGGAGTGCTTCACCCGATCAACGCGGCCACGGACTTCATTATCCATCCCTTAACCATGGCGGCTTCGCTGAACCCCAGAGTACGCCCCGCATTAACCAGCTGGACACATGCGTCAGCTGCTCAGCGTGCCCACTGGGCCCTGGCTTACACCAAGGCGTTGTCGACGGGCACGTATAAAAACGGAGTGGTGGTCACCCCAGGTGGAAGCTACGGACCGCTGCCGGTCATGCTAAGCACCACCCTACAGTTAGGGAAGAGTGGCCTCATGTCAGGCGCTTTGATGCGTAGCGGGGTTGTCTACGAGCGCTTTAACACCCAGAACTACCTGCTCTTTTTACAAGGGGCTCCCTTGCAGAAGGATCCTGCGACCCAAACGCTCGCGGGAAACCACTGGGGCATTATCCATCCCGCCATCGCTGGATACCCGGGTGCCTGGTGGATGACTATCCCCACATGGATCTATCAGTGGCCATTTGTCGTGAACTCTAAAGCTCCCGATGCCTTGGCACTTGCTATCGGATTTCTCTTCTGGCTGGCCTTGGCGTTCATACCGTGGATTCCGGGCTTAAATCGCCTGCCCCGATATCTTGGCGTGCACAAACTCATCTGGAAAAACTTCTATCACAACCACCCGCCGGGAGCGCCGCCTCACACCGGTGAAACGAAAGGGGAGAAAGGGGAATCTTTAGATGCTTCGTAAAAACTCGCTGTGGCCCACGCTACGCATGATATTAGGAAGTATTCTTGGCATCATCGGGTTTGGCACGTTGAGCATGGGATTTGTCGGATTGAATCCGTCCCGTATGGCGTTCGGCGTGGCTGAAATCCTTTTAGGCGTATTTATCTCGTTGGGTGTCATGTCACCGCTTCGAAAGCGCCACTCGGGATCAATCCATGAAGCCCCCTAAGTAGGTGCACCATCACAACAGTGGACCGCTCCGCCCCAGAGCCATTCGAAAACCGCCGTGGTGGTTCAGGGCCCGCCGATCGGCCGCATGGGCGGGCAACCCATCTTGTCGAATGGAGAATGGCAAGCAAGTACCGACCTTCTGTCTTACGCACATTTGGAGTATCGTCAGTTCGCGTTCCCACCGGGAACGCGACTGTTGCTTTACACTACATACATGATCAGTTAACTCAGGTGACAGGGATCGGACCTTAAAAGCGCTAGGGTTATACGGGCTAATGTGGGCTATAGCGTGCCCAAACCGCCGCATTTTTGCCTTTTACTCCCACTCGTCGCGTCCAACCTGAGTTATCTGGGGATGTATGTTACACTACCCGTTATTAATGCGGACCCGCACAAAACCGCAGTGCACCAATCGCCCGGCATCCCGCCAGCGCGTTCATCCAGGGGATGTGGGTTAATAATGGATTGTAAAAGTAAAACGTGCCGGGAGCGGGGTTGACGCCAACGAGGGCGGCGCGTGCAGCTCGAAGAGCACGCGGAGTCGGGTGAGCCCGGGCGAAGGTCCCTGCGGCCACGACGCTAAATTGGTAAGGTTGCGTGATTACCCCGAGAAGGTGGTGCGGAAAATGGGGAGATCGCAGTCGATGAACAACCACCGCCCCCACCGCAACCTCGGTTGGATAGGACTGATCTCCGGCTTCAGCTTGAATCAACCGGGCCAAAAGACGCACCCGCGTCGTGACAGGACGCACCAAATGCCGATGAATAACAGCATGAACCGATTGAAACTGGGCCGCGACCACGGTCGATCGACTCTTCAAGGTACCTTTGTGTTGCAATGATTGAGAACCATGGACACTTGAGAGATTGACTGTTCGGGCACCGCGGTGGATAGACCAGAGTCCACCTGAAAGGGCGCTGATAAAGGCAGCCACCCACAATGCACGACGCATCACATCCATCCTTTCGCACTAAAGTGTTTCTAAATGTATCTAACCGACCTACCCGCGACATTGTACCACACCGATATTCTTTGGGATGCCGCACAGATCACCGCAAAGTTAGGAGTGCACCATGTGTCCTCGCTGTTAAAGCGGTCAAAACATGTCGATTCGATACCTGGGCATGTTAGAATGTGTTCGCTAAGTTCAATCTATATGTCCTAGAACCAGGCTAACCTGACTAAAGCCAAAGGTAGTCGCAACCGAAACCAATCAGCCTCTGGGATCAACGCTAAACAGTATACTTCCCGTCCCCCGAGTCCCCCGAGTCCCCGAGTCCAAGAGGTTTCTACCGGATGAAAGGTGATTTTATGACATACACCTACTGGGATGACGCACACGATCGGGAGTGGCATCAGTACCGCGAAGGAGTTAACCGGCTCTATTCTGAGTGGATAGAGCGTGCTTTGGCAGCCGTGTCCGAGGATCCCGAGATCCTCGTGACCGGGCTATCGATGCAGCTGAATCCCAAACGGCTTAGAGATCTCCTAGAGCGGCACCGAAATACGTTTTTAGGATCACCGCGCGACCCCGATATTCGCAATGCAAGTCGGCAGGTGGGCTTTGCCCATATTCAAGCCCACGTCCCGCCATCGGCCTATGTGAGCATCTACAATCTACTATTCGACGCCTATCATGGTCTGGAAGAGGACAAGGACATCGAGTTGCCTCCCTTGGCCCTGGTTCGACGCCGATGGCTTCAAGATATGCAAACAACCCTGGACACATACGAAACCGCCCTGTCGATGAAAATAACCGCCTTGGACGATATGGCTCACACCGATTCCCTGACCGGCTTATTGAACCGCCGGGGTGTAGCCCGGCGCATGCGCAAGCATCTTCAATCGCCGACCTCACCGGCGTTCCTCATCGTCATCGATCTGGACTATTATAAACGCGTTAATGATCTGCATGGACATCCCGTAGGAGATCAGACGCTCATCACGTTTGCCAACCTCGCCCGGCAACTCGTCCACGAAAACGATGTCTTAGGGCGAGCCGGAGGGGATGAGTTTATCTGGCTCATGGATCAACAACCCGATTTGCGCACGCTCGCGTCATGCCTTGGCAGGCTCGACGATGCCTTTTGCCAGCAAACCGGTCTCACGTTCACCTGCGGGGTAGCTCGCTACCCACTCGATGGGACCACGCTGGAACAACTCTACCATCAGGCCGATCGAGCGCTATATCAGGCTAAGCACGCTGGACGCCATTGTTGGGCACTCCCAGACGGAGAACCTCAGCCATTTTCTAAAGATCCCCGCCACTATTAGACCCAGGTCATAGCCAACTTCCGTACTAAATCCAGTTTGACGTCCTGCTCATGGCCAGAAACATGAGAATGCGTCGTACGCGGTGCCCTCGCACTCCATGACTTCTTAGTGCTTTTTACTGGGAAAAAGTATGGACCTCCCCAACGGTTGGAATCCGAATTGTTTGCAGCGCACCCCCCGACCGCCCGGTTTATCGTGGCATCGCAGTCGATGTGTCCAAACTGCCGCCGCTATTCTCTTTAGTTGGCTGGGCATCGATTCAGGCTGGTCAGCATCGCCGAAGGCTCCGATTCACAACCTATCCGGCAGGACCGATGAATGGCCCCTACCAACGTTATACAAAATTGCTCCAATACCTGCAAAAATAGGCACGACATCGGCCAGGCGCCTGCTCAAAATACGGAGGCGCCGGGAACACGGATGTTTATCGCCGACACAGTAGCTCTGGCCAGGGTGCCCGTGGTCTTGGCCGATCCGGGCAATCCCTTGGGCTGCCCGCATTGCGACCTGATCGATAGACAAAATCGGCGGACTCAATCCGCCTTTTGGCGTATCGGTTGAGGCTTCGCGGACCCATCGCTGAGGGCCATATACAGCTGTCAGCCAGCGACAGGTTCCCTCTCCGAGAAGCCTCAAAGCCCCGCCCTAGGGCGGGGTCATCACACGCACTTATGCGCCCGAGACAATCGACCAATTTTCCGCGATCCGAGGTGCCTAGGAACATGCCCAAACATTCGATTCCATCGCCCTCTAGCCATGCACCGGACTTAACACGTGGCGCGGACCACTTATTCGCGCGATCTAACCCACCTGGGGGCAGCGCTGCCTGATATTGTTAACCGCGGGACACCATCAAAAAATCATGCAATATAGGCACATGGCTCAACTCGAGGTTTTTCGCGACCGTCAATAGTATAACGGGCTCATGTTCCCAGATAGCCAGCAACTCATGAACGGATGCATCTGGTGGGCGCGAGTCCAACTCGCCCCAATACCGCTGCCGAAACTCGGCATACCGCGAAGGATCATGCCCATACCATTGCCTTAAGAGAGAACTGGGGGCGACATCCTTCAGCCACGTATCCCAGGGCGCTGTCCCTTTAGCTATGCCGCGAGGCCATAGCCGATCCACTAACACGCGATGCACCGAATCGACCACCGGGTGTCCGATGCGCCCCACCATCAGCTCGTGCATGCGTATCGCTCCTCATCGCCCAAGATAACGCCATTGTCAGTCCGCGTCACCGGCTCTAGAGAGCAGGGGAGTGCCGGTAGGTGCATATGACCAGGCTATTGCAGGCTCACCTTGCCAACCCGGTAATCCAGATAATCACGCACCGTCCGACCGATAAAACAACGGTCGCGCGCAAACCGGGCTGTCTTTTCATACTCCTTCTGGCGGATGGGATCGGCTCCCTTAATCGTTGGATTGACCGTGATCGCGGCAAACTTTGCATTCGTTGGAAATCCCTTGACAACGCCCTCGGTCGTGACACTAACCGACTCTACCGACAACCCCGCGTGACGCAATACTCGCATGAACGTTCCACTATAGCACGCCGTCACGGCAGCCAGCAGCAGATCCTCCGGGCTGGCCCCAGCCCCCTTACCGCCCATACTAACCGGTGCACTAAATTTAAACTCGTCTTGTCCAATGTGCATGACCCCTTCGCCGTCTTGGCCCACACCAGTCCATTGCGCTCGTATGGTAAAATCAAGGTCCATGGAAGGCTGTCCCTGCCTTTCGTTAAAAAGCTCTACATCGGCTTTCACTAACTCCACGGTGCGCGCCATCTAAAAACCTTAAGCCCCTTTCGGGTTCTCTTTAAAATAAGCCGCGCTTCTCTCAAATACCGTGATGGAGATCACCTGGACAGGGGTTCTCATGGGTCATGTTCCCGACATCATACTCCATAGTTCCAATTTATTCTGATCAACGATGTCGATAGCGCCGTGGCGGGCATTCACAATACCTTGGTGTGATAATTCCTGCAATGCGCGACTGACTGTCTCGCGGTGCGTGCCAATAATGTGGGCGATATCTTCGTGGGTTAACCCAATTGATCCGCCCATGCGTCCTGACAAGGTGAATAGCACGGATGCCACTTGATTCACAATGGGGCGGCCCTGGCGGCCAGCTACCGATTCCTGAATGAATCGTAGCCGCTCTGACAAGAGCCGGCTAATCTCCAGCCCAAACTTAGGAACCTCCTGATGAATACGGATAACTACGTCCCGGGCTATCCATCCCATCACGGTCGGGCTCGCCAAAGCGCGCGCCGAGGCGGGATAGCCGCTGCGATCCCATAGGCCGGCTATGCCGACAATGTCCCCGTGCACCCAGACCCCCGTCGTGGAGAGAGTGCCGTCCGAACCCACTCTCTCCACCGCCACACGCCCTTCCAACACAAACCAGAGCCCGGTCGTGGGATCATCCTGCTCAAAAATCCGCTCACCGGTTTGATACCGACGAACGATGAAAATATCGGATCGGCGTTCTGGCGGAATAAATTCTAATAGCGGTATATCATACATGTCTGATGGCATGGGCCAATCCTCCCCGCCTATTATAACGCCGTGCCAGGTCAACCACGAAGTTTATCACGGGTCGCCTTAATTTTGTGATTACGCCACCGTGCATCAAAACAGCGGTACCAATTGCGACCGGGTATCCTGATTCCAGAAGTCATGCCGCTCCTCCCCCCGACCGAGGAATGATCCGGAAAGTCGCGATGGATTGCGTACCAGATCCCGTCCAGCAAACTGCACTGTCGCTCGTCCGTTGCTTGCGCGGATAATCGAGACGCGTGAGAGAAGCCGCTTTCTAGGTTGCGTTGTCACTAATATGGCATTAGTGAATATTGAGGTGGTGCCGACCCGCTCTGGCAGAGGCTCGACGATAAGGCGACTTTGCATCACGCGCACCTGGGGACCGTCAACTCGGGCTACACCGCGCAATCCTGCCCGAAGTGTGGACACGTCGCGCGGGTGAATCGCGACAAGCGGCGGCACCGTTTTGACTGTCAACACTGCCACTATCGGTCGAATGATGACCGGGTGGGCGCGCTGACCCGGCACCGTCGGGGAATCGCGTACCAGGTGACCGGTGCGAGTGCGGCAGAGCCGCCGTCGTGCGGGTGTCTCGTCAACCGCCCTACGATGTGGCCCCACCTTAAGGAAGGAGACGGCTTCGGCTGTCGTTTGCCCTTCCGGGGAGTCGCAAGCTCCGTCCTTGAGGCCGACGCAGGTTGACGGTCGGGAATCCCAAAAACGAGTGGGGGGCCGCTCTTCCCCGGACCGGCCTTAAATGAATAGACGTTTGTGCGACTTCGGATGCAAAGAGAACCGGTTGGCCTGTTAGCAGCCATAAACCTTGCTTCGACGCTAATCCCATCACGTTCCGCGCAACAGCCAACGCCTGTAAATTGGCCAAGGTCTCCCCGTTTGGCATCATTCTCCTGCACCGCATTCTCTAAATCCGAAACGCTGGGCCGTCTCCGACACCACGTAATCTTCCATATCAGAGAACGCCGATGACATTTCGCGGCTCACCATATTGTTATTGATAGCAGAGCTAACGCAATCGGCGATGACCAAGGATAGCGTTGAAAGCGAATCCATGTGCCCGATAAACCGCGGATCCTGTGGATGCACCGCGAAAGCCGTGATTCGCTCCAGCATCGATAAAACTTCATGATCCCACCGTTCGTCAACGGGCCAGATTCCAAAGGTCTTCGAGTGAATCCCTGGGCGCCCGGTCGCCAGCACCCGTTAGCTGATGAATGAGCATCGATCAATTGAATGACGCTGGATTTGTTGTGTCCTAACAGGTCGATTTGGGTCGCCCATATCGCAACTCAGTCTCCGCAGGTAAACATTGGCACCTCAGCGATTTTCGCTAATAAAGTCAGAATTGTCACGCAAAGGACTTTCCCTGGCGATGTCGAACTGATCCCTTATGGGTATGAAAACACGGACCG
>JAJZXX010000030.1 GCA_021806205.1 Bacillota bacterium | reverse complement strand
CAAAATCTCTCGAAACCGGTAGTTTATGCCAGTCCGCAGCAAGCATGACCTCCCATTGAGCGGCCGGTGATTTCCGATCGCTGTCACTGGCACCCCACGCAAAATAAATTTTTGGACAAGCTCCTAGAAGGCTGAAAAGCCAAGAGAGGAGGGCCGCGCGAGAAGGGGGCGTCCTAGCGCCTCACTCTTGGATGGGTGGTTGGGCGAACTGAGTAATTTCGGATTCGGAACGGTATCCGATTAGACGGGCTGTCTCCTCCCCATTTTCGATGCGCACCATCGTCGGGATGCCCTGGACTTGCCATTCAGTGGCGAGGGTGGGGTTCTCGTCAATATCTACCCTGACGAACACAACCGTATTGGGGACCTGGCTGGCTACCTTGTCCGCGACTGGACCCAGTCGCCGGCAATGGGGTCACCAGGGGGCAGAAAACAATGCGATAAGGGTTTGGTGTTGCTGATGGATTTGTTGAAAGAGGCTAGGCCACTCGTTCTGGCTTACTTCACGCAATCGGTTTGCCTCCATTCTGCTTCATCTATCCTTATTATAGGCATATTTATCGCGGTGGAACCAGGCAACATTGGCACAACAGACCTTCAAATTATTTTCAGACCACGGGTCCCACTGTCTTCTGGTAGCCTATACTAGCCTTAACAGCCAGCCGCGACAGAAATTGATCGCTAAGAGGAGGAGATTCAATGGCCATCCGCAATGTCATTTCGACATTGACATCAACAGGCGAAGAGATTATGGGTCCAGACGTATTACTGTATCACTATCCGGGGAATGATATCATGAACGGGTCTTTACTGACAGTAGAGTCCAACCATTTCTGCGTCTTAAAAAGTCGGGGCGCTATCTTAAATGCTTATGAGACGGGTCAGTATCCTGTCGATACTCCACAAAAGGTTTTGGTTGGTGCTATACAACAGGCCTTCTATGGCGGCCAATCACCTTGGCAATATGAAGCCATTTATGTGAATCGCGCCAAGTTGGTCATTCGGGCGGAAGGTCAGGCCTTGTCGCGTGAGATGGCCCAAATGCGCTATCAAGTGGACTATTACATTCATGTAGATTCCACGGACGACGCCTTGAAGTTGGTTCAACATATGCCCTACCAAGGTCACTATATCAAGACCAATGAAGTCAACACCTATGCGGCTCCGGTTTTGGAACAAGCGATTAACCAGATTTGCCAAGTCACTCCGTTAGAACAAATCAATGAGCGTATTCACGATATTACGGATTTGGTCACGGGGCATCTCCAAGAATTTTTGAGCATTTACGGCATTACCCTGAACAATGTGAAGGTGCTGGTAGCGCCGGCGGACGAGTTGATGAAAAAGCTCATTTCTCTCAGGGCGTTTGGGCTGAATGAAGAGATGGCCATCCGCTATTACATTGCCATGCTCATGGCGGATCACGGACTCTTGACGGCGCCCAATATGATATCGGCGACGGGCTTTACCATTCAGGGCTCAACACCTTTGGTGGATGTGGCGCCTTACGTTGGCGGCGCTAAACCCTAGCAAGTAATCTAAGCCGGATGAATCGCATTGAAGGGCTCGTGGAGCGGTTGGGCCCACAGACGAAATGAGGGGGCACCAATTCGTTAGGTCACCCCTTGGCTGAACTATCACTGCGCCAAATCCGGATCAAGACGCAGCTCGTCGATGTGTGGAAACTTCTTACACGTTCCCATTACTCCATGGCGTTCACATGGTGCCAATGGTTCGTACTGGTAACCGTGAGCGTTGTAGGCCAGTTGGAGGGCCCTTGTGTGAGATATTTTCCTGTCGGCGAAAACTTCTGTACGCGCTGATTGAGTGTGTCCGCGATGTAGACGTTGCCGTTCGGCCCGATGGCCACACCCGAGGGCCCGTTAAAATAGCCGGGCCTGGTCCCGTAGCTGCCCCACTCTGCGACTACCTGGCCTCGTGGGCTGTAGGCAACGACATTGTTCGCCCCGCTGTTGGTGACATACACCGTGCCGTGAAGGCCAATCGCCACCCCAGACGGCCCCAAGAGTCGACCGTTGCCGACTCCCCAGCCGCCGACCGTCACCGTCTGTGCACCGTCCGCAATAGTGATCGTGGCCTGAGCCGGGTGAATGGTCGCCGTCTCGGTGCCACGGCGCGTCGTGATTGCGGGAGTTGGCGCGGCGAATTCCGCCGGACTGTTCACGGGTGGTGTGACGGGCGTGCCGGCTTGGCCGCGCCGCACCGATTGCACGATAATCAATGGCGCGCCGCCGATAGGCGCATTGGTCGGGGGTTTGCGGCTATGATGCAGGGCGGGCGCCAACGGGATCACGAAGCGTCTGCCCCGTGCAACAATGGACCGCGTGGCCCCATTTGCGGCAATGACCGTGGCGGTCGACGCATACGCCGGCAGTGTCACCGTCGTGCGTTGAAAGCCTTGGTCCCAGACCACTTGGACGAGCCGTTGCACGCCGCCAAAGGTCACTATGGCCGGCTTGGCGATGGCCTTCCACTCATAGGGCAACACGGATTCGTGAAGAAACCGCGTGTCGGCCAGCGCTCGGGTGAGGGTCTGCACTGCTGTATAGGCGGGTCCGGTCGCACCACTGGGTCCCACGAGACCGTAATTCACCCGGGCGTGCGGATCGGTCATCTGATAGACTTCCACATGGGTGGCCACGCCCAAACTGGCAGCCAGGTTTTCGATCAGAAAGTCGCCCTGCTCGGCGGGGGTGATGCCGGGATCTTCTGGGGCATTGGGGGCCGCGTTGGTCTCGGACAACCAAATCGGGAACGGCCCCAACCCATGATGGATCAGGATGCGGCGATAGTAGCCGAACACCAGACCGTTCCACTGCACCGTGTTGTACAGATGCAGATTGAGCCCGTCGATGAAGTCATGATTTTGCTTCGCGCCGGGTAGGCGCGCGAGATCGGTCAGCAACGCATTGGTGGTGCGGCCCTGGTCGTACCAGTAGGGCGCTCCTGGAGCTTGAATGGATGCGGCCGGATTAGCGGCTTTGACCGCGAGATATGCCACGCGAATCATCTCGGCCATTTGCATAGGAGTGCCGTCAAAACTTCGCGAGGGGCCCGTGTGCACGCTAATTTCGTTGCCGATAATCCACGTGTTGATAAGGCCGGCATAGTGCCGGGCCAGGCTATACATGAACTGGCCCCAATAATTGCCGGGGTTGTTCCACGGCAAAGATAGACCTTGCGGAACGCCTCGCGGCGCCTGCGCCGGATTAGTCGAGGCCCAGGTCGGTACGGTCTGCACCACCCCGACCGGCACGATGCCGTCAGCGGCCAACGCCAAGAGCGTACGGTCGTTATGCGTATACTGAAAGTTCCACGTCCCGTTTTGCGGTTCTAGTGAGGCCCACGGCAGCGGCACCCGGGTCCACCCAATGCCTGAGGCTTTGGCTTGGGGGAGAGCCAAGTCGGCTTCCACGATGCCGATCTGGTAATTCGGCAGACTGGCGGTTGCCGCGGCAATCGGCGTCGACAGTGGCACAAAACCACCGCACACCAAAGCCCCCAGCGCTACGTTTACCCGAGAAATCCGTCCCATCCCCACAACCCCTCTTTCCTCAAATGATACCCAGCGACCACGACGTCTGTCACGGATCAAGAGCGGTTTGCGCCACTCCGTCCGGAAATTCCCGGCACCGCGATCAGCCCGGCTGATCCAAGAACATATCTATCGCCGCGGCCGCTGCATCCGCGTGTTGCCTCTAACCTTCAGCCCGCGCCTTCCGAGCAGCGTCGTTGCGGTCAAATGCTAAACACACTACCCGATATTGCAACACGGGTTCCAAAGCTCCTTTCTAGTCGATTTTCTTCCTGCGCCTAAGCGCTATTTATGAGGTCGGCCAACCAGAAAATGCGCCACCATTCGATTGGAAGGGGGATCCGCACTCAAGGAAGATTCCCAGGCCCTTCGCCTCACATTCCAACGGTGGCATAATCGTTCGAGTTTCCGCCTGCAGCCTGATCGACATAGTCAATAGGACGCCGCATGTCTTGGTGAATTCGATCATCCGTCACGGCCACCTTCTCGTTTGTTAGCACCTGCCAATCTGCGCTTGCGATTCCCTGAATCTTAGCGTACAACTGAACTAGTGGGTGATACCCTCGGAGGCCTTGTTTACGAACTACCGAGCCGAGGGTCAACTTTGACCGAAAAACGCACATAACACTGGGGATGATTCAGCCTCAGACTATTGAAAGGAGCGAATGATGGCAGAACTCAACTTAATGGTGCTCTCGGGTGATTACAGCAAAATACATGCCGCCGCCATGGTGTCCATGGTAGCGGGAAGCCTTGGCCAGACGGTGGACATCTTCGTGTCGATGGAGGCGCTACCAGCTTTTCATATCGATGAGGCCGTGCGCAACACCATTGTCAAGGGACCGGTGGCACAGGACATTGTGGAACGGGCACAAGGCGACTATCTCGAATTGTTCGAACAAGCTAAAGATATGGGCGAGGTTCATCTGTACGCCTGTAGTCTAGTCGCGGACGTTAAAGAGTGGACTCTGGCAGATTTGTCCCCGCTGTTTGATGACATGATGGGCGTCACTGGATTTCTTGGCAAAGCGTCGGAAGGTAGAGCGCTGACATTTTAAGACTCCAAGGAGGTGTGGTCTCCGTGTCGGATATCAGGATGGTGGATGCCCGCGGATCTTTTTGCCCCGGGCCGTTGATGGAACTCATCAAGAGTATTCGTCAAGAGCCGGTCGGTACGGTCTTCGAAGTGTGGTCGTCTGATCGCGGTTCCGCTAAAGACATCCCGGAATGGGTGCGCAAGGCCGGTCATGAGGTCGTGGACAGCCTGGAATCGGATGGCGTTTATAAGATTCAAGTGCGGAAACTGAGATGAGGCAAGGGAACCCCGGCAGATGGGTGACACTCGTAGAGGAGAGGATGAGATGACGCGAATTGTACTGTTGGGCGGGGGCGTCGGCGGCACGATGGTTTCCAATCAGTTGGCCCGTCAATTGAAGGAGGAAATTCTCCGCGGCGAGGTTGAGGTAACAGTCATCAACGAGTCAGACGTTCATGTGTATCAACCGCTGTTCTTATACATGGCTTTTGATCAGGCGGTACCCGCCGATGCCCACCGTGCGGAAAAGAGCGTGCTAAACCGTCATGTGAAACTAGTCATTGGCAATGCTGATCGGGTAGATCGGGAGAACAATATGGTGCGTATGTCCGATGGCCAGACAATTCCCTATGATTATCTGGTGATCGCCACGGGGAGCCGCCCAGATATGGGATCGGTACCGGGCCTCATAGAAGGTGGCCACACGTTCTATACGGAGGACAGCGCCCTGAAGCTTCGGGCGGCCCTCCAATCGTTCCAGGGCGGCAGATTGGTTGTTACGGTTGGGGTTCCGCATAAATGTCCCGTCGCCCCGCTGGAATTCACGCTCATGGTCGATGATTGGCTGACTGCCCAAGGACTTGGAAAAACTTCCCAAGTCGTCTATACATATCCAATTGGGCGTCTACATATTCTTGAGCCCATCGCGGATTGGGCCAACGAGATCTTTCCTGCGCGCGGCATTGAGACGCATACCTTCTTTAATGCGGAAACAGTAGATCCGGAAAAAAAGACCCTCACGAGCATGGAGGGTGAGACATTGTCGTACGATCTGTTGGTGGCCATCCCCCCTCATGCGGGGCAGGATGTGATTAAGCGCTCAGGACTGGGGGACGCCGGGCAGTGGATCCCAACCGACCGCCATAGTTTGCAAATGGAAGGTGCCGACAACATCTATGTGCTGGGGGACGCCACCAACGTACCCATTAGCAAGGCAGGGTCCACCGCACACTTTCAAGCAGACGTGGTGTCCTCTAATTTGGCCAACCGGATTCGGGGAGGCCAGGGGTCCCACCGATACAATGGGAAGGTGTTCTGCTTCATTGAAACTGGACGCGACCAGGCCACCTACGTTAAATTTGACTATGAGCATCCCCCCATGCCTCAAGCCCCTAGCGAAATGATTCACCTCTATAAGCTGGCCTTCAACAAGATGTACTGGTTGTCAGCCGCAGGAGTTCTCTAACGGCGACGAGGGAGGGAAAACGATGGCGACTATTGAGGTGGCGGATGAAACTTTACGAGAGCTCACCACGCTTCTGGGAGCAATCCGTGATAGTGCCACACCAGAACTGGCACAACGTGTCAGCGAAATCATGGCAAATCTTGGAGCCGTAGCGGCAGAAGTCGAACCCGACCGAGCGGGTCCTCTGATGCAATCGGCTATGCAGACCGCTCCCTCCTTGGCAAAGACGCTCATGCAGTTGGATGAGTGGCATCGCACGGGGGTGTGGGACTCTCTCTCCGAATGGGTCAGTCTCAGTGCAGCGCTGAAAGATGGTGCCACCCCACAAATTGCCGAACGCGTTGCAACCCTGGCAACCGGGCTGGGGCAGCTGGCCAGTGAGATTGGACCCGGGGTGATCGAAACCGCCAGTGCCGTAGAATCGCATGGTCCTGCATTGCGGGAGATGATCGACGACATTGCCGGATGGCATCAGGACGGGACCTGGAATATGCTCACGGAAATGGTTACGGTTCTGCGCGCCTTGAACGACTCTTTGACGCCAGACTTGGTAGGGCGCCTGGTGGACATGCTTACAACGCTGGGAAGTGCAGCCGTAGCGGCTCTTGATTCGGATATCCTGGGGATGGGGCTTCGCCTGGTGGATACTTTGACATCTGCCGATAAGGATGCGGCTCTGGATACGTCCCGCGTAACTGTCATGGGTTTATTGAGAAGCCTTAAGGAGCCTGAAATGCAAAGGGCTGTTAAAACCGTGACGGCCGTCATGCGGCGCCTGCCCGCGATTGTTGTGGATCCCGAGCAGCGCCACGACGACCAGCCTTAGGTTTTCGAGAAGGGAATGGCCCACCGGGTGGATATCGTGGCAGTTGCGCCCAAGTTCTGTCGGCGTCCAATCAAGTTACGCCCACACCGTCGAGGCGACCGCAATGTTGCTGGGGCTGATAGCCGCATCCCGATTGGTATACGGTGTCAGTCCCGAAGCGGCGGGACAATAGAGGGTAGCGGATCAGCGAGCGGGTGCAATGAGAAAATCAGATGGAGTGGACAGAATGGAGCGTCACGAAAAGGTTCTGAAGGTTGCTGCGAAGTTCTTTGATGAAAGCCGGGATGTCAATCCCTACGCATCGGCCGCCACTATGCGGGCACTGGACGCGTTGATTCGAAATGCCATTGCCGATGGGTTGGCGCGTGCGGCTCAGAAGTGGCGTTCGGTCTACCAAGCCCAAAGTCGGCTGATAGGGGTGCCGACCCGGGACAATCCGTTTCCGGATCCTAAGGCGCTGACGTTATTGAAGGATTATAAGCGCATGGCCGATGGACTGTCTGAATGGGTGAGCCGTCTTCATGCGCTGCCAATACCTAGTAATGATCGGGTATATCATCGGATTCGCGATAACGATCAATTGCTGGAACTGCTCATTGCCCAAGATTACGCGATTACCATCATTTCGGAGAGTCTAGACCATCTTGGGGACTCGTTGACGAGTGCTTCCGCAGAGGCACTGTCGCTTCAATTTACCGAGAAGTTAGCGGAGTTGGAGGCGGCTATTGCGAGTCGGAGCCGCATCTTGTCGAACGTACCGGTCTAGTGGTGGACAAATCCGATTCCTTGTTAGCGATGCCATTGGCCGTGCGGTTGGCTGAAACATTGGTGCAGGTGTGATAGGGTACATCCTATCGGATGGCCCCGGTGCTATTGCGGTAACCACCCCACTCAAGGAACACCATCCTAAGATAGCGGGCAAAATGTTCACGCCTGTCCCGGCGCAATCAGGAAAAAAGTGCAATTGGCGGTCACGATGATGGGCATGCAATTGCTCCAGGAAGCTTTTTAGCTCGTTGTCACCATGCTTGGTGACGATGATCCTATGCGTATATTGAACGCAACGCCTCAAGGAGTGGCATTTAGCGGCGTTAAACGTGTTGCAAACGGGCTATATCGCACTTTTCTCAGTTGATTATTGAACGCGGACCGAGCCGCAAATATTCTTTGCAAAAGAGGCACAGACTCGAGGCCGAGTGAGTGGCTAAGGGATTGTTGGCTATCCTATTGCGAGGAAGGCTGACTTAGGTGAGTTCCTCGTAATACCTTTAGACACGGTGAGTCTCAAGCCCTGGGTGGATCTGCGGGCAGAATTGAAATCGTCATTGAGGAATGAGGCGTCTAGGCAAAAGCTCGCCCATCAGTGACATTGACAGCGATGCGGCCGCATGCTAGAATTCTTGCGCATGACTGGGAGGTAAGCAACATGCGCACGGTTATAACACTGGCGTGCGGGGAGTGCAAACGGCGCAACTACACGACCACCAAAAATAAGAAGAACGACCCCAATAGGCTGGAGCGGCGCAAGTACTGTCGGTGGTGCCGAACACACACTACTCACCGGGAAACGCGCTAATGCTTAGTTGTTCGGGAAACGGGGACAATGATGGAAGCTAAAGGTGGAGCCGTCAGAGCGACAGACAGCCCGTTAAAATATTTTCGGGAAGTTCGTTCAGAGCTTAAAAAGGTTACTTGGCCGACACCGAAGCAAACGGCATCCTATACAGGATTTGTCGTTATTTTTACGTTGTTGGTCGTCGCGGTCATTTCGCTGTTAGACACGATCTTCAACTTCGGTCTTCATTTGTATCTCCGCTAACATGATGGGGAGACGCGAGCAGGGGCGTGAAGGCGCCCTCGTGTTGTGTTCGCGGAACAGGGAATAGAAAGGCACGGAAGGCGGCATCAGCGTGCAAAAGGACTGGTTTGTTATCCACACCTATTCCGGGTACGAAAATAAAGTCAAAGCCAACCTGGAAAGGCGCGTGGAGTCCATGGCCATGGAGGACAATATTTTCCGGATCATGGTGCCCATGGAAGAAGAACTCGAAGTCAAGGATGGTAAGAAGCGGCTGGTCAAAAAGAAGGTGTTTCCGGGCTATGTGCTGGTGGAGATGGTCATGACGGACGACTCCTGGTATGTGGTTAGGAATACACCAGGTGTGACTGGTTTCGTGGGGTCTGGGGCTAAACCCATCCCATTATTGGACCACGAAGTGACCACTATCTTGGGGCACGACCTATCGGGCGTTCCCGAGTTGCCGCGCATCAATTTGTCGGTCGGCCAAGAAGTGCTCGTGACAGAAGGGCCTTTTGAAGGCTTTTCGGGAAAAATAGAGGAAGTTATTTTGGATCGGGGAAAAGTACGGTTGACGGTCTCGATGTTTGGACGGGATACTCCTTTGGAAGTGGACTTTGGTCAGGTGTCGGAGTTGGAATAGATTAGAGCAAGAAGTGGGGGAACAGAGTGCCCAAGAAAGTTTCCGGAGTGATTAAGCTCCAAATTCCCGCAGGCAAAGCTACACCGGCCCCACCGGTCGGGCCGGCGTTGGGTCAGCATGGTGCCAACATTATGGCGTTTGTCAAGGAATACAACGAACGCACTGCCCAGCAGGTGGGCCTCATCATTCCCGTAGAGATTACGGTTTATGAGGATCGGTCGTTCACATTTGTCACCAAGACACCGCCAGCGGCAGTCCTTATCAAGAAAGCCTTGGGGTTGGAGACGGCGTCGTCTAATCCCAATACCAACAAAGTGGGAACCTTAACGCGTGCTCAGGTGCGGGAAATCGCAGAGAGCAAAATGCCTGATTTAAATGCGAGCAATATTGATTCGGCCATGCGAATGATTGAAGGAACGGCCCGTAGCATGGGCGTTGAGATTGCCGAGTAAGGCAACACCAAAAGTTTGGTGGAAGGCCGTATGCCGCTAATACCACAAGGAGGAATTTTAGGGTGGCTAAAATAGGCAAGCGTCACGTCGAGGCGCTAGCGCGCGTGGAAGAGGGTCGTTTATACGACCCTCAAGAGGCTCTGGAACTGGCCAAGGCACTGGCGCATGCAAAATTTCCGGAAACGGTGGATGTTGCTGTGCGGTTAGGCGTCGATCCGCGGCACTCTGACCAGGTGGTGCGGGGCGCAGTCGTCCTACCCCACGGCACAGGACGGAGTCAGCGCGTGTTAGTGTTTGCCAAGGCAGACAAGGTCAAGGAAGCTGAAGCGGCGGGTGCCGACTTTTTTGGCGGCGATGAGCTGGCGGAGAAGATTCAAGGCGGATGGATCGACTTCGATGTTGCGGTGGCGACGCCTGACATGATGGCAACCGTAGGGCGTCTTGGGAAAATTTTAGGACCCCGAGGGCTCATGCCGAATCCCAAGACGGGCACGGTGACGTTTGACGTGAAGAATGCCGTGGAAGAAATTAAGGCTGGAAAGATCGAGTTTCGCACCGATCGGGCTGGTATTATCCATGCGCCTATTGGTAAAGCGAACTTTGAGACAGAAAAGCTGGCTCAGAACTTCGCCGTGTTAATCGATGCGTTGGTGAAGGCAAAACCGCAAGCTGCGAAAGGCACTTACCTCAAAGCTATCTCGGTATCCACGACCATGGGGCCGGGAATTTCCGTCAATCCCTTGTCCGCCCAGCGAATCGGCCAGTCAGCTTAAGCTTGATAGTAAGGCGTTACGACCGCTTGGCCATTGGGGATGGCAGGGCGGTCTTTTTTCATGGGAAATCGTTTGAGTGTATGGGAAGCTACTGGGGAAAAGTTGCCGATACGGGTGATCCGTGTTACGGTATTAATGTTCATTGGTATAGAATCGTTTGACAGACGTTTAAAGACGGGTTAGGGTATCACTTACTCTATTTCCGGGTTAAGACCCGGGGTTGGCATCCATCGCTGCTGAGTGAAAGCAGGCGAGCGCTCCTGGAGTGCTTGTGGAAGAAACCAGGCAATAACCGCACGACCGGGGGCCGTGGATTGGCGCGGCTGACAGGGATGACGGGCGTTGCAAGTCTGGCCACAGGGCAATCAGAACGGTTTTGGTAGGGCCCACTCGTATTATTCCCGGATGGTTGTATGCCGGTTTTGCCGTCATAGGGGACGGCTTTTCGTCGTAGTTGGAGTGGATGTTGTTCGCTGCAACAGGGATGTGGTGCGGACGAGCGTTGCCACGGATTGGTCGCCGACTACGAGGAAAATAGGAAATCGGAGGAGGAACTGCATTGAGAGGTGTATCCAAAGTGGTGGGGTGGCCCGCGCTGGCGCTCGGGGCCATGGTGCTGGTGACGGGGTGTGGCGCGAAGAGTCCGAGCACATTGTTAGGGAAAGTCAAAGCGACGCACCAGTTGGTGATTGCGGAGTCGGCGTTTAAGCCGGAAGACTATCAAAATGCGACTACGAAGCAATGGACCGGCTATGACGTCAAGATTTTACAGGGATTCGCCCACACGCTGGGGGCGCATCTGAAGTTTGATGCGCTGCCGTTTTCGTCATCGATTACCGCGGTGGCGGATAAGCGGGCGGACATCACGATTGACATCTACTACAGCGCGAGCCGGGCGAAAGTGCTCGCGTTCAGCCGGCCGATGCTGAACTACAACGATGCCGTCGTCGTCAATTCGCAGCATCCCGGGGTGACCCAGGACACGGTGGCGGGGCTGGCGGGCAAAAAGATTGCGGTGGTGACCGGGTCGGCGGAAGTGGCCGAGGCGAAGGCGATACCCCATGCCACGATCAAATACTACGGGTCGGTGGCGGAAAGTTTTTTGGCGCTTTCGGATGGGCGGGTGGCGGCGGACTTGCAGCCGGACACCGATGTGAGTGCGGCGAAGCAAGGCAATCCGGGGCTGCACATCAAGATTCTGGGGATGGTGCCGCAGGCGATTGCGCCGCCGTTAGCGAGTCTGCGGGGGTACTACGGGGTACCCAAAGGGGCCTATAGCGCCAGTTTTTTGCGAAAGCTGAATACCTATTTGAAGAACATTGCGGCGAACGGGACCGAGCAAAAGATTTTGGATCAGTATGGGATGACCAGTGGCGTCTTCTTAAAGGGGATTGCGCAGGCGCCCAACACCTACCACGGGTGATGCGGCCGCGATAGGGGTTGTCGGGGGGCACACCCGGAAGGGGGGCAGGTCGGATGACGGTGCTCTGGCACACGTGGGTTCAGGCATTTCCGGCCTTTGTGGGCGGGGTTCGGGTCACCCTGGAATTGACGGGGGTATCGCTTCTGATTGCCTTGGTGCTCGGGTTTCTGCTGGCGCTGGCGCGCCTGTCCGGGGTCGGGGTGTTGCGGGGGGCGGCGACCGGGGTAGTGGAAGTGATTCGGTCGATTCCGACCTTAATTTTGCTGTTTACGGCGTATTACAGTTTGCCCCAGATCGGGATCACGGTATCCGGTTTTGTGGCGGCGGTGGGGACCCTCGGCATTTTTTACGCCACGCTGTACGGCGAAATTTTTCGGGGGGCCATTTTGGCCGTGGATCGGGGGCAGCGGGAGGCAGCGCAGGCGTTGGGGTTGTCGCCGGTCACCAGTCTGCGGACCGTGATTCTGCCGCAAGCGTTTTTGCGCATTTTACCGCCGGCGACCAACCAGTTGAGCAACCTCATCAAAGACACCTCCTTGGTGTTTACCATCGGTCTGGCGGATCTGATGTTTCAAGCCTACAATGCCGGGGCGAGCAATTTTCGCTATTTTGACATGTTTATTTTAGCCGGGGTTCTGTACTTCGCCTGTTATCTGATTCTGTCCAAACTGCTAGCGAGGTGGGAGATGAATGTCCAACGACAGCGTGCTTAGGGCCCAACATCTGACGAAACGCTTTGGCGCGTCGCTGGTGTTTGAGGATGTGACCTGGGAGGTGCACGCCCAGGAAGTGGTGGCCATCATCGGGCCGAGCGGGGCGGGCAAGAGCACCTTGATCCGGTGCATCAATGGGTTGGTGCCGTTTGAGTCGGGGACCTTGGAATTACTGGGGTACCAGTTGACAGGGGGCGGGCGGGGGCCATCGCGGGCGGTGCTGCAAGACATTCGGACGCGGGTGGGCATGGTATTTCAGACCTTCAATTTATTTCCGCACCTGTCGGTGCGGGCCAACATCATGTTAGCGCCCATGGAAGTCAAACGGGTGTCCCGGGGGCAGGCGGCGCACCGGGCGGCGGAATTGTTAGCGATGGTGGGGCTGGAAGCCAAGGCCGACATGTACCCCAAGCGGCTGTCCGGGGGGGAGCAGCAGCGGGTGGCGATCTGCCGGGCGTTAGCCATGGAACCGGAGATTCTGCTGTTTGACGAACCGACCTCCGCGTTAGACCCGGAATTGGTGGGGGACGTGCTGGCGGCCATTCAACAGTTGGCCAAAGAGGGGCGGACCATGATTTTGGTGACGCATGAGATGGCGTTTGCCAAAGAAGTGGCGGACACCGTGGTGTTTATGGCGGATCACCGCATAGTGGAACAGGGTCCGGCGCGGCAAGTGCTGGAGCATCCCCAGACGGACCGGGCGCAGCAATTTCTTCAACGGGTATTGCGGCCGGGGGCGCCGCTGGGCGGGGCGTCGCCGGCCAGTGTGGCCGGGGGGGCGGAGCGCTAATGCACGTGTTCACCCTGTACATTGGGGTTATGAGTCGGGGGGCGGGGAAAGACGTCGTGCTGACGCTGATCTCCACCCTGATTTCGGTGGGGCTGGGGATTCTGTTTGCGGTGGGGCGGCTTTACGGGCCGCGGCTTCTGCGGCTGGTGATCGGGTGGTACGTCGAAGTGATCCGGGGGCTGCCGGCGATCTTGCAGTTATTTATCATCTATTTTGGGTTTCAGCAATTTGGGATCTTGTTTTCGCCGTTGACGGCGGCGTTGATTTGGCTGATTGCGTATGGGGTGGGATACGCGGTGGAGATTTTCCGGGCGGGGATTATGGAAGTGGCACAGGGGCAGCGGGAAGCGGCGCAGGCGCTGGGGTTGTCGCCCTATGTGGCGATGAAACGGGTGATTGTGCCGCAGGCGTTTCAGGCGATGTTGCCGCCCTTAATTAGTTTTGCGGTATTGCAGCTCAAGAACACCACCCTGCTGTATCTGGTGGGCTATGCGGACATCATGTACCAAGCGCGGCTGGGGGCGGACACGACGTCGCAGCCGGGCATTCTGTATTTGATGGCGGCGCTCATCTATCTGATTCTGAGCTTAGTGATTGGGCGGATGGGGGCCGTGCTGGAGCGGCGGGCCGCCGCCTATCGCTAAAG
>JAJZXX010000016.1 GCA_021806205.1 Bacillota bacterium | reverse complement strand
GAAGTCCCGATCAAACACGCGCTCGCAACGATGCCGAGGACTCCTGCCTCCCAATGCCCTCGTCGACGCCGATGCTCCATTTTATGATCACGCATGCTCGTTTCCTCCTGTACGGGTAGTTCTGATCGAATTCTCACAAGAGACGCCCATGCCCCACGTTTTGGGTCCCTCCCATAAATGAAAACTGGGCGTCCGGGGCGATGTCACGCCGAGCGGCATGTTGGGGTCACTCGGTTGTCCGATACCAGATATCGTGGGTTCTGGGTATTTTTCAGAGGAGAAACGCGAGACCGGGCCGTTAGGTTTCACCGGTCACGACTTCTTATGATGAAAATCGGCCAACCGATACTTCTGCAATATCATTTCCTCCCTATAGTAGCCCAAGCATCGTGGAGCGTCTGGAATTATCTATCACCAGGTAAAACGCCATACCTGCTCTGCTGGTTACACTTTTGGAATTGTCATATTGCGGTATATCCTAATCGGACGTCAGGATCGTCGCCAAGACGCGTCCCATTAGGGTCCAAACACGCATTGGTTGACATATCACTCTGAGGATCATAGACTCCATCCTGACACTTTTCAGAGAGCGGAGGCGGCAGCGGATGGGACATCGGGTTGGCTATATTCGGGTGAGCAGTGAAGGTCAACAGCCGGCTCGGCAACTGGACTAGGTTTCGGTAGAGCTAGCCAAATATCCACTAGTTTGGGGGCAGACCACAGGGAAAGTCTCAAGGAAAGATTGCAGTACGGGAACGAGTTTTCCTTGCGGAAGCGCATTGGAGAGTTAGTCAATTGTTTTGCGGGCACTTAGTGCGGCAATTCGCCTCTATTAGCGGTCTTTGGTAGCAAGAACGGAATAGGTGCCTTTCCCGACACCGTTGTGCGTGTAGCTTGAAAATTGGGGCATTGGGACTTTGGGCCACCTTGAAAGGGGCCGAAAGGCCCTTGCCGAACCCCCTGTGCCTCGCTACCGTAGATGCAATTCGAGCCATATGCCGACACTCCGGTCGATGCCGCCCTTGGCACACCGGAGTCAGACAATTGCCAGGCTTACCCTGGGACGGACCAGCCATATCGGAAGCCCAGGAGTTACGCCTCGGAGGGGTCGAGCGCTGAACCGAAGAGGTGAGAGAGATGCCTCCAAGAAGGGTTGTCGCAACTAGCCTCGTCGCCGTCTTTCTGACGGCGATGATGACTATGGCGGGCGGGATGCCCACGGTGGCACAGAGTACGCCCTCAGCGTCCGTCAGCTTGCCCAGTTGTCTGCCCCCGGGAACCTCGTTGCCCGCGGGAGTGTCTCTGCCACCCGGGGTCACCATACCGGTGTGTCGGTCCAGTAGCGCTGGCCCGTCCATGCAGGCGCTCGTCCGGCAGTTCGTATCCCAGGGTAGTCTGCCAACCGGTCTATCGCGACAAGAAGTCGTCGCTCTGCTCAAGGCGCCATCAGGGCAACTTCCGCCCCAGCTTGCGAACCTGAGCAAGGCCCTGCGCCATTTGGCCGGCATCAACCTGAACGGACCTTTGGTTGCCGATATCGTATGCTCGCTGAATTCTCCCGCGAAGGGCGGGGCGATCTTTCCCGATCTAGGTAGCGTACCTTGGGCCAAAGGGGACATCGGCGCGCTGAGCGCGGCGGGCATCCTGAGGGGTGTCTTGCCCAGCAGTGACAGCGGAGGCTTCGAACCCGACAACGGATTAACCCAGGGGGACTGGCTTGCGCTGATCATGAGGGCTGTGGGTGCTCTGCCGACCAACGGCGGCACGGGCGGACCGACTTCTTCTGCAGCCGCGATGCAAGCGGCCAAGGCCGCTGGACTATTCCCCCCGGGTGGCGGTATCGCGCCTGATGCCAATGCGAGTGTCGACATCGGGCAGGCGGTCACCTTTCTCGTGCGTGCGGTTGGACTGAGCGAAGTGGCTCGACAAGCGGCCACCGGAGCACCTAATACCGAGTTGGCCGCTAACACGCCGACGTGGGCGAGGGGAGCCATGGCACTATCGTACCAGCTTGGACTGCTGAGCAACGTCGGCGTGTCCAGTACGAAACCACTCACCCGTGCGGACGCCGCGGCTCTGTTGACAAGAGCGTTGGGTCTATTGGCGACGACGGTTGATGCCCTGAACAAGCCGACGATCACGGCCATAGACCCTACTCCCTTAGGACCTGGACTTAGGGCTACCGTGTCTGGCCAATACCTTGGGCAGAAGGCGGGGACGGTGAAGTGGCAACCCACTGGCGGGCCAAGCCAGCGTCTGCAGGTTTCCGCTTGGACCGCCCAACAGGTGACGGTGCAGGTGCCCGCCGATGCGAGGGCAGGATGGGGAAGCCTGTCTGTGACGACCTCGAGCGGTGAAAAGATCTCCGCACCCGTCCAGGTCCTAGCGCCAATCTTCCGGATCGGCAAGAGCATGCCGAACGGAATGGTGGCCCTCTTGGTCAACAGCCGCACCTTTTATGTCCCCAAGGCCGACGGGGCTGCTTTGATGGCGATGGCACCTTCGCGGCAGATTCAATGGTTCAGGCAGGCGAGCCTGGAATTGGGTGTCGGCTCGTCGCCCGCCGTCCATGTCAGGCGGGCGCCTGCCCTCAGAGTGAACACAGTCTCGTCATCGCTGGCCGAGGGTCAGAACGGGCGTCCTCCCGTACGCCGTTCGTCGGCTATGTGCACCCAGGGATGCCAGACACTATACGGACCCCAGGCGATGCCGTATTCCCGTGCCCTTTCCGCCGCTCGGGTGAACTACGACGTACCTTGTGCCACCATCATGGGATATAAGGTGTGCTCAGGCTGGGCGACCGCTGGCGTAGACCTGGGCGGGATGGTCAGCGGCTTTGGAAATCCGACGGGTTATTTCACCCAAGTTGGCAGTGCCCTTTCTGGCGCCAGCCTGGTCACCGCCGCGTCCATGAGCGCAACCCTGGGACTGACCTACACGCCAAAGCGTGCTGGCGACCTGGTGGTCGTCGAGGCCAAGGTGATAACCAACCAAGTGGATGGCGGCGTGGGGGTGGCGGGGGCTGGCACCGCACCGATCTATGCGTATGCCAGTTCGAGCGGGTACGGCAAACAGGAAGCTGTTATTGCCTCCCCACTCGACACCATGAGCGCCTCTGTCGCTGCCTGGCCCGACCTTTCGGCGGTTGACCTGGCGGATCAGGCCCTGACCAAACTCGACGGGATCAACGACACGGCACAGACTCTGTGGCAACTGACGGGTCTGCCGGGAGAGCGCGGAACGGCACACGTCGCCAACTTCAGTTGGTCGGGGACGGCGTTGCCGGGGCAGTCGATCGACGTCAGTCTTAATACGCAGGCGATTGCCGCATCGAACGGCCTTTCCCAGACGGAGGTCAACGCCGTGTCGGGCGTAGTGCTGGTCAAGGTCATCGAGTATCCTCCGCCCGCCCAATCGACAGCGTCACCAAGCGCCTGCGTCAATCCGCCGGGAGTGAGCGGGAAACTAGATATCCACTCGGTGTTCCCTCGTTCGGCGGTGACTGGCTCGCAGTTCACGATTCAGGGTAGCGGCTTCGGGCGGGACGGGCAGATAGCCCTGTACAACCCTGATCTGGGCGTGGTAACCGATGCCGTGGTGCAAACATGGGAGTCCGGCAAGGTGACAGCACAGGTGCCGGATGCCCCGGCGGGGCCGAGCAAGCTCTTCGTGTTCCCCACGCCGTACAGCTGTTCGCCTGAGAAGCCGGTTCGATTCGACATTTTGCCGCCCCAGGTAACGGCGTCGCGACTCAGTTTCGGATATGCTCAGCCCGTGCTCAAGGTGACCGGGCAAGGGTTCGGACCGGGGCCGTCCGTCGGGCCGTCATTGGCCAACAATGCCTCCGGTGCGTTCCTCACGGATACCGTGTCGCTGCACCTAATGTCCGCTGCGGGTGGTGCTGGGGTGCCTCCGGTGCCTTTTACGGTGAACGCGACGGACTATGTGACGAACTGGAGCGATACGGGCTTCACCCTGCCTTTCGATACCGGTCGGTTGGGGCTGTTCTCGCACCTTCAGCCCGGCACCTACCGGGTGACCTTGACGCAGACGTTTTCCAACCACGGCCACACTCTGAAGGAGGTCTATCCCCCCGACACGAGCCCGAGCATCAATTTCGTAGGGGCGTCAGGCTGGCCGCGCCAGAGCGTCAAGGAGGTTCGGAGACTGGGACTGGTGAAACTCCCAGCGACGGTATTGGCCTCGGTGGCGTCACCCGCGGGAGGGAGCGAGGTGGGACCGGGCGGCACCGTAGTCATCGATGGCAGCGGGTTCGGCAACTCGCCGGGTACGATCATCCTGTCTCCGCAAGCGTCGGCTACCCTTCTTCCGTATGCCATCCCCAATCCGCTTGGCAGCCATGTGGTAGGCGCGGCTAATATCGACGCCTGGAGCGATGGGCGTGTTGCCTTCGTGCTGCCCGCAGGTTTGCGGCCTGGGTTGTATGCCGTCTGGGTGCTGCACACCGGTTGGGGACCGTGGTCTGACCAGCCGGGGCCGCTGATGATCTCTGTGTCCGCCTTGACCGGTTCCTGCCTGATCGGGCAAGGCTGAGGGTACCAGGGCATCATAGCGCGGCCTGCAGACAAGCACACGTCCCACCAGGCACGCCCGGCCCGAGAGCTACCAACGGTTGGGTAATGCTTTGTTAGGCACGTCGGGTCCACGCCCAGCAATCCATCCGGCTGCCTCGTGTCCGAGGATGATTGGGGCGGACACAACGTGACGGCCGATTCTCCCCCGTGTATAGTAGTGGACATCTGATCCACAAATGCCGACAGCCCCTATTTGAATGAGAACGTGGCGAGGCGGGATCTTCTTTATATCAGGGAGGTTCTCAATGGTCAGATCTTGAACATAATACCCGCGCATTCCCCCTCCCGGGCCGGAGGTCAGGAGGGGGTTAAGCGGGCGGCAATCTTTTAAGGTTTTTCTCTCGCGCCTTGAGCTTTGCGGTAATGTATTACAGGGTCTTAGCGTTGTTGCCAATATCTGGCGCCAAAGTGTAGGTTGGGCAGCTTGCAATGGTATAATAGCAACAAATCAACGCAAGCAGGCGAGCGCAGGCTGAACGGTTACAAGTTCCGCCTGTATCCAAACGCTAAGCAGGAACAGAGTTTGCTCCGGTGGATCGGGTGTCAACGATTGATCCTTGAGTTTCGCACCCCGAAAGTATCCCAAATCTCCCCGATGTGACATCGGTAAAAACCCGCCAAAACCCGCATGAATACTGAGCTTTTGGTATCATCTAAGGAAAATCCAAATCGGCGAGCAATGAGGGGTTATCGTGCGCGAAGACGTTTCGGAGACCCGCAAAATCCTTGAAAAACACGAGCACTCGATGACCACCGAGTGGTTGGAGACGGTGCAAGTGTTCAAATTGCGATCCATCGAGGAGGAAGCCAATTGAAGCACACTGCCCATCAAATCGGTCAGACCGATGAGCCAAATTCTCAAAGTTGTGAACTGTAATTCCGCAAGGTGATTGCCATATTCAAGAAAAAATATCATACATTCCGTTTGACCCTGAGATGAAAACGCAGTTGCTCCGCCGCCTCGATCAGCTGCGGGTGGAATATGCCCTTGGCGGACACCGCGGAGAAAGTCGCCCGGATCGGCGCCGACGTGCGCCGAATCCTCGGTCAGCTCTAGGGGCTGCAACAAGGCTAATCGCCGGACGCTGCTACAAAATTCGGAGCCAATCGCGCCTTGCGTAGAGGATTCTTACGATGTCAACAACCTTTGACGTCTTGTCGATTGTGAAGAAAGCAATATAGTTCTTCACTACCAGCTTGCGATAACCCATCGATGCCAACCGTTCGTCGGTAACGGGCGGGAATTTTTTCGGCATATCCGCCAAGCCCGCGATGGCTTCCTCGATGGCGTCCATCATCTTCGCTGCGGTCATTGGGGCCGACATTTGCGCGGATATATAGCGTACGATATCGCGAAGGTCGCTTTCAGCGGGTTCCGATACCGTCACCCTATATCTTTCCATCGGCTATGTCCTGTCGGATGTCGCGCATGACATCCGCGAGCGGGCGTTTTCGGCTCTCATTGACCGCAGCTTTGCCCTCGTCGAGCAGACGGTACAATTCGAGTTTGCCATTAAGTATCTCATAGGTCTCGATGCTCATAACAACCAAGTCCCCCTGACCGTTCTTGGTAATGAATATAGGCTCGCGGCTCTCATGGCAGAACGTGGATATCTCATTATAGTTGTTTCTCAAATCCGTACTGGACTTAATGTGTGGCATGTGATTAGCCCCCTTTTCCATCTACAGATATTCTACACGAATTTCTTTATATTAGCAAATAGAGAGACGCTGGCGCATAGGGTGGTGGGGTGCGCGGATGGCTATCGGGCGATCCGCCACTGATTCGGGAGGACGAGATTTATTAGACTAACAGGGGCGTTAGTGCCTTAAGAAACTGCACGTGTCCTCTAAAGAGCAGTGCAGCTGTATGCCTCTCTGATTGTCAAATGCGACGGCTGAGCAACAGATCTCAAAGAGGCGAAGTACGCAACTTTAAATTCGGGCAACAACCTCGACCGATCCCGGAAAGCCGCATTTCGTCGCGATCACCAATCTGGATCTATTTTGTCAAACCACAGGGTAAAAATATAACTTGAGTTTCGCACCCCGAAAGTATCCCAAATCTCCCCGATGTGACATCGGCAAAAACCCGCCAAAACTCGCATGAATACTGAGCTTTTGGTATCATCAAAGGAGGATCCAAATCGACGAGAAATGAGGGGTGCGCGAAGACGTTTCGGAGACCCGCAAAATCCTCGAAAAACACGAGCACTCGATGACGGCCGTGTGGTTGGAGACGGTGCAAGTGTTCAAATTGCGACCCATCGTGAGAAAGGCGGGGTTCGAAAAGGAACCAGGCTATCGTGTAGCGGAAATTATCACGTTACGTTTCTCGCATGTCGCGTGTACTTCTGTTCTATACCAGAGGTGATATTCATGACAAACAAAGTGACACTAAGTAGCTATAGTAACCTTTGGACTCAGGAATTTGAGAAAGATCGTAATCGCATTCTGGCTTTGCTCGGTGATAAACTGAAGCGAATTGAACATGTCGGTAGCACTTCAATTCCTGGCATGGCGGCGAAACTGATTATAGATATTGCCGTGGCGGTAGAGCATCTTTCCATTATCGATGATTGTGCAATCGCACTTCTTAGCCAAATCGGCTTCGAATACGTGCCGAAAGAGGAGTTCCCAAATCGTATGTTCTTTCGAAGAGGCGAATGGGGGAACGGCACACATCATCTACATGTGTACGAATATGAAAGTGAGGAATGGAAGAACATTATTTTCTTCCGGGAGTATCTAATTAAGTATCCCGACGTTGCCGCTAACTACTTGAACTTAAAACGTGAATTGGCGGAGATCTGTCCAGACCGGCAAACATACACGTTGCGCAAAGCACCGTTTATTCAAAACGTACTTGCACAAGCGCATGAGGAATTCAATAACACGCGGCGGTAACTGAAAAGAAGGGGAGAGCATGACACAATTCTATCTCGTTCGACATGGTACGTCCGACTGGAACGCGTTATCCAACGAAGCGACTTTGAGAGGTGCGAGACGGGATTTTGTTCCTCTCTCGAGTCAGGGAATCGAAGAGTCCTTTCAACTGTCCCAGGATGAGCGGCTAAGATCTGCCAACATTATCATTTCGTCTCCGTATACGCGAGCGCTACAGACTGCTGCAATTATCTCTCAACGTCACAACATTCCTCTGCATGTTGAATACTATTTGCACGAATGGTTGCCCGATGTCACTTTCCAGTTTGAGGGTTGTAACCGTGGCGAATATGAGAGTGTAGCGCACCTGGTGGATGAATATCACGAGCACGATGGAATTCGCCCTATGAACGGACACGCCTTGTGGGAAGAAAGAAAGACCGTTCGCTCGCGATCATTATCCGTTCTGGAACGATATCTCGATTATAGAAGTGTCGTAGTCGTTACACATGGCATGGTTATTCAAAGTCTAGCAGACGTTGCTCATATTCCACCGTGCGGTGTCGTTCCGTTCGATGGACCTTGGCGTTGTAAAAATCCAATGTAAATATTCGAGTTTCGCCATTAGCCATGCTTAAACCCTGAACGCGGTGCGGGGCCAGGGGTTTCGGAACGGCTCGTGTGATGAAAATAGAGGATTAACAAAGATAGCTGGCGAATACGCACTGTATTGTTAGGAGGCTCCTTCATGGCTCGTATTGTTGAACGGCTCTTGCCCGGCCGTCGTGCCCCGTTCTGCTTAGTCCTGCTCTTCCGCACAGTCGATCACGCGCATTTGGGCATGAGTGTCGACGGTTTGCGGCAAGAGCTGCTGGACATGCAGGTTATACACTTCGAAATGGCTCCGGGACGCGTCCACCGCGTGTTAACCGGGGAGACCATCCAACACCAGATCTTCCATTGCTTGGGTCTCCAACGGCATGCATTATTGGCACAGGGGCCACCGTACTCTTACACAAGAATAGTCCCTAAAGCCAAAGCCCCATCAGGGAATCGCCCGTTTTCTTTTTTTATTGGCGAAAGTCGAGAAATGAGAATGCGGGGAGAAAAAGCATCGTCGAGGACACTTGCTCTGGCCAACCAAATGTATCCGGATGCGACCGAGACATGGGTCTTGGACAAGTGGGCTAATTTCTTTATACGAGGAGGACATTGAACGGTGGTCTGGTGGGTAATAGCCCGGGCTGCGTTCCGGAAGAACCTGGCTTATGTCCTGGCCCATATGGCCAACAACGCAGGCAGCCTTCTTTTCGGATTAATATACATGGCCCTTTGGCACGTGGCTTCCCGAGAAGAGACGCTGGGGCCCTTCCATGGTCGAGAACTGGTGTCGTACATCGCCGCCTCCCAGGCTCTACTATGGATTTCGACGTTCTTGCCCAGTGGGCTTGGCATTGACCTTCAGGTCCGGAGTGGGTCCGTAGCCTTGGAGATGGCACGCCCGGTGCCTTACGTGCCGCGTATGGTCGCCGCGGGTATCGGTGAGGCGTTCTACAACCTCGTGTTTCGGAGCGGACCTCTGATTGTTGCCTTCACAGTGATGGGAGTATTCCCGTGGGGACACGTTCGCTCAGAAGAGGCCCTCGGCGGCGACATTGCCGCCGTCTTGCTGGCACTCTGGATGGGTGTCCTGATGCAATACCTTGTCGGAATTGCCGCGTTCTGGACCATGGAGAGCCGGTGGGCCCTCCGCCTCTTTTTAGGGCTCAACATGTTCATGAGCGGTCAGTTGCTTCCATTACAGCTGATGCCTCCGCGACTCCAAGAATCCCTTAACTGGCTCCCGTTTCAGGCACTTGTCAGCCTGCCGGCATCGGTGTGGCTGGGTGTTGCCACCCAAGATGCCTGGATTTCGGCTGGAATTTGGGCGGTCGGTCTATACGTCATTGCCGTGCTGATTACCCATCGCGCGACGCGACGGCTGGAAGTGCAAGGAGGCTAGCCTCAGTGGGAATCCTGTCTGGACTTCGCCTGTACACGGCTATGGCGCGAACCACACTGCAGTCACGCGCCATCTACCGCGCCAACTTCGGGTTGAGCCTTGTATTCAACTCGATTATGGTCACCGCTGAACTCATAGTGACCCTACTTTTGGTTCATCGAGTGCACGGAATTTTGGGCTGGAACACGGCCCAGGTGATGCTGCTATTCGGAATGGCGACCACGTCCGGCGGAACGTACCGGACTTTCCTCTCGGAACTGAGCTACTTCGACAAGTACCTCGTCAACGGCGAGTTCGACGCCGTGCTGACCCGCCCCGTTCCTGCGTGGCTCGCAGTCGCCGGCCGATCCGTGGACCCGGACCAAATCGGCTTGGTAATCGAAGGCATGGCAATTGTAGCAGTATCCGGAACGATTCTTGGGATCTTCCGTCTCGATGCCTGGCTTGTCATCGGCGAATTGCTGGCTGCCGTCGTCTCGGGCACCCTGATCTGGATGGCCATGGTCACTGCACTGGCCGCCCTTGGATTCTGGACCACCCGGGTTGACACTCTTCAGCCGATGGTTCTATACGGACCGCAAACCGCGGCCACCTTCCCGCTCTCCGTCTACCCGACCGATATCCGAATGCTGTTTTACAGTATCTTTCCTGTAGCATTCGGTACGTATCTGCCCGCCATGGTAATCTTGCGTAAAGGTCCGGGCGCAGTGATGGTGCTGGTTTCGCTGTTCGCCGCGGCTGCCGCGTTGGCCCTCGCGCTGAGGTTCTGGCGGTTCGCCGTTCGCCACTACACCAGCACGGGTACGTAACGATCTTAGTCTAAGAACAGGGGGACACCATCTATGTCTGAGCGAACCCAAACCCGAAGCCCCATTATCGTAGCTGACAATCTTGAAAAGACATTCTTTCGAGGCCGGGGCCGGAAAGCTGTTCAGATACCAGCAGTCAAGCCGCTGTCACTTACCGTCGAGCCGGGTGAGTTCATCGGGTTTCTTGGACCCAACGGGGCCGGGAAATCGACGACGATCAAGATGTTGATCGGCATTCTAGAACCGTCGGGCGGCACGGTCCATGTGGACGGACTCATCCCGGCAAAACACCGCGTACATCTCGCGCTCCGGCTCGGCGTTGTGTTTGGTCAGCGTACACAGCTTTGGTGGGACCTGCCACTGCTCGAATCGTATCGGCTCTTAAAGGTGATGTATCGGGTCAATGAAGCTGACTACCGACGTCAGATGGAGACCTTGGTGGAATTGCTGGACCTGTCCTCGTTCTGGCATACACCGGTACGACAGCTCTCCTTGGGACAACGGATGCGGGGAGAACTGGCCGCTGCTCTGCTGCACCGCCCGAAGATTCTCGTTCTGGATGAGCCGACCATCGGTCTTGACGTTACAGCCAAGTCCGACGTGCGCCGATTCCTTCTCCGCGAGAACCGAGAGCGTCGCACCACCATCGTGCTCACAACCCACGATATGTCGGATGTGGAAGAGCTGTGCACTCGGATCGTCGTCATTAATCAGGGAATCAAAATGTTCGATGGCACAGTGAATCATCTTGAAGAACGTACGGGAGCACTGTCCGCCCTTCACGTCACGTTTCAGACAACGCCTTTGTGGGATGCCATCAATTTGCCTGGCATCGAGCACCTATCCAGCGACGATGACCGTAGCGTCCTCCTCCACTACAATCGGCGTCAGTTCACACCGCCGCAAATTTTAGAACAGATCAGAGAGGCCGGCCGAATCGAGGACTTTCGCATGGAAGAACCGCGGCTTGAATTGATCATGCGGACGCTGTACGAGGGCGACGGCCGTTTGGGAGAATAGTGGCCGAAATGGCATAACATAGCGCTTCACAGACAGCCTTTATCAGCAGTTGTCAATCCGGCGGGCACATTGTACCAGGGCGTGCGAGGACTCCGAAACCAGGCCATCGCGTCGAGCAAGGCAAACGTAGGTACCCTTCGTGTTGTCGAGGAGCACAGAACATTCCCGTATGGATCTGCGACGACAGCTAGATGGGAATATCAAGGGGACTGTGATAACCCGTCCACCTGGTGTACGGAAGAATTCAACCGCAGAGTCGAAGGAATCCACCTTCTAGTCAGGTTGATAGCTTCGTCTCGAGCAGCCATCTCATTCGGTGACTTATAAGAGCCGGCTCTGGAATCTCTTCAACGTTGCTCCAGATGGCCCGGGCCACGTGGAAATCCAATGAAAAAGGAATCTTATCACAGGAAGAACACCCGTGGCGCAGGCGAAGCACTGGCCACTGGCCTGACGCTGAGCGATGATACGAGGAGGATAACTAAGGATGACAGATGATCAAATGGTAACGCGTGCATTCATTCGAGCACTAGAGAATCATGATGTCTTGGGGATGAAACAGATTCCGAAGGGGGATTTGCACAATCATGGATCGATGGGAGGAAGTTTATCTATACTAGAAGCATTAACCGGGATTAGATTGAAAAAAGCCTATCGGAAATTTAATAATATTGTTGAGATGCAACAGTGGATTACTAATCACATATATCCTATGTTTGGCGGCAAATGGGGCTATGAGACGCGAACAAAAGCGGCTTTCCTGCAGGCAAAACAGGATGGCATTAGCGTCATAAAAATGAGTATAGATATGTCATCTATTAACATGTACGAAAATTCAGTCCAGAAATTGGTTGATGCCATTGAAAATATTCACATTAGCACAGCTCCTGACATACAGTTGATTCCGGAAATAGGGATTGATCGGGGGTCTCCAATAAGCACCAGCATATTTATGGTTGAAAAGTTTCTAGAATCAGACTTTTTTAAATCAATCGATTTATACGGAGACGAGCTATCGCAGCCCATATCAAGATTTAAAGATATCTACAAAGAGGCTAAGGATAGAGGATTGCTATTGAACGCGCATGTGGGTGAATTTGGCGACGCCGAGTCCGTTCGCGAAGCTGTCGAGATACTTAAATTGGATCATGTTCAGCACGGTATAGCAGCGGCATATTCGAAAGATGTCATGAAATGGCTTGCCAGGAATAACATACAGCTGAATATTTGCCCCGCTAGTAACGTGATGCTCAATCGAGTAAGCGATTATCATGTTCATCCAATTAGGTTATTATATGATAATGGTATTAGAGTGACGATCAACACTGATGACGTGCTTGTATTCGGGAAAGGCGTATCTGAGGAATATTTCACATCGCATGATGCCGGTTTATTTACTCCAATGGAATTGGATGAAATAAGGAGAAGCAGTTTGTTAACTTGAGCAGCATGTCGGCTCTGGGCCTTAGTCGGGAATTGGGGTTGAGATATGCAACAGCATGGCTGTTGCACCATAAAATTCAATGGGCCATGGCGGATCGTAATGCAAAGTATCAATTGGCGGGCCTGGTGGAACTTGACGATGCCTATTTTGGAGGCATCAGCCATGGAACGGGCAAACGCGGTCGAGGCACTGACCAAGATCCCGTGGTCGTAGGGGTCAGTTTAAGAGAAAACGGCCATCCGGACTATGCGTTTTTGGAAGCGGTGACCGACTTAAGCAAAGACACGGTGCTGGAAGTGCTCAAGCGACGGGTCGAATCGTATGGAGTGTGGCTCAGTGACGGCGCTGCAGTGTATGAAGCTGGGGCGAAAGCGCACGAGGCTGATCATAAGGTCACGTTAAGTAGCTCCAACAGTCTTCCATTGGATCAATACCGTCATTAGCTTGGCTAAGACGTTTATTGATGGGACTTATCACGGGCGCGGACGCGCCCGGAGACAGCTGTATTTGGAGGAATTTGTGTTTCGATTTAACCGACGGTACATGGGAACTGGAGTGGCCGATCGTTTGTTGATCGCTTGCCTGAGCAGTGCACCGCATCCGAACGCGACTTAGCCGTACCGACTTTTGTAATTAAGACCAGAACGGGTCAAGGAGAATCCGCTTCGGGCCTGATAAATGAATTGCTGCCCTAGCCGTTCGGAGCAAAAAACCTAATATCCAGGCCTTTTGGCCATCGGATCGCGATCACCTGTTTTTTGGGGGTCATTTCCTAAACGTCCGTTCAACGTTTTTTCAACTTTACCCAAACCACTCCCGAGAAGAATTCTCAATGCTTTTTTTAGCGCGATCTTAACTTACTTTAAGTACGTCGCTATAATCGATATCCTACAGCCTGAGTTATCTGGGGATGCATGAATCCTTAACGGAATGATCACGCGGTTCGTGCGGCGATACGGCGTTGGGTATAATGCCATGATTCGGGCCCTGGCCGACTACGGATGGATCATTGGGGTAGCTCCCTGGACGTCCGTTATCCACGGCGACCGCTTGTACGAGGAATATGAGCATTATTATCGCCAGGGGCGGGCGCGATGACGAGAGTGCCATTTTGGAGCGTTGACGAAACCGGTTTGTCGGAATGTTCCCATAGAGATGAAAACGAGGAGGGGTTGCGATGTCACTCGTGGGCGATACGGAGACCAACAGCCCGTACGAGTGCCCTATTGATGGGCAATCGCTCAAGACCAGCGAATTGGTGAAATATTGACCATGATGCCACCGTTCCAAAAGGCGCGGTTTCGTTGCGAATGTGCTTCGGGTCATGTGTGGGAAGCCTGGGCGTTTAACAGGACCCGATAAAGCAAGGGCAGCCTATTAGGG
>JAJZXX010000074.1 GCA_021806205.1 Bacillota bacterium | reverse complement strand
TTGGCCGATACCAGCGATCGCCATCAAGCCAAACTCCACTCCCTGTTGACGCTCAAGTTTCAAGTCTTCAAATCGGCCGCTTAAATCATCAATTATAAGACGTGAGGAGTATATACGCCTATCACGATTGGACTGGCGGGATTGTTCACGTCCATTCTCCTTACCAAATGCGCCGTAAAGCCCCTGCCTTAGGCATCTAATCTTTACCCATGGACAGGAATATATTTCCACAGAGGGGCGCAAGCAGCCCCGATACGTGGGAACCCGTCACCAGGTTCCGGGATAGGAGGCGCCCAATGTCCGGGGCGTCGGGACTGAGGAGGTGGGTTTGAGGGCGGGCCAAAACCCCGTCGCGAAACGCGACGGGCCAGGGCAGATCGAAGATCTTATGACGGGTTTTTTCGCACCGTGTCCCACCAACAGAGCCACTGCAATTGGCGATATCCCCGCGTTTCGCACATACGGCCAGACGCCCGCACTGTAACGTCACCCCTCACCTTTCAGACGGTGCCGATAGGCCATGAGATGGTCGATTGTGAGGGCGAGTCCACTGAAGGCGATGCCGGACAAGCCGACAAACACAAAAGACCATCCCGGTCTCAGCACATTCAGACGATACAAAAGCGACCCGACCCCCGCATAAGCCCGGAACGCCGAAGCCAGATTGGATTGAGGCAGAAGATGCCACGACAATTCGGAGCTAAGAGCACCCATGACGCCGGAAATAAGGCCGACTAACCATACGGATCCGGTGTTTGAGACAGTGGCGGCCAGCGCGTAAAGACATATAACCAGGATCACGGCCGTAGTGTGGGCGACCAACACCCAAGAGGGGCTTACTCCAACGAGCCATAGTCCGGTCGGTGCCCAGATCAGAGCTGCTGTTGCAACGGTTAGCCACGACATACAAGTCCCACCCTCCTGGACTTGAGCGTATGTGAAAGGACAGTGGTCTAGACCCACCGGACGAGTCATATAGTGGCCGTAGCTCCTGGGCTTTAGGAAAGGAAGGGCCTACTATGGTGCGTAGATTCGTCATCGCCGTCTCGGCGGCCTTAATGATTTTGGGCTTGATGGTGTTGACTTGGGGTTTTCGTGACCTACCCATTGATGAGCGCCCTGAGTGGATGGTGGTGCAAATGGTGATTTGGCCTTTAGCCGTCCTCGGGATGGTGGACGCGCTGCGTTGGTGGCGTTATGCTCAACGCGGTATTGCGATTCGGATTGACCGCTTGCGTCTTTTGGTGCACGGATTGCCTGCCCTATTCATCGTGGTCATGCCTGCCGGCACGTTTACGACCTGGTTTGGCGCGGGTACAACTTGGTCTTTGCTCGATTATCCGACGGCTAAAGTGATGGCGGCATTTTGGTTAGCCGCTACGTTGTGGGCGTGTTGGGAGGTTGTGTTGTGAAGAGACTGATCCATGGCATTTTGCTTATCGCTGCCATAGGATGGGTCATGATCACGAGTGTGTCAAACTGGGCCGCCCAAGCCTTCGCGCCTTCCCCCATGAGCACTCGTATTGTTATTAGTATACCCCAACGTCGGCTCTACCTATATCAGGACCACCGCCTTTTGCACAGTTATCCGGTGGCTGTAGGAAAACCCCTCACCAAAAGCCCTCGGGGAGAGTTTTACATTACCCAAAAGGCGGTGTGGGGAGACGGATTCGGCACCCGCTGGATGCGGATTTCGGTGCCATGGGGTATTTATGGCATCCATGGGACCAACAAACCTTGGACGGTGGGTACCGCAGCCTCGCACGGGTGTTTTCGTATGCTCAATCGAAACGTCGAACAAGTTTACGCATTAGTATCGCTACACACGCCGGTCGTTATTGAAGGGTATGAGCCGTTTACGCGGATTCGCCGCGACTTATCCCTACATGCCATCGGCCAGGATGTGGTAGAGCTGCAGAGGCTTTTACGCCTCGCCAAAGTTTATTCCGGTCCGCTTTCCGGACTCTTTACCGAGGAGGTTAAAGACGGCGTTCAAAAGTTTCAGGTGATCGCAGGGCTGGATGCTACCGGAAATGCCACCCTGGCCACGACGCACAAGCTTGAGGAATACACCCATCAAGAAAGTTTACAGCCCAAGTATTTAGACACGGGATTAAGATAATGACTTTTCTCGACATATAAATCGTCGCCGGGATGCCTCGATAGTGGCCGCCGTTTGATGCCGTTAATAAGAACGTCTATGGCCGTTCCGCTCGCTGCAACAAGGCGACGGAAAACTACCCGGGCGTTAAAATAACCCGCTGCAATTTCCTGTTTGGGTCCTCTCCTTAGATTGCTGTCGATTTCGATCGCTCACCAGTTCTTAAAAGATTGGTAGGTGCGTTCCATGAAACTTCTTTGGCCAGCAATAGTCTATTGGATTGAAGCTCACACTCCCTAGTGCGGCATGTGCCAATCGGAGCATTTAGGCTTGAATGGCATTGGGCTGCCATAGTATAATTAAAGCCGTTGCTGGCGTAGCTCAGTTGGTAGAGCAGCGGTTTCGTAAACCGCAGGTCGTCGGTTCAAGTCCGACCGTCAGCTCCAGTCTTCGTTTATTGCGTGGCCTAATAGGTTTCGAAAGAGCGCGATTATGCGAATACTCATTGCCCCCGAACGATTCCATCCGACGATGAAGGCCCGGGCCGTTGCAGAGGCCATGAACCGCGGCCTGAGAAAAGTCTCGCCCCATTTTGAGTGCATCATCTACCCTTTAACCAGTGGTGGCCAAGGCACCACTGACATTGCGGTTCGTTTAGGGAACGGTCGGGTTCACCACGAAACGATTCCCGTTGCCAATCACCGTCCTCGCGACGTGAAGTGGGCCCTCTTAGCGGATGGCACAGCCATCCTGGATGCCAAGGATGCCCTCGGTGATCCTGACGGACCGCCATCATTAAAGAAAACCTATACCACGAGTACGAGTTTGGGTACGGTGCTGGCGCGTCTGGTTGCGAGAAAACCTAAACGGGTGGTCATTGCCTTAAGCGACGTGTTGGCCACCGATGGCGGTCGAGGGGTGTTGGAAGCCTTTGGCATCAAGAGTGTGGGTCCAGGTGGTCAAGGCATCGGTCCCGGTGCAAAACCGTTTCTGACGTTAGATCACATCGATTTTTCGCATATGACGCCATTGCCAGTTCCGATTGTTGTTTTGACCGACGTTCCAGTGACATGGAACGAGCGTGTCCACCAAGAGGATTTTAGGCTAGACTTAATTCGTAGAGGTCTTGAAGATGTGTGCGGCCACTATGCTGACCTTTTAGGCGAGCATATCGGAATGCCGTTACAGGACCTTTCCGGGACGGGCGTAGGTGGTGGACTGGGATTGGCGTTGGCCTTTCTCGGTGCCCAGTTCGTTTCCGGGGCCAGGTATCTGGCGGACTTGGGCGGTCTGGGCGAACAAATGTGGGAAGTGGACTGGGTTCTCACTGGGACGACCGAATTGACAGCTAGTACGTTGACTCAGGCGGTGGGCGTGGCTGCCGAAAAGGCCCGAGAGGCGGGAGTTCCCGCAGTCGCGTTGGCAACCGTGCTGGGACCGGGCCATTTAGATTTGTACGATGCGGGACTCACCGGGATATATTCCGTGATGGATCGCCCCCGTCCGGACCGCAATGTGCATCGCACATTGCCAGCGCTCATTGAGAAGGCAGCGTTTCGCGTGGGCTATTGGATGCAAGCGGTATCGGATCCCTAAATCTTTGGGTGGAGGGAACACAATGGCATATCAGACAATCAATTATTCAGTGGAGCGTAGGGTAGCAACCATTGCGATGAATCGCCCTGAAACTTTAAATGCGCTCAACGACGACATGTTAAGGGAGCTTTATGACGCCATCAAACTGGCCGACCGGGACGCCGAGGTACGGGTGGTCGTATTAACCGGGCAGGGACGGGGATTCTCCTCGGGACAAGACCTCAATACTTTTCAACACGCCGGGGAGCAGCGGGACATTGGAGCCCATCTCGACCAAATTTACCATCCCCTTATCCAACGGTTAGCGGGTTTTAACAAACCCACGATTGCCATGGTAAACGGCGTGGCAGCCGGTGCCGGGATGTCCTTGGCGCTGGCATGTGATCTGCGCGTCGCAGGGGATAGTGCTCGATTTACCCAAGCTTTTGTGCGGATTGGCCTGGTTCCCGATTCGGGCTCTAGTTACTTCTTGCCGCGGCTAATCGGCTATGCGCGTGCCTTGGAAATGACCATGACGGGGATGATGGTGGATGCCGCGACGGCGCTACAGTGGGGGCTGGTCAATCGCCTTTGGCCTCAGGATCACCTCGCGGAAGAAACAACCTGCTTGGCGGTCGAATTAGCCGAGGGAGCTCCGTTGGCATTAGGGATGATTAAACGTGAAATCGCCTATGGATTCGCGCATCCGCTTCACGAAACGTTGGAACGGGAAAAGGATTTTCAGATTCAAGCCGCTGAAACCGAGGATCACAAACAGGCGGTCCAGGCGTTCTTTCAAAAACAACCGCCGATGTTTCGGGGACGTTAGCTATGGACGTACTAATTATTGGCGCGGGCACGATGGGATCGGGCATCGCTCAGACCCTGGTGGTGGCTGGGCATCGGGCCTATTTAACCGACCCGGATGGGACGGCACTGGGACGTGCCCAAGAGCGTATTCGGACAAACTTGGTGCGGGAACAAGAGCGGGGCCGGTTGGTCGAACCCGTCGATAGTCTGATGACACGCCTCGATACAACCCGAGAGTTGTTGGCAAACCCCGTGGATTGGGTGATTGAGGCGGCACCCGAGCAGGCATCGCTCAAGCAAAAAATCTTTCACGACCTAGACCGTCATTATCCCCCTTCGGTCTGGTTGGCTAGCAACACCTCTTCCATTGCCATTAGCCACCTGGCTAGTCAAGCGAACAGATATCCCAACCGCCTCGGGGGACTGCACTTTTTCAATCCCGTTCCGAGAATGGCCTTGGTGGAAGTGGTCCCGGGCTTAGACACTTCGGCTGACTTTGTCACGGCCGCTCACCAATTGATCGAAAGCCTCGGCAAAACCGGGATTACGGTGCCGGACCGGCCGGGGTTTTTGGTCAATCGGGTTGCCCGTCCGTACTATCTAGAGGCTCTACGCATGGTGGATGAAGGCGTAGCGTCGCTCGAAAGTGTAGATCGGGTGATGCAAGGGGCAGGATTTCCCATGGGCCCTTTTCGAGTTATTGACTTGGTCGGCGTCGACGTCAATTATGCGGTCACCCAGTCGGTCTATACCGAGACTCACGGTGATGAACGCTATCGCCCCCATCCATGGCAGGAGCAGTTGGTGTTGAGGGGTTATCTCGGAAAAAAGAGCGGGCGGGGGTTTTACCAATATGACTGAGTCGGTGCAGTTGCTGGGGGCAGATCCCTTGCATTGGCCGGGCTGGTCTCAGGGATCGGCTGTCGCCATCCATCCGGCCGTCGGGATGGTTCCGCTTGATGGGGCTCAGTGGGTGGTTGAAGCTCATATGGGGCCTTTGTCCGATAAACGGGAGCGCTTGCGCCAACTGGAAGGCAGAGGGGTTCAGGCCGTCTTAACTTCTTCGGTGATGGCTACCCTGGCGGCGCAGAATACCTGGATCCGGGGTAATATGCACCTAGTAGGTTTTGATCCCCTCTTGATGGCGGCGGCTGGCAGGACGCAAACGGTTGTGGGAGCCACGGACGATGATATCGCGTGGCTGTCTTCGACTTGGCCGGATCGCACCTTTATTGGGGCAGCCGATGCGGTAGGGCTGGTGTTCACCCGGGAGATATTGCCGATCATCAACGAGGCGGTTGATTTTGTTGCAAGGGGATTAAATCCGAAGGATATAGATGTGGCCATGAAGCTAGGGCTACGCTATCCCAAAGGGCCCTGGGAATGGGCAGAAACGTTCGGGTGGTCCTCGGTCTATTGGGGGCTAGCGGCGCTAGAGGACATGTTTGGTCCACGGTTTCGTCCGCATCCGTGGATTCGTCAAAAGGTGGGCAGTGCCCTTGGGGATTAACAGGGCGCAAAAGGGGAGGGACTTTATGCGGGAGGTTGCGGTGGTGGCGGCACGCCGAACGCCCATTGGGAGATATCGGGGCTGCTTAAAGGACGTCAGGCCCGATGATCTGGCGGCATTAGTGTTGCAACAAGTCGTACAGGATATTGTGCTGGACCCAGAACTGGTGGATGACGTGCTATTCGGTGCAGCCAATCAGGCAGGCGAGGATAACCGGAACGTGGCTCGGATGGCGCTGTTGCTAGCGGGATTTCCCGTCTCCGTGCCCGGGGCCACCTTCAACCGGCTGTGCGGGAGTTCTCTGGAGGCAGTGAATCGGGGATATCAGGCCATATCTTGCGGTGACGCTGACATCATCATCGCCGGCGGGGTGGAGTCCATGACGCGGGCGCCGTTCGTGCTGCCAAAGTCCCGTGGGGGATTTCCGGGCGGGAATCAACAGCTATACGACACGTCGATTGGCTGGCGCATGATCAATCCCAAATTGAAGGAGCGCTATTATCCTTATTCTATGGGGGAAACGGCCGAGAATTTGGCGGAGCGGTTTGGCATTGGTCGCGAGGCTCAGGACGCTTGGGCGCTTCAATCCCATCAGCGAGCGCTTCGAGCCCAAGAAGGCGGCCAGTTTGATCGGGAAATCGTTCCGGTGCCGATCGTGGACCCTAAAACTCAGGCGATTACCTATGTATCCAGGGATGAGCATCCCCGTCCAGACACGACGCTCGAAAAACTCAGGCGCTTAAAGCCGGCGTTTCGCGAGGGGGGGACCGTGACTGCCGGAAATGCATCCGGGCTGAACGACGGCGCGGCCGCCGTCGTGCTCATGGCCCGGGAGGTGGCCGAGACACGGGGCATCGAGCCTTTGGCTTGGATTCGCGCAACGGGGGTGGCGGGCGTGGATCCGGCGATCATGGGATACGGGCCGGTTCCTGCCTCGAAAAAAGCCCTGTCGCGGGCGGGCTGGAGCCTTCGAGATATCGAGCAGGTGGAACTCAACGAAGCCTTTGCCGCTCAAGTATTGGCGGTCCTACATGATCTACCGTTTGATCCGGCCATGGTGAATCCCCATGGGGGTGCCATCGCTCTGGGCCATCCGTTAGGTGCTTCTGGCGCTCGCATCTTAACGACGCTGATTTATGGCATGCAGGCGAGTGGCGCTACAAGAGGTCTGGCTGCGATGTGCATCGGCGTGGGTCAAGGCATCGCCACCCTGGTGGAATCGCCCGGGTAAGAGCGATAGGGCTTGGGGTCTTAGCGCTAGGTCTTCTAAGCATGGTCTCCCTCTCATACGTTGTCCTAGATGGGAGGGCTTTGGGTGGGCATGCGTATCCGGGTTGTCCTGGTTGGGTTGGCTGGTATTTTGGTGGGGGCTTGGCTCATGACGATCCTGGCCCCGAATCCTGACACCGCAAGGATGAATTGGCCGGTGGTGGGTGTCGCAAGGAAGGTGGGTCCGTCCGTCGTGGTGGTGTTGAACAACCGGGTTACGGGGGGGAACGAGCATCTAAAAGGCATGGGGTCTGGTGTCGTGCTGAATAGTCGCGGAGACATCGTCACGAACTATCATGTCGTCCAAGGCGCCAATTCGCTCACCGTGATCCTCTCCAATCACCACCGCTATCGTGCACGGGTGGTCGGCGTAGATCCGCCTACTGATTTGGCCGTCATTCACATCCAGGCACCTCACTTGGTTCCCATCCGATTCGCTCGATCTTCCGCGATTGAACCCGGTCAGTTGGTGGTGGCAATTGGCAATTCACTGGGTCTGGCACACACCGTCACCGTGGGTGTCGTGTCCGCCAAAGATCGTGTCATGTACCGCGACGGCTGGCAATATCATCTCATCCAGACCGATGCGGCCATTAATCCCGGCAACAGCGGTGGGCCCTTGGTCAATACCGAGGGACAGCTTATCGGGATTAACTCCAGTAAAATTGCGCAAGCCGGCATCGAGGGAATAGGATTAGCCATCCCTATCCTGGTGATCTCTGCATTAACCACGTTTGGACACGCACGAAGCGTTGGAATCCATGGACGAGCACCGGATCTACGGCTCAGCGGTCCCATGAATCTCCGTCGCACATTTTGGCCCCGGCGGCACACAAAAATCGCATGCAAATCAAAGCGTTGCTCGACGACGTCCTTTGGGCATGAACCCATGCCGCCACTTTCCGACAGATAAGCTCCGTTTTTAAGAAGTTGGTTGATGCCTTACGCTAGGAGAGTTTTCATAAAGTCTTCGACGGGCGGGCCGAAAATGCTTTGAGCAATGGGGTGGCATTCTCAGCACCGTTTTTACGCAGGTATGCCCGAGCCGTGGCATCGGACGGGCGTCCCCACAGATCGGCTGATACGTGTCGGATAGCGTGACGCCGACCGCGAGAGCAATGCTGTCAGGTTAGGCGCACAATCCCCTGTTGCCGCATTAATTCATGTTATTTTCTTTTGGCATTCTTTGGCTAGCGCCGCGTGTAAATGGACCCTTGTCTTTCGACTCATGGCATATGAGATATGACAGCGCCGTCGGCGCAGGCTGACGCCCACCCTTTAGGAAATGTCCGGTCGGGTTCTGCGTGTTAAATTGTCTGGTAGTTACCGGACTGTTAAGGCGGCATTGACTGATGTTTTTGGTGCTGTGTCAGTGTTCACGGTTGTTCAAGGGGAACGGATGGACCTTACTTTGCCGCTGTCATTGATTTGATGATGGAAGGGTGGTGGCAGCATGAGAAATGTTCCCCAGTAGCAGGGTGTTCCACCAAGTGTCATTTTGACGGACGAGGACGCTTGTGCGAGCCAGTTGTTGGAACGGGGGATGCTAAATGGTCGCACAATGGAATACCTAAAACCGGTGGTACTGGCCGATATAGGACGCTACCAAGTTCTCAAGCGCTGCCTGATGACTCAAGGTCCGTCGAGGATGGGGAACGTCACACACGCGATGGCGTCAGCATCATGCCATGCCCACCAAGGGGGCCCATTATGGCTGCCCCTAAGCACATTAGATCGGAATAATAACTTCGGAGTGTAACGGATTATCTTGTTGGAGTCAGTAAACTCATCCCGAAAAACCTCGGTAGAGCAGCACATTATGGGCTGACCATGGGGATCCGCGGTTCCCACCATTATGCTGTATTGCCCCCGTGATGTAATTGCCGCACGCCAGTACTCGTGACGCCTATCGATTTGGCGCGGATATTCGCGCGGCACCCACCGCCCTCAAACTGCCTTAGGATATATGCGTTCCGGTGCCAAGCATGGGCAAGGATTCGGTCATCCGCTAGGAATTTCATGGAGACCCTGTGGCCGCCAGGGCAATTGCGGAGGAGATGTTCTATATGGCAAATAGGGAAAGATGAAGATGAACGATGGTTGGCCATTTAGGATGACTTGGGAAATTCCTCTCTCCATTCAGCGGAAGACCGGCCACGGCGGGCAGACCATTCACGATATTCGCGAGACCGGGGACCCGCGACAGCGGATTACCTCTGCTGTCATCGGAACGGGCCACGATTGTCGACCCATACCATCACTATATCCGGTCTGCGCCGGGGGCGAAGAAGTTTATGCAACGCTTACGGCGACGCTTCTGCCAGCATTCGTGCACCCCTTTGAAACGGCATCCGGACGGCAAGCCCTCCCCGCCGATGTATCCGTGTCAAAGCCTGGGATGTGGTTACTATACCCCTCGCGGCTCACAATTGATGAACTACGCGGCCGATTTGAAGACTTGAAACTTGAGCGTTAACAGGGTGTGGAGTTTGGCCTGATGGCGCCCACCAGTGTCCGCCAAACAATCGATAATCGCCTGCTTGAACGGTCCAAATTTCGGATAGTAACGCCCATGAAGAGACCACCAGTACTCGCTGCATAGCTCGTCCGCCTTGACAAACTTCCAGAGGCGTTCAATGAGGTTCAAGTTAGGCGAATAGGTGGGCAGCCATAATAACGTAATTCCGAGGCGTTCCGCCTCGGCCATCACATAGGCATTGCGCTGATAGCGGGCGTTATCCAACACGAGCGTGATCGATAGGTCCGTAAACCGTTCTGCAAGTTTGGTGAGGAGCATCACCACGCACTCGCTGTTGATATAGGTGTCAGTGGTCACGGTGACGACCTCGTGCGTGATCGCGTGTAACGCGCCGAGCCCATTAAAACGTTGACGCCCGGAGGGCGTCGGCAAGAGGACGCGGGTCAGGCACCAGAGGTAGCCGAGCCAAGCGCCTAAGACAAAATGCGCAGCATCGACGAACAAGACGTGGCGGCGACCCGCCTTAGCCTCGTCTAACGCGGGGGTGAGTTCGGCATCCACGAATAGCTGTTGCGCGGCCGGGTCCGCTTTGGCGGGGATTTGGCCGGTTTTGCGACGGTTAAACCCGTTTTTTTAGCCATTCCCGGACTTGGGTCGGGCTACGACGGATGCCCGTCAGGGATTCGATCCGATCCACCGCCTCTTGCACGGTGTGGGGCGGGTGCGCGGTAAATGCTTCGCGCAGGGTGGTGGCGTGACGGTCCCATGCCGCCGTTTTGGGATGGGGGTTGAACACCCGAAGGGCCTCCAGCCCGCCGGTTTCGTATGCTCTCAAATACGTACGCACGGTCCCCTCCGAGACCTGTAAAATTCGGGCCCCATCAGGCCGTGTGAACCCTAACCCCGTGAGATACACCGCTTCGATCTTGCGCTGGACCCGCGGATGCGGGTCGTGAAAGCGTTCTCGTTCTAACCGCTTCAATTCTTCTTCGCACATCTGCAAGCGAATCATGAACGGGCCCCCTTATGGACGACATGTGGCACGTGGAACACGTCCCCCTTGAGGGGATCGAACCCGGAAAAGCTTGTTCAGCTCTAGCAGGAGTTTCCTACTTACGGTATGTATCGGTGAAATAGGGGACCCCAGTCTGTCGCTTAAATTTTCGCGAATACCGCATGAAACGAGGATTTGGAGGGTTCATTAGGATCTCTAAACCCCTCGTTCTTTCCGGCATCCGTGACCACGAGTTGTATAATACGCCCGAAATCTTCGAATCATTGCCTCGCTTGGGTTTCCCGTCTTGTGTCACCACTAACTCGGAAACTCCTCCTAGAATGGAAATATCTAATCGAGGCTCCACCATGGCGGAGCATGGGATGGCTTGTGACGCCGTCCGAGGTGCCCATAAGCGGGGGATCAGAGACGCAAATTTCCCCGGTTGTTATCCGTGAATAGTATATTAGGTCTAGGGATGATTCTTTTGCCACAAGTCTCGGGCGAGTCGCCTGACCACCTTGGAGGTTGGCCCTAAGGGTAGTTCCGACACCACGTCAATCGCCAGAGGCCGTTTGTAGTCCGCGAGTTCGCGGCGGCACCGCGCCATTAACTCCTCCACATCCAATTCTTTGCCTTCTCGCAGCACCACCATGGCCACCACCCGCTCACCCCGTCTTTCGTCGGAGATCCCGACAACCGCTGCCATCCCCACCGCCGGGTGACTCAAGAGCACATTTTCAACCTCAGTGGGATACACATTTTCACCGGAGACGATAATCATATCTTTCTTACGATCGACTAAATAGAGGATGCCCGCGTCCGTCACATACCCCATGTCGCCCACCGTCAAAAAACCGTCGTCCGTCAAAGCTTTTTTGGTCGATTCCGCATCCTTCCAGTACTCGGTCATCAGGGACGGGCCTCGAACATAGACTTCACCGACCGTTTCGGCCGCCACAGGGGTCCGGTCTTCGGATAGGATGCGTACCTCCTGGCCAATTACGGGAAATCCCACCGATCCCAACCGCCCCCCCAACTGATGGCGAATAATCGTCGCCGCCCCATATTCAGAGGCTCCATACACATCGTACAAGGCGACCCCGGGGAATCCCGTCAACAACCGATCGCGCAAGGTGGCATCCAAAGGCGCCGACGACGTCATCATCACTCTTAAGTCCCGGGGATCAATCTTGCCTTGTTCCACCGCATCGGCTAAAAAGGTTAACAGGGTGGGCACAAACATGCTATAGGTGACGTGATGCCGATTCATTTCCTGAATTACGTGCTGGGGGTGAAACGTGCGATGCGGATAGATGACACACGTGGCACCCACCGCTAAGGACAGTGTCACAAACCACATGGAATTCACGTGAAACATCGGCAATATGGCAAAGCCCACGTCTTCTTGGGTAATACCCAGCTCCGACACCAAGGATAGGGCAATAATCAAGTTGCTGTAATGCGAGCGCACCGCACCTTTGGGGCGGCCGGTCGTGCCCGATGTGTAGACAATCACCCAGGGATCGTCCTCATTGATGGGAACTAACGGGGCTGTTAAAGAGGCCTGACGCGTGCGCGCCTCCCAGTCCCGCGAAGAATCTTCGGGGTAACCCCCGGTGTAATAGACGGGCATCGACCCGGCGACTGGGTTTAGCATGGGCGCCAAGTCCCGGTCCGCCAACAGCATAGAGACCTCCGCGTTACCCACCGCATAGACAATTTCACCAGGCTGCCACCTTAAATTTAAGGGCACCCCTACCAAACCGGATTTAGCTAAAGCAAAATAGGCTTCGGCCATGGACAGGCCATTGGGTAGCAAGAGCCCGACACGGTCACCTTTCTGAAGACCGAGTGACAAAAAAGTCTGGGCCATGCGGTTGGACCGCTCGTCGACCTCTCGATAGCTTACCGTGTGATCACCGAAAATGAGGGCCGCTTTGTTGCCGTAACGGCGGGCCGATCCCTCTAAAGCTTGACCGACAGTTAACACGGGTGTCCCCCTTTAATTTTAGACGCGAATGCGTCTAGCTACCGGACCACGCCACCGGCCATACGCCTTTGCCGCCATCATCACCACGACCGTTGCTAACAACGCTGCCACCAACGTTGTCGTGGTGCTTCGGACAAACTCACCGATGGTGTGGGCATGCGATAGGCGGATCACCCACACGATAAGGCCCAGCCCGGTCGTCGTGATAGCCTCCCAACGTTTCAGGGCGACCGAATAAAGCATGGCAATATTAATGAATCCCAGAGCTATCATACCCCATCCGTAATACGGGAGCCATCGGGCGGCAGGACGAAATCCGGTCCCCAGCACCGTCATGATGACCCAAGTGGGGCGGATCATAAAGAGTGTCTCCGCCAGACCCGCCAGACCAGCATAGAGCAGGATGGTCATGCTGAGGAATCGAAGCCGTTTGGTGGAATCTTGCATAATCGAGGTCAGCATCACCGTTCCAAAACTGGTCGAAATAAATTGGACGGTATGCCCAATCGTCGCCAATCCGTTAAACCGGCCGGCAGCGATTGGCGCCAGAAAATGTTTGGCCAGGAGTCCATCGGCAATAGCTAACAGCACGTTAATCACGCCCACTACCGCCGTGCCGGATATCACTTGGGCCTTTGGCGGCTCACCGACCCAGGGTGCCCGACTCGCCCACTGGCGACTAAATCCAAAGGCTACAAAGGCGGCCAGCCCTTCCAAAAACCCCACGGTTGTCAAAGGCCAGACATGCAAAAAGGCGGCCAGTGCGGCGGCAACGATCCGAAACGCTGTAATCAGGACCGTGAGCAGGCCTACCCAAAAATACCACCGCACCCGTTGCAGAATGCCCAGGTTGGCAGACAAAGCTAAAGCCGGTACAATCTCCAACGTAAAGATGATCAAGAGCAGTGGACTCACATACAGGGCCCGGGCTAAGGGTCGGGACAACAACGCCAACAACAGCCACAGCCCGACTCCCGAGAACCACAAGAGCCATGATTCTTGGATGGCGCGGCTGGGCCGGCGCCGTCCCAACCGCGTATAGAGCAGCGTCACTACCGGGCCTGGCAACATCATCAGGGCAGTCACATTTAAAAGTGCCGCCAAGTCGCCATAATCACCCGGACCCAACACGCGGGCCAACACCACATGATATAAATAATTAAAGACGCCTGCTAAAAGCGAGGCAATCCCAAAAAATGTGTTGTCCTGCCAAAATTTACGAGACTGCGCGCACACTCACTCCTTCAGTTTGGACACGGCCTTATCTTTTGTTGAGACGCCCCGTTTATCCCCCCAACGCCCAAAGGACATGGAAGGCGGATAACAATGTAAAACAGGGCCCTTTAAAGGCCCTGTCCTTAATTCATGGTTCATACAATTTAGTGACGCTTTGATATTTCGACAACGAATGACCAAACTCCTCCAAATTGCCTGAAACTTGCTATTTGAACCTCCCCGCCCTAAAGGGCGGAGATTCTGGGGGAACCACCGCAGCTGCGTCGCGGGGTGTGACCCCCTGGGAGTAACCCTCCTGACTCGCCACCGTTTATCCCGCCAGCAATTTCCCGGGGT
>JAJZXX010000097.1 GCA_021806205.1 Bacillota bacterium | reverse complement strand
GCCAAACTGTTTGATCCACTCCGGCAACGTCACGTCGCATCATCTCCACAGCACCCGTATATTTACCTCAATATTACCATAATCCCTCCACTCAAGGAGACCGCCCTGACGTATCTTTCTATGTATGATTTGTAATGGTCCTCACCCTCTGGGACCATAAGACTTTCTGGCTTCCGCAAAGAAAGACACGTTTTGGGTTCGATGCGCCGTCATCAAACCGGGTCGAACTATAACTGTTTGTTCCGACAGAGAACGTGCTCGGGATTTAGATAACCAGATTGATTGCGACAATGTCCGCCACCATAATGGCGTAGGGGTGGGACGCCACGTCCGATATCCACGCGATCAGTCCCGGAATATCAAGTCGATAGTTCAGGTTGGGTAATGCCTGCATGAGTCCAACCGGCAAATTTTCCATCGTTGCAATAAGTGTCCGATTATCCATAATGCTCACTCTCTTTTGTGCCTTTGCCTGAAATAATCCTTCACGTTAACCTGGGATTCCGTAGATTTTGTGATGATTAGAAGTCAGTCATCCCCTATTGGCGGGAGAATTTCATTAGGTTCTTTACGAAGAATGCGGCTGATCATGAAACTGGCAGCTATCTCCCACACAAACCCTCCTAATGAAGCAAAACGAGCAATCCAGACGCCCCCTGAATGGCGACATCTGGTTGCTGCGCTCATGCATAGGATCCGGATGCGTTTAAAGGTAGGCATCATCGGTCAAGGTAAACGCCGTGACGGTACTGCCCCCACAACCGGGACAACGAGTCTTGGTCGCCTCGCAGCGAACACACCAGAACGTCTGGCATCCGGTGCAGAAGAACGCATCTAAAATGGGATTCTCCCCCGAGTGTGTTCCGCAATTGATGCAACGTGGCATCTGTATCACCCCTCCTCGTTTAACCGTGATGGGCTAATGGGCTAAACTGCGCTTCCTCCGTCGAACCCGCCAGCGCCGTCGTGGAAGATCCCTGGCGGCTAATGACCATGGAGACTTCATCAAAATATCCAGCCCCAACTTCGCGCTGATGACGGACGGCGGTGTATCCTTGACTCTGCAAGCCAAATTCCGCTTCTTGCAACTCCGCATAGGCCTTCATGCCCCCATCCCGATACTTTCTGGCCAAGTCAAACATGGACGCGTTGATGGCGTGGAATCCGGCGAGTGTAATGAACTGAAATTTGTAGCCCATTTCGCCAAGTTTTTCTTGAAATGTTGCGATTTCCGAGTCGTTGAGGGCGCGCTTCCAATTGAAAGAAGGCGAACAATTATAAGCCAGCCATTTCCCTGGAAATTTTGCGTGAATGGCCGTTGCAAATTCACGAGCCTCGCCCAAATCGGGCTTGGCCGTTTCACACCACAACACATCGGCATAGGGGGCATAGGCCACCCCGCGGTTGATGGCAGCCTCTAACCCAGCACGCGTGCGGAACAGGCCCTCACTGGTCCGCTCACCCGTCAGAAATGGGGCGTCCAAGGGGTCGATGTCCGAGGTAATTAGCGTGGCCGCATTGGCATCGGTGCGAGCCAACAGCACAGTGGGGACATTCATGACGTCCATGGCCAAACGGGCCGCCACTAGATTTCGGATGCTGTGGTTTGTCGGAATAAGAACTTTTCCGCCCATATGCCCACATTTTTTCTCGGATGACTGCTGATCTTCCAAGTGTATGCCCGCGGCGCCCGCTTCGATCAGGGATTTCACCAATTCGAAGACGTTAAGGGGCCCGCCAAAGCCCGCTTCGGCATCGGCCACAATCGGTGCAAACCAGTCCGATGCAGACTCCTGGGATGCGTCCCCAGCTTCCAACGAATCAATCTGATCCGCACGTTTCAATGCCCGATTGATGCGCTGCACTAGCCGGGGAACGCTATTGACGGGATAGAGTGATTGGTCGGGATAGGTCTCATCCGCCAGGTTGCCGTCGGCGGCCACTTGCCAACCGCTCACGTAAATCGAGTCGAGGCCCGCTTTGACGGCCTGAACCGCCTGATTGCCCGTAACAGTTCCCAGGGTACGAAGAAAGGGTCGTGAGCTTAATAAGTGAAATAACCGCCGGGCGCCTCGTCCGGCCAAGGTGTGCTCGACCAAGAGGGACCCTTGTAATCGTTGAACTTCTAAAGAGGTGTAGGGCCGCTTGATGCCCTTCCATCTTGGATTAGTCTTCCAGTCATCAGCCTTCAAGGCGGTCATAGCTTTTCCTCCTCCATAACATCCGTTCTCAAGAGCAATTGTTCGTAGGCTTTAAGGGTGATAAAGTCCTGGAATGGCTCATGAAAGGCGCCTTCCCGAACGAGCTGGGTGGCAATCGTCAACTCGGGCGATGGCGGAAGACTCTCGTCAGTTTGGCGAATCCATTCTTCTAAGAGCGATCGGGTGACAATCCGTCCATCATCCAAGCGGGTACCGTGATGCTGCCACTGATAGAGTTGCGATCGGGCAATCTCAGCCGTGGCGGCGTCTTCCATCAAATTAAATAACGCCACCGCGCCTTGCCCCTGTAACCAGGCGGTTAAGTATTCCAGAGCGACGGACACATTATTGCGAACGCCGTCTTCGGTCACCAGACCCCCCGGAATGTCAAAATTCAAGAGGTCTTCGGCACTGACATTCTTACCGTCTTGCCGCCAGTGAATTTGGTTCGGCTTATTCCCTAACCTGCTATCAAACACACGGGTCGCAACGGGCACTAAGTCCGGATGCGCCACCCAGGTTCCATCAAAGCCTTGACTGGCTTCACGTTCTTTGTCCTCGGCGACACGTTCGAGCGCAAGCCGGTTCACCTCTGGGTCCTTTCGGCTGGGAATAAAGGCAGCCATGCCGCCAATGGCATGGGCGCCGCGCTTGTGGCATACCTCCACTAAGTGTTCGGCATAGGCCCGCATAAACCCAACGGTCATGGTAATCTGATTGCGATTGGGCAAAACCGCCGTGGAGGACTCTCGGAATGTCTTAATAATGCTAAAGAGATAGTCCCATCGGCCCGCATTCAAACCCACGATGTGTTGGCGCAAGGCATACAGAATTTCCTCCATTTGGAGGGCGGCGGTGATGGTCTCGATCAGGACGGTGGCCTTGATAGATCCGGGCTCCATGCCGAGAATGTCCTCGGTGAGGTCAAACACCTCGTTCCAGAGCTGGGCCTCCTTAAAACTCTCGAGCTTGGGCAGATAGAAATAGGGACCGGTGCTCTTGTCTTTCAGCCGCCGGTGATTGTGAAAGACGTATAAACCAAAATCGAATAGGGATGCCGAGATGGGCTGACCGTCCACCTGCATGTGCATTTCGGGTAGATGCCAACCGCGGGGACGCACCACCAACACGGCGCGTTGATCGTGAAGACGGTAGCGCTTGCCATTTGGTCCGGTATGCCGCAACGCCCCATCAATGGCTAAAGACAAATTGTTCTGGCCCTCTAACAGGTTGGACCAGCTCGGACTACAGGCATCCTCAAAATCCGCCATGAAAACCCGAGCGCCCGAATTTAACGCATTGATCATCATTTTCGCATCAGTAGGACCTGTAATCTCGACCCGGCGATCCAATAAGTCCTGGGGCGCCGGCGCAACCGTCCAGTGTTTTTGGCGTATCTCCTCCGTCTCGGGAAGAAAGCCCACAAGCTTAATTGACCCCGACCGTCTTTCCACCCGTTGAGCCAATAGTTTTTGCCGCGACGGCTCGATGCGTCGATGCAACGCCACTAAAAATTCGAGCGCAACCGGGGTCAGCACATCTTTTTGACCTGGCACAGTAGGCCCTACAACCTCAACTGACATCACCCGACCTCCTCTTCTTGTCTGGTGTCCATGGCGCTATCATAGTAAGCATCCCGCCACATCCCAACCGTATTGGGTTGAATAGTCGAAATAGCTCTCTCAAAGAACCCTGAATGAGGATCAATGGCGAGCGTGTCAGTCCGAGGGATCGCTCAAGCCGATGTTTCGAGTTCACGATGATGGCAAAACTACTGGGTAAAGAGTACGCCCAAAATGGACAAATCCTGTAATTCAGACCCATAAAGGGCAATGGAATCGACGGCGGCCGACCTTGAGTCTTCTCAACAAATCGGAGGCAGGCCAAGGAAAACGATGCCCGCTAATCAAGCGCAGTTCAAAGCCCCCACCTGGCCCCTTCTCAAAAACATCGCCTCTTTGGGGATCCCCGGGGTGAGAGGCACTCAAAGAGACGATGGTCGTGATGCCATAAGAACGGTTGATCGATCCGACCGGACTATGAGCTAATGCCGTGCAACTCTCTTAACGCACCACGCTGAACGTAATGGGAGACGACCACACAGAATGATGGGTACCGACCGTCTTAGCTTCAACCCAGTATTGCTTACCAGCTTGACTGGTCAGTCTCACCGCGCTGTCGGTAACTTCCGGGGCGTTGGTGCGAGTCATCAAGCTGGCATATTGGTTGGCATCCTGGCCAGCCGCCGTTGGATATTGCCCTTCGATTCTTAGGCGCACCAAATGATGGCCGAGGGACCCTTGAGCCGGTACGAATGGCCAGGCGACCTGATGGTCAAAGACGACTGGCGCCATCATTTGGGGTGAGCCGTTCCTGGCTGGCTTACCCACCGATCCTAAAGTAACCGTCCCGAGACCCTGTCCGCCGCTCGAAACTGTGGCAACCACGCTTCCCGCTGTCGCGTTGGCGGCCGTGTTCAGGGTCAAACCGGTGATGATCGCATCCGACGGCACCGCGCTGGCCGTAACCACTGGAATGGTGACTGAGTGCGCCGATACGGTCGATGGGGCAAATTGCGTGGCGTGGTCGCTGGGGTTGGACACTTTTGTACTGGCCACCGGACTGGAATGCTCAGCAAAAGTCACACCGCGTCCGGCTGGCAACGTCAGCGTTAGGGATTGAGTCAGAACGCCAGACTGATTTTCCTGAACACTCACGGTGGAGGCCACCTGGTGCGATTGACCCTCCGCCAAATAGGGATTGGTGGTAGCCATCAGCGTGGCGGTACTTAAGCTCGATGTGGCTGTCGGAGCAGTTTTAGCAATCACCGGGGTACTGGCCAAGCGTGCCGAATACCCAGCCAGACTGCCCACTGTTGTCTTGTGCTGGCCGTAGGGCCGCGTTGATGGGCCAAAGAACGCTCTCATGGTATGCACACCGGACTGAGCGGCGTGTCCCAAATAACCGAGATGCCATCCCGCCTCCACTGTCTTTAAGATCGAGTACTCGTTATAGGGGGTCGCCGACACCACATGGTGTGGCTTGTTGGTAATGACGAGCGCCAAGGTGTGTCCGCCGCCATCCACACCCCCCGGAAACAGAAATTGTGAGTTTCCCGAAAGGTTGGTACCCTGGGGTACCACCGGGCTTCCCGCCGCGCCTGTGTGCGAGAGCCAGTAGCCGTCTGTCGGTATGCTCGCATCGTAACTGGTTTCATCAAACGCGATGAAAATGGCGTTTGAGCCCTGATGCCATGCTTTGGAATGCATAATTTGGGGAATCCAGGTCTTTAGAAATTGGTTGCCCCCTTGCTCCAATTGGCTGTCCACGGTGCCCGCTCCGCCTGGGCCAGCCCCTTGGAAGCTAAATTGTCCTGGGGATCGGTATCCACCTTCCATGTTGCCAACGCTATTGGGAGAAACCCACACAAAGTGTGGGAGCCGGTTTTGAGATAAATCGGCACCCAACTGCCTTAGGGGCTGTAGGTGACTCATCCGTGTCGAATTATTGGCGATGTCCTTAAATCGGAGGAATGTGCTGTGGCCATGTTGATAGTTATAGATCGGGTTTTGGGCTGTCGACAACCGGGAATGTTCGTAAAAGGCCCCCCAGGAGATGCCATGGGCGGACAACTGATCAATGAGGTTAGGCTGGGTCAGTCCGGTTGTAGGGTGGCCAGGAAGCTCCGTACCTGCTGTCATTCCGCTTAAAAGAGCCACCCGGTCGCCCACACTGGGATTGGTCACGCCATAATATTGCGTAGCCAATCCATACTGTCTGGCCAACTGATGAAGATACGGCACATCGTTTTCGTACATCAAGTCGTTGTAGCTGTGATTTTCCATCACGATGACAAACACGTGATTAAAATGCGGCACCGTCGGTTCAACCTTTGCCTTCCCGGCGGCACTGGCCGGCATAGTCGGCGCTAAAAGCAATCCGGTGACTGCCAAACTCGCTGCGACAGACCGGACGGAAATCCACGATGGGTACTTTATCATGCGCTCCCTGTCTCCTTTCTTCTCGGCGCGAGTGGCTCTCCCTCCACAGTGCGGCAATTCCCCCCTATCCGCCACTCCCCTATCTACAGGTTCGAGCCTACCTACCCATTTTTGTCCTAACTCGGATCCAACCGTGAGATTTTTCAGGGAACGCCATCGCATGAACATAAACACTCTAAGCGGTGCGGGCTTGGATCCAGGAGCAAACCAGGTCACCTACTATGGAAATCCAAAGAGACCTTGCGCTCCAGACCTCATAACCTGCATCCCTGCCAAAACCTAGGAATGGCCTGCAGCAATTTTCGTGGAGATACCCACAAAGGACTTTCCCAGATTGCTTTTAAAGATAATGCCATAGGAAATTGGGTGCCCAACGAACGTGTAGAGTGTAAAACCTCTACCCAAGGTGCCATGATAGAGGGCATCGCCCAATCGATGTCCCACCGCCGCCGGCCCAACCGTATTCACCAACCGGTAAAGATGGCCGTGCCAGCCCAGTACAATCCCCGGTTTAATGCCCGTTCCTTTGAATGCGGCGTGGTTAATAGACACGCCAACACTCGCCTGATATGACGGAATCGTTGTACCACAACCAATCAAGCTAAGACTAATACCCCCGGCGATGAACCATCGAGACCTTCTCTCCAAATGCCGCACGCTCACACCTCCTCATCTCAACTCAACGCAACGTTTCTACTCAACGTTTCGTCGTCACCCGGATAGACATGAGCCGGCATGAAAAAGTCGCGGGGCACACTCGCGACCTCAAGCTTGCGTGCGCCCTGGACAACGCCTTTCCTTTCCCCCAGATCGCCTCGGTAGGGTCACGGACACAGAATAGCGCGCACGGCTGATATCGGAATCTGCTCCTGTTCCAACCGCACCCCATACCCGTAGCGCCCGTCCAACATATCCTGATACAAGGCGGCTTCGTTTGGGGTCAGCCGCGTCAGCGTGCGCCTTTGAACTTTGTCCTCAATTCCCCAGAACTCGCGGTATTGGTTAAGCGTTTTTCGATCCATCAGCATTGACCGGGCGGCCGGCACATATTGCCGAAACTCGTCAAGAATGGCGAAGCCATGGGTATCGATGTCACCCCAGTAATACACCTCTTTGCCATTAAGCCACCGTGCGCCTTCAAAGCGCCTCAATCCATAGCCCGCACCAAATATCGCCATCGCATTGGCCAGGTGGGGAAACGCTAAAAAGTCAATCTCGTTTTCTATCACAAAGATCCGTTCGACGTCTAACGGTTGGCCCGCAAACTCGTCAGCCATTACGGAGAGATCGGTGTACCCCGCGATCTGGCACGATGGGTCAAGCAAGCGAAAACGCACCAGTGGAGGTTTAGCCCTAAACCCATAACGTTCAGCAAAGGCGGTAGCCCCATGATATGTCGTGTCTACGACCGGGGATGCGAGAACTCGATCCAACAGCGGGATCATTAAACCGCGGGTGCGTTCAATGAACTTGGTATCAACCCCGGGAATGTCGACCTGCCGGATGTATAGTTCCGATCTGGGATGCGAGCGGACCCACCTCAGCACTGCCAAAATTCTGGGCCAGTCGGCCGCATAGTCCAGCACTTTGAGCGGATTGTCTTTGGCCCACCCTTCCAATTCCCCAAACGCTGCGACAATGAGGATCCAGGCTTCCTCAACCTTTTCCACGTCCTCCTCGCGCTTTAACACCGTAACCGCATCGCGCGCGGTATCAAACACGGCGGCGACAGGCACCCGGTTTCGCCCCAGAGTTCGGTGGTTAAATTCCCGCCATTCTAGCCGGTACCCGAATTTTGCTACCGCATTGGAGTGATGGCCTATGGAGGCAATCCACTTTTGCGCCATGCTAAATTGGTCCACCCACTCGCGCGATGTCGGTCCCTTCAGGGGAATTCTAAGGGGAAATAGGGTATCTTCACCCAAGATGGCCGTCAAAATCCGACCGCGCTGCCACTCGCGGATCAGTTTTTCTTCAATAGTGGCGGGCGTAGTCCAGGTGTTCACCTTCGGCGGGCCTCTTTCTCCGCACGATATTCTTCAACGGTAATGGTCCTTAATTGGGATGCACGGCCGTCCTCGTTGGAGACAAACCCCACCGTGGCCACATAGGGTTCGATAATCGGTATCTTTTGTAGCGGCGTCACGATCAAGAGCTGTAGACCCAAATGCTCAAACAGTTCGAGTCCGTAGCGGGCAGAATCGTCCGATCCACGCCCAAAGGCTTCATCAATTACGACAAAGCGGAAACTCCGGGCGCCCGCCATATCTAATCCGAACTGATAGGCGAGGCTAGCCGCTAAGATAGTGTAAGCGAGCTTTTCTTTTTGTCCACCCGACTTTCCGCCCGAATCGGCGTAATGTTCATATTCCACATCATTATCCCGATAGCGTTCTGATGCGGAAAACACAAACTCGTTACGCACATCGGTCACCTTTTGGGTCCAACGCCGATCCACTTCTGCCAATCCGTCCCGGCCGCGGAACCGCTCGATAATCTCTTTGACTTGTAGGAACTTGGCTTCGGAATATTGCTCCCCGGCCGATCCCGTCAGGGTATCCTCCGCACAGGCCCTGAGTTTCATCTGAAATTCCTTAATATCTCGATCGGGACTCGGATCCGCCTCAATCCGAATATATCGGCCGGCATTATAATCCAACCCCTTCATGGACCGATTGATTTGTTCGAGTCGTTCCCGAATCTGATCGCGCTGTTGGACTAGATGAGCCTGCAACTGAACAATCCCGCGGATGGTATTTTGATTCAAGAGTGTCTTAAACCGCGCCTCAAAGCGCGGAAGATCATCGCGCGAGATGCGATCTAACATCTTTTTAAAATCATCCAAAGAGGCAACATCCGCATCCATCTCCAGGGTATCTTGCGGGAAGGCATTGCGAAACTTGCCCATGGCTTTAATTATGTCAGTGCTTATCCGTTTTTCCCGCTGGCCATCTGAATCGATTCGTCTGCGAATCTCCTGACCTAAGGTACGTTCGATTTCATAACATTCTTGCATTGTCCCAGGATCGAGCCACTCTTCATGGTGAATGTCCGCCAGTTCCTGAAAGCGGGTCGCTCGTTCAGGTTCCCCGACCGCTCTGACGGCTGCCTCGGATTGCGTCAACTGCTCCCGCGAAGTGACTTGTCGTTGTTGATTGGCTCCCTGTTTGGCAACCACCCCGTTCCGCTCTGCATCTAGCCTCTGGATGGCTTCGTTCACCGTCTGAAGCCGGTCTTGGAGGATCCTGAGAACGTCGGATCCCTCCTTAAGCGCCTGGCTCTCGCGCGACAACGCCTCAATGTCTCGGGCCACCGTCTCCCAATCGAGCGCGCTAAAGTCGGAAAAACGTTCCAAACCCATTAACGCGGCCAGTTTTCTCTGAGATGCCAGGGACTGATCCCTGACATCACGTAATGTCGCAGTGATGTCTTTCAAACGGCTTTGAATCGCGGCGCGTTCTCGCTCCAGCACCTGTACCTTGCGCAAATTGTCCCAACCCAACACGTAGCGGCGCCGATCATCGATGCGATAGCGGTCGTCCTTTTCATGCCGGTCCCGCCCACCCTTAATTTGGCCGGTTCGGGTAATGGCGGCGGGCTCGCGGCGGAACTCGTCCAATGTGTCGCAACACACATAATTGAACCGCTGGCGCAGTTCGCCCGCAAGCCAAGTCGCGTAGCGCGCGTCCGGCTTGACTAAAAGTTTGGTGGGCACCGAATGTGGCTTCAATGACACCGACCCCGATTCCCGCGTCTCACGCACACGGTAATAGACCAGGCGACCTGCCAAATGGGTCTTGTCCACCCAAGCGGCTACCTGACCGTACAGCTCTTCAGGTACTACCAGCGAAAGGCCGAAACTGTGCAACAGCCGTTCGATGGCCCCTTCCCAGGCGCCAGCGTCGGACCGCACCTCCAACAGTTCCCCCACAAAGGGAACATCCGATTCACTTAAGGACAGCGCCGCGCACAAGCGGCGTCTGAGTTCAATCTGGTCCCCCGGGATATTGCTTTTGCGCTGCTTTAAGGATGTGAGTTCCTGGTCTAACGGCTTAAGTGTGTTTTCAGATTCACGAAGGTCGCCGGAAAGTTTCTGAACATCCCGTTCCAGGTCCGATCGTTGACGCTCCAAATGGTTGTGGCTCTCCCTCAAAGACCGCCGATTTTCGAAAAACGTGTCGACATCCGTCGGCACCAAAAGCCCAACTTCCTGGGCATACCCTTGATACTCCTTCAGTGCGGCCCGACGCCGATCGTGTTCAGCCTGTTTTTGGTGAATTTCCGCCTCAATCTGACCGATGCGTTGCCCTCCGTTGGCGTCAATGTCGACTTCTAATCGGCTGGCTTCCCTACGCGTTTCCTCCAGTTGCCCCTCTGAGGCCATGCGCCGCTGCTCAAGCTCGTCCGCCTCCCGTGCCAATTCGTTTAAATGCCGACGCAAAAGGTCTACCCGCAAGGAAGCTACATAGGGATATAGCGCCTCTTCAGCCCGGCGCCACCGTCCAATCGCCTCCTGCACGCGCGTCAGCTTCGCGCCGCCCTCTACGATGGGTTTTAGCATAACAAGCTGATTTTTAGCTTTAAGCACCGCGACATGGGCCCGAGACAAGTTGTCAAAGTGAGTTAGGAGGTCGTCGATGCGGCTTTGCATATCGAAGGGCTCCAGCGTGTGCATGCGGATGAAGTCGTCGAGATTGTCCACTTTTTTCAACGACACCGCTTGATTAAACAGATCAAGGGGTTGCCGATGTTTGAGCCCAAAATATCTGAGAAATTGCAGCTCATAATCTTTGAATGTGTCATGCACTGTTAAATCCGGAGTTAATCCCAATCTCCGCTTGAGATCTTGCACATTGCTGCCGAACTCTCCAAAATGCTCCACAATCGTAAGATCGCGGGTAGCGACGACATAGAAGCGGTCCGGCTGCTCTTGTCCATTTTTCATCCAGAAGACCTGGGCCAGACTGACTGACGCGTTGAGATGCTGATTATAGAAATGGGCGAGGATGACCGAATAATCGTTTGGACCGCGCAGCGAGACCGGTTTGGCCGCGTATCCCACGTCAGCACGCTCTGACTTGTAATATCCGAGCACGTACGATCTGAATGAGCGTTCGCGGCGATCAGCACCAGCCGCCTGGTTATACTGAAGACGCTTGGGGCTCACTAAAAGCGTCGTGACCGCATCAACCAGGCTGGACTTGCCCACCCCTATCTCACCGGTTAGGAGCGCATTTTGACCGCCAACCGGAAACGTCCACACTTTTTTGTGAAAGGTCCCCCAATTAAAAAGCTCGATCCGATCGAGACGAAAGCCCGGTAGTTCTCGGGCCACTGTCTTGGCGGTGGTTTCTTCCAGCGAACGAATTGCCATGAATCTGATCCTCCTTGTCTACCGTCACACCCCGCTGGGTTAGATATGAGGACAGCTTGTCGTCAAAGTCTAGGAGCCACTCGGCGTCCACAAATGCCTTAATGATGCGGCGCACTTCATAATATGGGGTACCCTCCCCAGCAAGCTTTTTCACAAATCCCATGCTAACAATTTGCGTTAAAGCGTGGTCTAGTTGATTTGCGGTAATCACCTCATTAGCGCGCCTTGGGAGGAAAACGCGCGCCATCTCGACCATATCCGTGCTCGACAAAATCAACCGAGGCGGACCTTCCCCTGCGTCTGCTTCGAGAAGCCTCTTTCGCAAAAGCGCAAGCAACAGACTCACAAGAAACCCGACCGGCCGACGCGCCACGAGGCGCGGCAGAGAATCTCTTGACCCCTCTTCATCGTCGGGCTCGAGCGACGCCAGCCAGGCATAACCTTCGGCCTCGTCGACGAGTAGCCGAAGACCCAGCACCGCCACGTAGTCAAGAACCCGAGGTTGCAATTCCACGAGCCTATGCCATAGATTTTCGTCGGCATCACGATACACGACACCCTTGAGAAGCAAGATGACTACGCGAGACAAGTGGTTCTCGGACTCCAGATCACCGTCGGTGGAAGGTGACCCGGGGAATTCTAGCACGGCGCAACACCCCCTTCTCCTGATCTAGAGGCACCAGGTCCTGGACATCCTCGTCAATGTCTACAAAAAAACTGTGACCACTCTCCTCGCCCTCTGAGGCGATCGCCAGGTACGCGACCAATTCGGCCAATCCCTGTTCGAGCGGATTTTCTAGCACCAGTTCGCCCAACGTGACGTTTGAATGCATAATGAGTGCGCGTTCGACCCGACCCCTCAAAATTCCTTTATCTACCGTCACTTGATTAAAGAGAGCGGTGACATCCACCTCGATCTCCTCGTGCGGCACAATGTGGCTGTCGACGACGGGGCGGCGAAGGGCCGTATAGAGGGTCCGTTCCATGGCAAGCTCAATGTCATAACTGGGTAGATCCATTTCCATGAAGGTTCCTGGTGGGAACTGGCCATCCAGGATTACCGCCTTGGCCTCAATATCTTTGAGCAGGTCCACAATGCGGCGGTTTTCCAACCATACCTCGTCATCCAAAAAACGGCGGAGCTGTTCGGACAAGAGACTCACTGTCTTTAATGCATGTTCCCCAGCCTCTAGCCAGTCGTGATGAAGGCGCTTTAGTCGCGAATCCGGATCCAACGACTCTCGGCGGGCCAACTCGAACGCCAAATGGACGAGACGAGACAACTCTTGCTGACGGTCCGGAGCCATCAGGAACTCCCAAAATGCGCGAAACGTCTGCCCTTGGTCGGAGGATTCAATGCTGTCCGTCTCGCCGAATACTTGCTCCAAGAGTTCCGCCTTAGTCCCATCCCATAGTACAATTTTACGACGCGTGTCCCGGTCAAGGCGGTGAAAGTTCTGTTCGACCTCGCGAAAGTCGGACAAAAGCTGACGGGCTGTGTCACTCATCTGCTGAAACCGATCCTTGAGCCGGGCTCCCGAGAGTCGCGTCCAATCTCCGTTTTGGACCCGTACCATTTCGGCTTCGATTTCCTCCTTGCGGCGCAAGAGATCTTGAATCCGCACCACCGGGTCGTCGGTGCTGTTCTCCACAATCTGGCGCAAAAGCTCAAACACCGTCATAAGGCGCGACTCCGTCCCAACAAATGTGCGTTCGCTGAGACTTTCCAGCCAGCGAACCGCCTTTTCAGCAGCAGGCGTCAAATCGTACTGAGGCTCATCGTAACCGGGTGGATATGATTTATGGAGCCAAGCGTGTTCTTCGTCGGACCAGTCATCCAGATAGGCGGTGGGAGATTGGGGAAAGGCATCGGCACCCAGTGTCTCGCGGATTTCAAAAAGGGCGTCCTCCAGTTTGGCTACTAGCTCGACCCGCGAAATGTCCCGAACATTCGGTTCCAGGAAAACCCGATAGAAGAAGTGGGCGACCAACGGCGCGTGAGGCGAACTCAGGAGCTTCCACCCAGGATGACTTTGTCGCATGGCGTCGAGGGAGAAGTAATCCATACTCATCAGTCGCGACCATCCTTCCTATATGTGTTCCCCTTACCAATTCTCCGACATAAGAGGCGTGTTTTTGGACGCTACCGCATGCCCCCATTGTAGGCTAGAGATTTAGCATTTCGTCAAGCCTCCGACTCATGCTAGTTATTCCGTGTATCCGCCCGGAACATTTTGCCACGGTAGCTGGAAAAGATGCGACCGTGACCCTGTGGGCCTCGCCCTCTTTCCGCCTCAGTTACCGCATGGTAGCGTCTGGGGTGGCTCTTGCTTGATACCAGAATGCCTTAGGCATCGGGTTACGCCAGGGCCAATTTATATTAGTGGCTTGCCCGCAACATAGTGTCGCATCGGCCACACCCGGGTCAGGCGCCCCAAAAACTTCGCCAGTCGGGCTGATTGCAAAGAGGTTGAGCACACTCCCCGCGAAGTGTCCTCTAGGGGTCATCAATCCGCAGAAATCAAGAAGACCGGGACCCTAAATTCCTGGGGTAACAGCTACGAACGGCCGCTGAACCGCCTCGACGACCATACGTCCTATATCCGCGGGGCCGGGTTCACCCGGTATGACCGGTCCTCCGAAAGGTGGGACGGAATTTGTTCCACCCCCTCTCCCAAAACGGTCGTCGGAACGATTAGAACCGGGCAGGGCGCGTTTTGCAAGACGTACCTGGCCACACTCCGCACCCATTGATTGCGGCACTTGGACCCCCCTTTTTCGCCCACCACAATCACGGCGGCGTGGACATTTCGCGCTATGCGCAC
>JAJZXX010000133.1 GCA_021806205.1 Bacillota bacterium | reverse complement strand
CAGTGTGCTGACCGTCGCGTATTGGGATGCCCAAGGCTTGCATCGTCTACTAAGTCTGTATGAGTCGACACGTCTACGCTGGCAATGAACCGCTGTATACCGAACGGTACGTACAGTGGTGTGAGAGTTGCGCCTTGCAAGTTCAAGGGGCACATGCCGCCTGAAATGGCGGCCCGGGTAAAGCCTAGCCAGCAGCCCGGTACCGAGTCTTGCGTGGTGCGGGGTAACCTGCACGGCGAAGCGTAGACAGGGAGGATGCAGGCCGGAATCGAATCAAGAGGAATATTAGCCCCGTAATCGATCATGGTCGAAGTCGTCGATCTTATCTCTCTGTGGAGAAGACAGCATCCCGCTTTCCGCGGTGGCGAGGGAAGTGCGGAGACTTCCGGGGTTCGTACCTACGGCATGCACCCAAGGGGCCCCTTGGGAACAAGGGAGAGCCGGCTGGCTTCCCGCCGACGGCGGGATAATGGGGAACAAGCCTCGCAAAGCAAGGACCTCGTGATGGCTGACCGGCAGTCGGACTGGCTGATAGTACTCGGCGCGTGGGAAAGCCACGTACAGGGGGAAGCGGCCAGCAGTTGTGGACTCGTTCTAAGGCAACATGGGCTCCATACAATGGGAGAACACCGGCCTTCATGCAATGGAAGGAGATACCGAGCCATGGCAACAGGATTGGAACGAATAGCAGAGAAAGCCCGTCAAGAGCCGACCTTACGTTTCACGTCATTGGCTCACCATCTCACTCCGGAAGGGTTGTGGAAGGCCTTGCACCATATTCCGTCTTCTACGGCTCCCGGAACGGATGGCATTACGCAACCAGAAGCGGTGGACACGTTCGCCACGTGGGCAGAGCCCATGCTCCAAGCGGTCCATCGTCGCGGATATCATCCACCCGCCGTCCGGCGGGTGTGGATACCCAAGCCCGGAAAGGCGGCCAAACGTCCGTTAGGGGTACCCGGCGTTGCCGACCGCGCACTACAGCGATGCACCGCCGAGGTCTTAGGCGCCGTTTACGAACAGGATTTTCTCCCCTGTTCATTTGGCGGACGCCCGGGTCGAGGTGCCCATCACGCCCTCGCAACGCTGAATGAAATCATTGCGGGAAAGCGCGTGAGTTGGGTCTTGGAAGCCGATTTGAAGAACTTCTTCGGAAGTCTGGACCACCAATGGATGATGCGCTTTGTGGAGCATCGCGTGGGCGACCCACGCATCCTCAGTCTCATTCGCCGGTGGTTGAAAGTCGGCGTCCTTGAAGCGGGACAAGTACAGGAGAGCACGGAAGGAACCCCTCAGGGCGGTTCGATTAGTGTGCTCTTGAGTAATCTCTACCTCCATTATGTCCTGGACCTGTGGTTCACCAAGGCGATTAAGCCGAAGCTCCGCGGGGAGGCTTATCTGGTGCGGTATATTGATGACTTTGTGGTCTGCTTTGAGCATCGGGAGGATGCGGTCCGCTTCCACGCGGCCCTGAGCCAACGGCTCAGGAAATTCCAACTGGAATTGGAACCGACTAAAACCCGGCTGATGGCGTTCGGGCGATTCGCCACGCGCAATGCTGTGCGGCAGGGCCGTAGGAAACCAGATACCCTGTACTTTCTGGGGTTTACCCACTATTGTACGCGCAATCGGAACGGGGGATTCCAAGTCGGCCGGAAAACGGAGAAAACGCGGCTCCGAAGGAGCCTCGCCCATCTCCAAGACACGATGCGGCAGATGCGCCATGACCCGATTGATGTCCAAGTGCAGGTCCTGAACCAGCTCCTGCAGGGCCATTATGCCTACTACGGCGTCGCGGGCAACATCCGCGCCCTCATCCAAGTGTACCAAGCCACCGAACGCTACTGGCATCGACTGCTCAGCAGCCGCAGTCAAAAGAGTTACGTGACATGGGCGGAATTTCAGGCCCTCAAAAAGCGCTTTCCCCTTACGCGCCCTAAGCTGTTCATCTCCTATCAGGACTTGCAACGCTACGCGATTCTGTGAATCCACGGCTGAAGAGCTCAGTGCGGGAAATCCGCACGCTGGGTTCTGTGGGGGTTGGGCTACTCGAGGTGAGTAGCCCTTCTACCCGGCGGCGCGGGTTAGTCACCCGCCCCTACTCGATCGCCCACTAAAAAGACTCTGGGTGCTCGGTCACATCGCTGAGTCCGCAGGCCGTTGCCACCATAGGGTGATCGAAGCCGTGCAACAACGCGGTGTTGGCGACAAAGGACGCCAAGTCCCAAAACCGCGGCATGAGTGACACATCTTCAAAGTCGATCCACCGCCAGCCGTGGTGGGTCGGTAGCAGGTTGCCCGGATGGGCGTCGCCATGCGCGGGAAACAGCAGATCGTCCTTTATCCGTTGCGCAACGTGCTCAACCTCCTTGACGACGTCGCCCACCCGGGTATCTTCGATCGCAATCGGGTGAAGCTGTTGCACCGCCTCCTCCGCGTGCATCCACGGACTCCAGCGAGGCAATTTCTCGGGAAAGGCCTCCATCGCGCGCGTAAGGTCCCGAACCATAGCGACCCCGTCTATGCTGACGGGAGGGGACTCAAGCGGCTTCGCGTAGTCCCAGAGCGTCATCCATGTGCCCGCCACTCGGTGGGGACCTGCCGAAACGCCAGTGGCGGGCGCCACAATGGGGATGTTATGCCATATCAGATGCGCCGCTACCCGAAGTTCCCGTTGCCAGACCTCACCCCAAAATTCGGCGTCATCTCCGGAAAACAATGTGGCCACGCGCGCCACGAGGGGATATGGGCGCAACCACAGCGTAAGATTGCCTGCGTCGCTCAAGACCACCGGTTCTTCCAACCGCATGCCCCATGGAGACAACAGCGCTTCCACGTCGATCATCACGTCGTGTACTTGAGTCACACGTTGCAATGCATTCCAGCTCCCTTGGATAAAGGTCATCAGGGATATTCTACTGCAGGCCTGGCGGACACTCGACCCCGATAATGCCGCAAGTGTGTCGCGTTTCGGGCTGACCGCAACCAAGAGTAACATACCTATATCATTGTTCTTCGGTAGGATAGAAGCGGTATTGGTAAGCTCTCTGTGTCATGGTTGCATGATATCCTACTGCGTGTGAAAACAAAAGACTCTCGACGGACGGCGAGCGCCTTATAGCCCCCGAGCTGAAGCCTCGGATTTTTCGGCGCGTTTGATAATTCTTTTCGTACCGCCACGCTAAACCGAGCCGTCCCACCGGGTTATAGAAGATTTCTCCTCCCGCCGGGGCTGTCTGTTGCGACACATGGGTCTGGCTCTTCAACGCCTATCCCTATGGCAGACCATGGCATCGAGGATGGGCAGGATTGATCCAATCCGGTTGAAGGATGGCACCAGATAGGCGCCACGCACCAACGGCAACATATAGTCGAGCAGGGACAGTGCCAGGTCGATACCGGTCTGCCCGGGGTCCGCCGACGACCCCATCGCCTCAAGCACGCTGCCCGGTATCTCAATGCCCGGCACTTCGTTGGAAAGATACTGCGCCTGGCGATACGACACAAGCGGCATAATCCCCAGGATGAGGGGCGGCAAGGGCCGACTACCCCAGCTGTCCAGAAACCGCGACAGTTGGTCGGGGTTATAAATGGGTTGTGTGAGACAATACTGAGCCCCTGCTTCCACCTTCTGTTCCAGTCGGTGGATCTCCCGTGCCAGATCATCGGCCGCCGGGTTCAACCCCACGCCAATCGCAAACCTCGTTGGAGCGCCTAGCGATTGCCCCAGTGCGTCGCGGCCGTGATTGAATGCGTCAAGCACTCCCACCAAGCCAACCGAATCAATGTCATAGACGGCGGTGGCGTGGGCGTAGTCCCCCAGGCCGGGCGGATCGCCCGTTAGGGCCAGAATATTGCGCATGCCCATGGCATACGCACCCAACAGGTCACTCTGGATGCCCATCAAGTTACGGTCACGGGTGGTAAAATGCAAGATCGCTGGAGTAGCCACGGCGTCTTGCACCAGTCGCGCCGCGGCCAAAGCTGACAACCGCACCCGGGCCATGGGCGAATCGGCAATGTTAATGACTTGTGCCCCCGCGTCCGTAACCGCCTTCGCGGCCGCCAAAAATCTTTCGAGGTTGGCGCTTCTCGGTGGATCAAGCTCGACGCTGATCAAAAATCGATCCGCTAAGATGTTAAGGACGGTCTCGTCGGAGCCGGTTCCCTCCCCCTCGCGCCCGGGCGACTCGTCACTCGGAAACTGCATCGGTCGGTCGGGGAGTTCCACCGCCTGGGTTGCGTAAAGACTTTGCCCGATCGCCCGAATATGGGTGGGCGTGGTCCCACAGCACCCACCAACGACGGTGCATCCCGCTGCCTTGAGAGCCGGCGCCAACGCACCCATATACTCCGCCGTAGCCGGATAAGCCACACGCCCGTCGCGCAGGTACGGCTCACCAGCGTTCGGGTAGGCGGCCACCGCCAACTGGTGGCTGCGAGCGAACTCGACCATCCGAAGCACCGCGTCGAGCAACAGCGATGGCCCAGTGCCACAATTGGCGCCAATCATGTCAGGCGCCCCACCGGGCAAATCCGCCAGCGACTCAACCGCCTGTTCGGGGGTCAGACCATGCAGCGTAGCGCCCCACCGCGAAAAGGTAAGCGATACAATGATGGGCAGATCGGTCTCGCGCCGAATGGCCGCTACCGCTGCGCGTACGGTAGCGATGTCAGAGATGGTTTCGACGATAAATCCGTCAACGCCGCCAGACAAGAGCCCTGCCACCGCTTGTTCGTATTGGGACAACGCCTGGTCTGAACTGAGCCCAGGCACAACGGACGATTCAACCGGAGCGGCCAAGGGTCCCAATGATCCGAGGATATAGGCCGGCGCACCAAAAATATCACGAGCGTGGCGGGCAATTTGCGCTGCCCGGCGGTTGAGCTCGGGGACGTCGGGGTGTAGGCCCAGTGCGGCAAGTTTGCCGGCATTTGCGGCAAACGTCTGAGTCTCAATGAGCTGCGCACCAGCCTCGAGGTAAGCCAAATGCGATCGGAGCACCTGCTCAGGCTGAGTCAATGGCATTAGCGACAGGTCGCTCGCGGTCGCGCCCTGACTCAGGAGCCATGTGCCCATCGCCCCGTCACCCACTAATAGCGTATGGCCCAACACGTCCCGCAATTCCGTCATGCCAGGCCTTCCTCCTCGCGGACCTGACGAACAGCGGATACCATCACTTGAAGTTTCTGGCGTGCCTCTTCCCAGGTTCGCGTCTTTAACCCACAGTCCGGATCGATGAAGAGCCGTTCGGCAGGGATGACCTCCAGCGCCTTTCGAATGCCAGCTTTCACCTCGTCAACACTCTCCAGGCGATGGCTGTGGACATCCACCACCCCGAGCGCCAGTTCCTTGTCAACGGGCCAGGGGTACCGCGCAATCAGATCAATCAGCGCAAAGTGTCCATTAGCCGCTTCGAGGTCGAGTTGGCGCACCGGCAGATCCAAGAGCGCAGGATAGATTCGCTCAAACTCACCGTAGCAAATGTGGCTGATGGTCCCAACGCTCAGTCCGCGGGTCACAATCCCCATGGCTTCAATTGCCAGCCCAATTTCTTCCGGCCGGGTCGAAATCGCGGGCTCGTCAATTTGGATGTACTGGGCACCAGCATCTTCGAGGGCCTGAGCTTCCTCATGCACAAGTTCGGCTAGCGCTAGGGTGAGCGCGCGCCTATCCCGGTAATGGGTGTTGAACGACCAGTCGCAGATGGTATAAGGGCCGGTCAACATGCCCTTGACCGGCTTGTTGGTGAGCGCGCGCGCCTGGTTCCATGACTGCACAGTGAAACCCGCCGCTTGCCCCAATCCAACCGGTCCCTCGACAATGGGTTTCATGTAGTAGCGATTCCCATAGGATCGCACCGGTAGACTACGTCCAAATCCCTCCCAATTTTCCGCGAAGTAAGCTACCATGTCACCCCGCTCCATTTCGCCATGCACCAGGATGTCCAAGCCCAGGTCCTCCTGCAGCCGGACCACGGCGCGCGTGGCCTCTTGCTCCTCAACGCGGAGTACAGCCGAGGAAATCTCTTGGCGGCGATACCGCGTCCGCGCCTCCATCAGCGAAGCGGGTTTGGGGAAACTGCCGACGCTAGTCGTATTCAGGGTTTTAGCCATGTCTACGCTCCCTCTTCTTCCAAAATGTGTTTCAAAGTGTGCAACAAGCCGACTTTCTGCGCTGCACGATCAGGTGGCAGTAGTTCAAGCCCGGCACTCGGATGAACCCAAACGCAATCCGTACCATACTGCGCGGCGAAGGGCTCGACCGTGTGGGCCAGTTCAGTGGGATCCTCCAACCGAACATCACGGGCATCCAACAAACCCAACCCAATTTCAAACGGGTAGCGCTCCCGAGCCAGCATCGTCAACACGCCACGGTCCGTCACTGCATCAACTGAGACGCGGTCAGCCGCCTCAAACGCCAAAAGCCATGAACTACAGGTTCCCCAGTAGAGGGCCACCGATTGGCGGACCGTGTTGGCGCTCAATAAATCGCGATAGACCTGACGCGCTTCCTCTAGCGAAGGTGATGCGGCTCCAACCGCCAGCGCCGGTTCATCCCACTGAACCTCAAAAATGCCGGTTCCCGCCAGCGACGCCGCCTCGAGCTGCAGCACCTCCACGATATCCCCGAACAACTTAGGCACATTGTGATAGCTGCGGTCCTCCGACAAAGCCTGCACCGTAAACGGCCCCGGTAATGCCACCGTGAGTGGAACAGCACTCGCTCCCACAGCCTCCCGGGCCCAGGCGGCCAGGGTACCGCCTTGAAACTGCAGGCGCCCAGTGACAATGGGGTGGCGGTAGTAGAAGTTGTTGTCAAACCAACGCAACAGCCCGCCTGCCGCGAGATTCTCAATGTCGCGACACAAAGGGTCAAAACAGTCATACCAGCGGATTTGTCCGTCGGTGGTCGCGTCTAGCGACGCCTCGGCTGCAATCGCCAGGGTCCGTTGGACAACGGCGTGATAAGTATCGTACAGCGCCCGGGGACCGATAGTGCCATGTTCAAATCGCTGAATGGCTGAACGTACGCTGGGACCGGAACCTGCTGGGATTTTTGGATAGGCACCAATAGTGGACGTTTTCACGAAATTTTTCGCTCCTTTGGGATTAACGGGATAATTGAACAAAAGGTCAATCCATGGCGTTCAGGATATCGGCTACAATGTCGTCCACCGCTTCCAGGCCAATGGAAATCCGCAGCGTCTGGTCGGAAACACCCATGGCCGCCAAGACCTCGGCGCTCTGATGGCGATGCGACGCCATTCGCGGATACAGACACAAGGTGTAAACATCACCGACAGTGGTCGCAGACCCCACCAGGGTCAACCGCGACAACAGGCGGAACACGCCATTGCGGCCACCGGGCACGTCCACAGCCACGACCGCACCGTACCCTCGTCCCGAAAAAAGCAGGCGGGCACTCTCATGACTGGGGTGTCCGTCAAGCCCCGGATAGTAGACCCGTGTGAATCGTTGGCTAGCACTGAGGCGTTCGGCCACGGCCGCAGCGTTCTGACACTGGCGTTCAAAGCGCACGCTTAAGGTCTTAATCCCACGAAGCAGCAGCCAGGCATCAAATGCACTCAGGGTGCTGCCCCTGAGTTTCACATACTGGTGCAGCCGTGATGCATAACCGATTTGGCCCACCACGACGCCACCGATGGCGTCACCGTGTCCGCCCAGGTATTTGGTCGCGCTATGCACAACCAAATCCGCCCGCAAATCAATCGGCCGCACCAGAATGGGTGTAGCAAAAGTGTTGTCCACCACGACCTGGCAGTCAACATCGTGGGCCAGCCTCACCAACTGACCGAGTTGCGGCACCTTCATCAAAGGATTCGACAGCGTTTCCAGTACCAACCCCTTGGGACGCAATCGATTGAGCACCCCGTGAACCTGTTCAAGATCGGTGACATCGACAGTTTCAATGTGAACCCCCATATCCCCCCAGATCTCTTCACTGAGGGTCATGGTGGCACCGTACAGGTCACGGCTCAACAGAAGAGAATCGCCAGACTTAAGACCGATGGCGAATAGCGCGGCATCCAGCGCTGCCATCCCTGAGCTAAAGGCCTGTGCCGTGGCCCCGTCTTCCAACAACCGAACGGCCTCACTGAAGGCCTCAACGGTGGGATTGGCGTGGCGGGAATAGGTAAAGCCGGGTCTGTCGCCACTTAAAATAGCATCCATTTCTTCCGGGCTTTCCGCACGAAAGCTGGTGCCCGAGATGAGCGGAGGAGCGGTGGGATATTGTTGAGGCCAGGTACGGCTCTGCCCAGCATGAATGAGGCGAGTGTCAAACGAGATGAAATCCTTCATGGAAACAAAAATCTCCTTCCTGATTTTCGGGAAGAAGAGAGGAAGATGAACGAAGTGTTCGCCATGCCTCTCATCTTGAAAGATACAAGCATCTTTCAGGAATTAGCACCCGCCAGATACTACGGGTTGCCGGGCTTCATCGGGCCAGTCCCTCCGCCGCTCGTGATAAGAGGACCGCTGTGGCGGTCATATATTAAAAATACCATATCACAATATCACAATCGCACTCCGCTGTCTATCCCACGATCCACGAAACATGGGACATGCCTACGGCGAGTCCCCTCCTGGTGCGCGATTGGCTACGTGGCCGAATGGGAAGTTGCCACGTTCGGACTTACCCCGACTGGATTTCCTAGCAGAACTTTCCTAGTTATGCTTGTAACGACGGTTCGAGCGATCAGCGGTGTATTATATACGGACTAGAGGGCCGCGGGGAGCGGAACGGCTAACAGGTCGAGCAGGTGTTGTTGCCGGCGGGTGCGATCCGTCAGCGTGAGCTGGGGGTCGGTGTGATTGGGATAGACCCAGAGCACCTCCTGAATGGTGGTGAGATCCTTGAGTAACGTCGGCAAGCTGAGGTCGATCCCCGCGGCCGCACATTCGCGGCGTAAGAGATGTGCCAAGGTGACCGCCAAGACACAGATAAAGCCGTGCACGCGCAGTTTCTGATCGGTCCAATGAAATTGCGGCTGCCAATGCAACCACGGGGCCTGCTTCAGATCGCGGAAGGTGTCTTCGACATGCCACGCGTCCCGATACGTGGCCACAATTTGGGCGGTCGACCAGGCGGTCTGGTCCGTAAAGAGGATGGTTTTTCCCCAATGGGTGTCGCCCCACTGCATCATCACATCATGGTCGATGCGATACGTGAATAGCGGGCGATCGGTCGGGTCGGTCGGCTCTTGGACCGTCCACTGCACCCACTCGCGGGCCGGCGGGCCGGCGTTTTTGAGGGCCGTGGCCACGCGCTGACGGAGGGCGGCGACCGTCGGTCGCCGACGGCCTTGCATGGCTTGGCGGTGAATGTGCTGCAGGCGGTCTTGCAGTTTGCGGAGACGGACCAGTTCGCCCTGCCACTGCCCCAAATAGAGGGCTTCGTTGTAGGTGATCACGACGGTCCGTTCGTGGTCCAAGACCTCGCGTTGCGTCCGGTAGGCCAACAGGCCCGGCTGGCCCGGCACCGCCTGATAGTCTGGGAGGGGGATCGCCAACAAGTCGGGGACTTGATTCGCTTTCAGCGACCCCACAAAGTGAAACGGACTGGCATCCACGGCGGCTTGGTTGGTCTTCGAGTTGTTGCCTTTGTCATAGACCAAGGTCATGTGGTCACACGCGGCCTGTAAGGCCGCCCGGCGAGCCATCAGTTCGTCGGTGATGCTCTGAAATTCTTTGGCGTCGTGGCGATTGCCGGGATAGACTGCGTGAAATAACGGGATGTTGAAGTCGGTGGTGACCAGGAGGGCCAAGCCGATGGATTTCAAATCGGACCGGGGTTGTTTCTGATGCCCGCGTTGGGCGAGTTCCGACGGCGTGTTCGTGTCGATCCAGGTGTAGAAATTCGTCGCATCATACACGACGGTGGACAGATCCAACCCGAATTCTTTCACCATATGTTGGGTCAGCGCGGTTTCGGCGGCCCGAATCTGATCCGCAGTTAAATAACTCATATGGTCCCAAAAGCGTTGGCTCGTCAGGTCCGCGTCGCGGACCGGGAGGTCATGATACAGGGCCGTACTCCGATACCATTCGCGCAATTGGGCCTTGCTGCACGGGGCGAGGACCCGATTGATCGCCGCCAAGAGCATGTAGGTCCCCACCGACAGCCCCTGGTCCCGTTTGGGCGCTACCTGGTCGATCCACTCGACGAGGCGTAGGCGCCGGGCCATCGCAAACAGCGCTCGACTGCCGCCGTATTCGCCCACGGTCACCCGCTGCGGAACCGGCGGTTGGCCTTCCAACTGGCGGACCACATCCTCGGCGCGGCCCAAATATTTTTGTAACACTAACCGGGGTTTACCCTCAATCCGTTTCGAAGCCACCAAGTAGTAATAGATATGACCGTGGACCTTCCGTTTGGTAATCGTCGCCATGGCGATGCCTCCTTCTCGTGTTTGGTGATAATACCAGGAGTTCGCCACCCACGCGAAAAATCCTTTACGGAATCGCTTAACCATCGAAAATTTTTCGACCCTATGTCTGAATCAGCGGCCAGAATTCTTTATATAATACGGAGATTTGAGGCACCGTGCGGTTTTGGCCCCATTTTTGACCCATAACTAGGAAAGTTCTGCTAGGTTACAGGCTGCACCCCAGAGACCTTACCACCAAGGGTTGAATTCAAAGCGTCAGCGGAAGCGCCCCAGGCCGCCATTCAGACGTGAAGCGATCACCGTTTGCAGCGAATTATGACCAGGAGAAACTGGGCGGGAAACGCTCAGCCCCTCCCGATAACACGCTGTCAACCTCACACCACCTCATAACAGAGCGTCAGCCTGTTCGTATGACTACAGGGAGAAACCCTCTAGTAACTCGTGAATCTTGCCAGCCATAGACAAAGCTTCAGAGAACGGCCGCTGCCACACGTTGCGACCAAAAATAAGCCCTGCGGCACCCGCCTTAAGACACGCTTCGGCCTTCTTCAAGGCGTCCGCACCGCTGCTCCGCTCCCCCCCTGCAAATATTACCAGTGAGTGGCCCGCCGAACGGATTACCTGGTGGAGCGCTAAATCTTCATTCCATTCGCGCTGGTAAGCTTTGGGAGTTCTGGCCAGTTTATCCGGGTCAAATTTCGGCACATTGAGTTTAATGACATCCGCACCCAACTCCTGAGCGACGCGGGCCGCATAATCCACTGCGAAAATGGTGTCTTTGCCGCCTTTGGCCTCAATTGCTGCGCCTCGTGGATACGACCAGACAATGACCGGCATTCCAAACCGATCGGCCTCTTGCCGAATCTGGCTGAATTGGTAGAAATCCTCGTCTTGTCGTTCCGAACCAATATAGAGCGTGTAGCCTACCGCATCCGCTCCGAGCCGGACCGCATCTTCCACCGAGGCCAACACCGGCGACAACGGTGATTCGTCCGAGGGGATCTCGGTCTTGCCATTTAATTTTAAAATCAGTGGGATTTTCCCTGCGTAACTGGGGTAGTACTTTTCCGCCAATCCAATCTGGCATGCGATGGCCGAAAAACGCCCCTCGACCGCCAGCCTAAATTGGAACACTGGATCCTGACTATCCGGCGCGTCAAAAAAGTCACGCGGGCCATGCTCCAACCCCTGATCGATGGGTAAAATCATTAGGGTGCCGTTAGCCGGACCCGCACCATACAAAAGATGGCGAAGACGTGCCTTTTTGCCGCACGACACATTCATTTGATCTAATTGTAATCTGGATGCCACGCGAACCCCTCCTCGTAAATTCCTTAAATTCCCTAGACTCTTGAGTCACAATAGCACCTAACCCATCCTCTGACGCCGATGCTTCCATTTGTTATTGTTAAAAATTGTATCACGAGCGACACGGCTTGTCCGTTCTTGCTCTCAAGAATCCAAATACCGGCAGGCTGCTTCGACAGCAGTAGCCACTTCCCCAAAACCAGCCGCCATCAACTTGACTTTGCCGGGGTACTTCGCAATGTCTCCCGCCGCATACACCCCCGGACGATTGGTACTCATATCGGTAGCCACCAGAATCTCATTCCCCGCCATGGTAAGACCCCATTCGGTAAACAACTGGGTCCCGGGTATAAGACCGATCGCCACGATAATGCGGTCGACTTCCAAGGGCTCCTCCAGCGGGGTGCCGGAAGCCTCTTGCAAAAGCACCGCTTCCACAGCATGCGTGCCAACCACCGCGCGAAGCGCCCTTAAAGGAATGAGCGACACGCTACCATGGGACCGCAACTTTATGAGACTGTCGGCATGACACTGAAACCCCTCACGTCGATGAATCATCGTGACCGATTTTGCCCGATCCGCAATAGCCAGCGCCCAGTCGGCAGCAGAATCGCCACCACCCACCACCAGCACCCGCTGATTGTCAAAGTCGCTCAACTGATTGACCACATAATAAAGACCCCGGCCCTCGTACTGGTCGATAGCCGGGATATTCATGCGCCGGGGAATAAATTCTCCGATACCTGCCGTGACAATCACGACGGGTGATTCGTATAAACCTCGATTGGTATGAATGCGGTATCCCTCATGCAATGGGTCCAACTGTTGTGCTACGATGCCGGTCCTTACCCGGCCATCATATTGGAATGCTTGTTGCTTCAACTGTTCGACGAGATCGTGACCGGTAATCTTGGGATATCCTCCAACATCGTAAATCGGCTTTTCCGGATATAAATGTTCTAGCTGTCCGCCCACTCGGTCGAGACGTTCCAAAAGCTGTACCGATCGCCGATTCAATCCGGCACAATAATAACCGAATAACCCGATCGGACCGCCACCAATAATGGTGACTTCCGCTACATCTGCCATCCTCATCCCGCTTTCGTCCATCCTACCAACTGTTTTCCCGCTCTATAGTGTACGGAACCATGCTCCCTCGTGTCAAAAACCTACTCCACCCACATCTATCCACCCAGATGCTATAATAGGCCAAACCATCGATCAATCGAGGAGGCAGTTCATGTCAGAACCGAATTGGCCGGACCGCCAACAAGCCTGGGCGATTCTCAACCAATACACCAAAAGCCCAGGGCTCATTAAGCACGCATTAGCCGTAGAGGCAGTAATGCGAGCGTTGGCAGACCAACATCACGATGACGTCCAGCTTTTTGGTCTGGTCGGCCTCTTGCATGATTTTGATTACGAGCAGTACCCGGAAATTGGTCAACACACGATTGAAGGGGGAAAGATTCTCCGTCAAGCCGGATTCCCCGAGGTCATCGTGGATGCCATCCAGTCGCATGTGACCGAAAACCAGATACCGCGGGATACCTACGTAAAAAGGGCAATTTTTGCGTCGGACGAGCTAACTGGATTTATTGTCGCCGTCACTTTGGTTCGTCCCACGAAGAGTCTCGGGGAGGTCAGCGCCCGATCGGTCATGAAAAAATTAAAGGATAAGGGGTTTGCCCGCGGCGTCAATCGCGATGAGGTTTATGAAGGGGTGGCCGGTTTAAACATCGACTTGGAAAACTTTATCGCTTTCATTGTGAGCGCTCTAACACCCCAGGCCCAGAACTTAGATCTGAATCCCTGACAACAACGGGCTACTGAGGCAGCGGCCGGCGACCGGCGAAGCCTTCGTCTAATCCGTGATAATAGGACACTTGAGATTCATCCTTTTGCCAACACAGATACACAGGGTGCCCCTCCACCTCAGAGAGAAAATCCACAAGCCCCACCTCCACATCGGTGACTCGGCAGCCCCGCTGATTAATGATTTTTAAAATCCGATTTGCCTGTGCAACAATTTGATCGAATTCACGTTTCGTTTCCTGGTAATCGGACAACATAATCAGATTGCCATCAGGTCGGTAACCCAGCTCAAGAATGTCGCGCATCTCCTCATACTTGGTACGTGCCTCATGCTGCATGCGTTTTAAATCCGAAAGTTCTTCTCTGAGATCTTTTAACAGCTGATTAGCTTCATCAATGCTGAATAGTCTTGGCTGCAAGAACATCTCCCCCTAAAAATCCGCAAGAACACTATCCAACCCCTCTCCGCCTGACCGACTGGCATAAACAACAATTGGACAGCCGGTTCAAACCCTCAGGTGGAATTGGGGCCTTTAGTGGCGAAATGACTAGCCGGCGTTCCATCCCCGGAATCCCCGTGCGTCAATGCCCTCTCCTGCCCTTATTTTACCCCAACCTAACGGAACGGCTAAAGAGCATCAAGAAAGCTCCCGCGGTGATAAGCGCTGCGGACACGGACTTTTTTAAAAGTGCCCGCTCTCGAAACACCACGACCCCAGCCACGGCCGCCCCCACCGCAGCGCATGCCGATACCGCCTCAACCAGGGTGGGAGATATAAGGCGAAACAACTCTAATACACTCACGTAGGAAAGCCCGTTGAACCCCGACGCAAAAAAGACCCATCCAGGCCTCAGCCGAGCTAAAGAAACCGTCTTCCCCCACATTCCATAGGCCGTCCACCGGGATAGCTAGCCAGCCCAGCACCGCAGTTAAAAGGGTGGCCGCATAGGGGATAGAAACGGGCGGCAGATGGTTAAAATCGAGTAAGGAGACCTGAAATTTCAACATACGAATAGGAATATTTGCTGGACATTGGCTCTACGTCTTGGTTCTTGTTCATCGGTTGATATTTTTCCATAACAGGGATTACTTAGGCGGAGGCACTCATATTTACCCAGGGCTCGGCGCATTGCTTCGGAACCACCTGCCCACTTGTCCTATCCCA
>JAJZXX010000126.1 GCA_021806205.1 Bacillota bacterium | reverse complement strand
CACACGGACATGGCGTACGGACAGCGTGCTCTAAATACGCATCCGGCATCATCACTGGTATGGTCTAGCCGGCTGATATCAAGCGTCGGCTCCAGTTCACGCGCCCAGGGATTGGGAATCGACTGCAACCCCGGATTCGGATGGTAAAGATCCGTGGGGCCGGGCTAGGCCATTTTCAGGCCGTAGCTAACCACGGTGTTTGATACCCATTTTGAGCGTCAATGTACTAGAGTGTTTCGCCATTCAGGCTTGCCCCAGAGCGCGTTCGGAGAAAAAGAATTCCAGTTGTTGGTATAAAGGGGTGAACCGGAATCGACTGACAGTACCATAGGCGGCGTTTTCGCCGAAACTGACGCCTTGGTCACAGGCTGTGATCCATAGGCAACGCCCCGATCAACGGTACTGCCATCAGGGCGGCGCGACGAGTTTTCACGATGAAACCTCCCTCAATTGAGTAGACAACCACCAAAAATCAGCGATAATAATAGGGGTTAGTATTCAAAATGTCTATACATTCATACCTACAATTGTTATATCTTAGTGAAGATGGCGATGTCAACACTCGGGAGGCAGTCCATATGAATGTTGTGCCCGTAGGAACTACAGAAGCCTTGCAGCACCTACCCAAATACTTTCGCATCCAACAGGAACTCTTGGATAATATCCGGTCAAACAAATGGGCTCCGGGCGACATGGTGCCGTCCGAAGCGGATCTCTGTACCCACTATCAGGTGTCCCGCGGTACCATCCGCCGTGCCCTGGGCGAACTGAACCGAATGGGTCTGATCGCGCGATCGCCTGGTAAGCCGACTGTGGTCCAAAGCCCCAAGATTCCATTATTGGCCAGTGGCTTTCGAACCGACATTGCCAAAAAAGGCATGCATCCGGGGACACAGGTCCTAGCGATCACGACAGAAAAGGCCCCGGCAGATATCGCTCAACTGTTGGAAGTGGCACCTGGGGCACCCCTTTTGTTAATCCGCCGCATCATAACGGCGGATGACATTCCCATTATCGTGGAATCGGTCTATGCGACAGGGGTTCAATCCCCTATAACCGCAGAAGAAGTCGAGGCCACGTCCCTGTTGCACCTGGTGCCCGAAAAGTGCCGAACTGTGATCACACGCGCGGTAGAGACCTATGAACCCATCCAGTTGGTCAGCCAGGACGCTCGCCTGCTCCAATCGCGAATCGGAGCGCTGGCCATCAAAGATCAGGCGGTATTATATGACCAGGCTAGTCGTCCGGTGTATGTGTCGACAGCCCTAGTCCGCGGGGATCAAGCGCGTATTGTCACCGAGATTTCGTTTAATGTACAGCCCGGGACACCTTCTTAACCCTCCGAATCCACGTCCGCGCATAATTACAGGTGAAAGGAGCCCTATCTAGAGAACCCATGGCTAAATATTTAGGAATCGATGGCGGGGGTAGTTCAATCCGTATCTTGATTACGGATGAATCTGGGCGCCCGTTATACAAATCTAAGGGAGGCCCCGCCAACGTGTTGGTGGTAGGCGAGCAGCGTGCCAGGGATGCGCTTTACGACATCCTTCCGTCCCATACGTACTTCGACGGCGTCGTAGCGGGACTAGCCGGTTCTGACCGTCCCGCCGTTCGTGAATTTTGGGACCGGGTGCTAAACCCGATCGCCCGGCAACATTGGGTGATAGGCGACTACCGCATTGCGTGGGCAGCACTCACCGAGGGGCAACCCGGATTAGTGGCTATCGTGGGGACCGGATCGATTGTATACGCAGAGAACGGAAAAGACACGATCCGTCTTGGCGGCTACGGTTGGCGGATCGGCGATGCGGGATCTGGACTAACGCTAGGACACGATGCCATTGAGGCAGTGCTGGCAGATTGTGAAGGCTGGGGACCTCACACATCGCTCACGGATCACGTGATGGACTGGGCCTCGGCTAAGAGCCCCGAAGAGATTTTAAACCATTTGTACCGTCCCGATACAGACTGGCGTACCGCCTCAGACTTGGCCGCAACGGTATTGCGTGAGGCCGGCCGTGATGGGGTTGCCCACACCATTATTGAACGCCATCAAGAGGTTTTGATTCGATATTTTCGCGCTGCCCTTGAACGTTGCCCGTTGCCCCCTTTCTCCCCGTTGGGGTTGACCGGCGGACTAGCGTCCATGTGGCACTCCTATCTCGAACCTCTTGTCTATGAGGCCGCCGGAGTCCACTTGCGGCTGAGCTCGCACGAACCGGTACAAGGAGCTTTGCAGCTTGCACAACTGTGGAGCAAAACAAAGGGGGTACGCCCATGAAACAGTTAAACTGGAATCAGACCCAACAATTCTTAGATGAGGCCATCGGCACCGGACTCGTACCTGGGGCATTGGCTCAGGTGGGCATCGGCGATGAGACGCTCTGGCAGTATATTGGCGGATTCGCAGAACTCGGGGCTAACCCACGCCCCATGCAAGCGGATACCTGGTTTGACCTCGCTTCGCTCACCAAAGTCATGAGTACCCTCCCAGCCATCCTCCGGTTAATCGAGCGCAACCGCATCCGCCTGGATGATCCGGTATCGCAATTCCTGAGCGGGTTTAGCGAGCGGTGGAATTCCGTGACCATCCGCCACCTTTTGACTCACACGGGTGGACTCGCATCGCATCGCGACTATCACGCCACTCTCCGGGGACGAGAATCGTTTCTTGCGGCCATTGAACAAGAGCCGTGGGATTCATTGCCCGGCACCAAGGTGACGTATAGTGATTTAGGCTTCATACTCTTAGGCGCCATTGTTGAGTCCGTCAGTGACATGCCCTTAGACAAATTTGTTACCGAATACATTTTTCACCCGCTGGGCATCAAAGACGCTACATACTGTCCTGATCCCTCAATCCAACTTGCCTGCGCTGCCACCGAAGCGGTTAACCAACAGGCCTGGGTCGGCACCGTACATGATGAAAATGCGCGCGCCATGGGCGGCGTCGCCGGACATGCTGGACTTTTTGCCACCCTCGGGGCGGTATCCCGGTACACCGCCCTATGGGCGGGTCACGACCACTCCCTCCTGTCTAGCCCAGTCAAGTCGCTGGCTACCCAGTTGTGGACGAAGGGCCTGGGCGGCTATCGCGGATTAGGTTGGGTGTTGGCTCAAGACCCTTATGACGTGTCGGGAACCCTTTGGCCCCAAACGGGTGCCGGCCACACCGGCTTTACCGGAACCTCAATTCAGTTTGATGGCTCCACCGGCTTATGGGCCGTCCTTTTGACGAACCGTGTTCATTTCGGCCGGGACAAAAACATTTCTCCGTTACGCCGCCAGTTTCACGATATGGTCGCATCAACCGTTCTCTAATCCGCCCATCGACACTGTACCGGTTAGTTAGGTCTTTTTTGCCCGATATCCTCTCGGAAAGCTGATCGACACCTCTAGGGGAAGCCGTCCTAGGGCCGGGCCTTGGAATAACGACTGGATAGCCGCATCCACCATCCAGGGAGTGTTCTCATAAAGCGCCAGCAAATTGGGCGCCTGACCTACCAGCCGGGCATCATAGGGGCTGCGCAGGAGCAGCGTGACTTGCGGTATGTCTTCGCCAAATAGGGTGTTAATAAATGCTAAATAGGGCTGATTCTGGTCGCCATTGACACCAATCACCACTAAGTCATACTCCGCCAACTTTTTTAAGAGGTCCTCGGAGGAAATAGCTTTTAAGGCCGTCGGGAAGTTCAACAGATCCACCCGGGCGGCGGGACACGCCTGGCTGACTGCGTCTTTTACCCAGGGATTAGGTCCTTGACGCCCAGCGGCTACCATCACCGGCGTCGTCTCGTCCGACAGCACCGCTATTGACAAAGGCGACTGAGGCAGGCCGCCGCTCCACTTTAGAGGCGTCAGAGCCTGGCCAGATAGTTCAATTTGCAAGGTTTTGGCCTCGACCTGAAGAGATGCCCAATCGGGGGTCAAGGGGACCACGGCGAGACGTTTGGCCTTGAGAGCCCCAACCCGTGCGTTGGCCTCTTCGATGCGCGATTCGGGAATCTCCCCCGATAAGACCGCCTCTTCAATGGCCTGAATCGCTTGAAGCTGACGGTCGAGACGATGCGACACCATAATCATGTCGGCACCGGCTTTGAGTGCGGCCACGGCGCCCGGGCCGACGCCCACCGTTTCGGAAATTGCATCCATCTCCAGACAATCGGTGGTCAGGACTCCACCAAATCCAAGCTCATCCCGTAAAAGACCGGTGAGAACCGACCGCGATAGTGTGGCCGCAACCCGGGTGGGATCCACGGCCGGGAATACAACATGGGCTGTCATAATCGCGTCAACGCCGGCCGCAATCGCGCCCACAAAAGGAACTAGCTCGACTAAGTCTAATCGCGAACGGCCATGGGCAATCACCGGTAGTCCACGATGCGAATCTACGTCAGTATCACCGTGGCCAGGAAAATGTTTAGCCAGGGCAATCACCCCTTCGGACTGAAGCCCAGACATGAAGTTAATCCCATAAGCCGCTACCCAGTCCCCTTGATCACCGTATGATCGCACGCCGATGACCGGGTTCGTGGGGTTGTTGTTAATATCTAAAACCGGCGCCAAATTAAAATTGATGCCGACTTGCTTCAGGAGTCTTGCGGTTACAACCCCCGAGCGGAAGGCGTTGTCTGGCCGCCCCGTGGCGCCCAGTGCCATGCTGCCGGGCAATCCCGGCATGTCCGGGGGCAGACGGCGGACAATACCGTTTTCTTGGTCGGCGGAAATAGTCAACGGGAGTTCTTGCCCGCCCTCCCGGGCCAACTGTTGCAACACGTCGGTTAGATCAGACACTTGTTCGCGATTTGCGACATTCCTCGAAAAGAAGATGATGTTGCCGACATAATGGCTGCGAATCAGATCAGCCATCGTATCGGGAACCGTCAGTCCCTCGAACCCGAAAACCATTAGTTGACCAATTTGACGGCGCAGTCGTTCGCGATCAGTCATTCCCTATTCCTCCCGATATAGTAAGTAGGGTGCGACTAGCTGATTGAACTCAGAGACGAAGGTTTCTGCATCCTTCCAGTATTCGGCGGTCGCTCCGGTCAAAAGCGCCTGGCGCAAGGCTGGTCCCCCCGCCAATAAGTCGAAAAAAGGTCGAGCGGGTCCATCATCTAATGAGCCGATCACAAAATCATCCGAATAGAGGTCTTGGAACGCCTGAAGCAAGACGATGCCGCACTGGAGCGCCAGAACCTTCCTAGGCTCTGTTACATGGATTTGAACCCCGCTCATAATCTCCCCCTGAAACGGATCCCGCCCAGGGGAAAAGTAAATCGGTCGGGCCACTACACCGGGGAGTTCTTCGGCATTAAATCTATCCGCCAAACGATGGCCGTCCACAAACGGAGCGCCGATCCACTCAAAGGGGTGGGTGGTGCCACGCCCCAGACTCACATTAGTGCCCTCGAAAAGACACGTGCCAGGATACAGCATCGCCATGTCAAACGAGCTGGTGTTGGGCGAAGCCGACACAAAGGGCAAGCCTGTATCAGACCATAACATCTGACGCGACCAACCGGCCATGGGAATCACCCGAACGGATGCGCTGGGAAAATAGCGGTCACGAATGAGGGTGGCCTCCTCGCCGAATGTAAGGCCATGGCGTATGGGCACTGAAAGTATCCCGACAAAGGAGCGATACTCGGGGTCCAGCCCTGGCCCTTCGCGCACCAGTCCCCCCAGCGGGTTGGGCCGATCCAGCACCACCACGGGAATATTGGCGTCAGCGGCGGCTTCAATAGCATAGTATAAGGTACTCGGGTTGGTATAGTAACGCGCGCCAATATCCTGGAGGTCAATGACCAAAACATCCAAGTCCAGGAGCATCTCCCGCGTAGGGGCGTGGCGGTCTCCATAGAGGCTCACCGCCGGAAGATGCGTATGTTGATCCTCTAAGAAGGGGACAGGCTCCCCTTCACGGGCGGCGTTGAGTACGCCATGCTCAGGCCCAAACAAGCGGACTAATTGACTCGTGGGATCACCGGCCAAACGGTCAATCACGGGAACCAGGCGCGAGTCGGTCATGGCGTAGTTTGTGATAAGGCCAACGCGGCGGCCCGCTATCACATCGTGATGCGCCTCCATTAATTGGTCAATTCCTAGGGATACCATGCCTAAGCCCTCTCCGTGAGAGATTGCATGCGCACCTGGCGGGACCACTCAGATCGGTGAAAAGCTTCAGCGCGGGGAAAGCCATGGGGACGACCGCGCACAACGAAAAGAGCCCGGTAATAATCCAGATATTGAAAGCCGGTCTCACCCCGCGCATACGCATACGAAGACGCAGCTTTCAACCAAGCCTCATAGGCTTCGTCGCGAATGCCCACAAATACGTCAGGATTATAATCAAATGGATCTTCCCAGTTGTCCGCGTAATAGGTTTGGGAGACCCAATGCGGAGGGGCAGCCCGGTCAAAAGCCTTGATGCCCGCATAGAATAGGGCATCTTCCACTATTAGATAGGTATTGGCGTGATCCTTATGAATACTATTTTTCCAATGGGTAATGACAATCTCGGGCTTTTCTTCCCGAATCACATCACACACTTGAAACTTTACGGCCTCGTTGACGGGCAGCTCGCCGTCCCCGTACTCTAAAAATCGTGTCGTGGCCCCGATTGTCGATGCAAACTGGCGCGCCTCTCTAATTTTCTGCTCCGCATACTGGGCCGCGGACAACGTAGGATGCCCCTTTTCCCCCGGTGTCAGGTGAAACATAACGACCTGATGCCCGTCTAAAACCGCCTGAGCTAACGCCGCACCGGCCGTCAAATCCATATCGCCGGCGTGCCCGCCTATAGCCATAATCTTCACGGTCATCAATCCCCCTTGTATTCCCCGAGTTTTTTCACCATCACATCAAAACGCCGCGTAATTGAAAACCCCGCGCGAAAGTACAGGTGGCCAGCCGGTTCTTTTTCGCCTGTCCATAAGAACCACGCCCCATGCAGTCCATCCCGCCGCATTTGCTCCAGACAGCGATACAAAAGAACTTTACCCAACCCTGTGCCTCTTAAGGACTCGGACACGCCGAACGGTCCAAAGCGTTCACCCACACCGTCATAGCCGCCATACATGCAAAAGCCGTGCACCTCATCCCCCAACCGGGCAATCAGAACGTTAGACATGGGAACGCCGCTCTTCAGGGCATCCCGGATGGCACGGGTCCAATCTGGATCAAATTCCCTCTCGTTAAATGCCAGCACCGGAAAAACATACCGAAGCGTCAAGTTTTCAATGACGTAGCCTTCTTCACGGCGAGCCGCCTCAACAGCTAAAACATCCTGCGGCACTTCAAATCCCACCAGATTTTTATCCATGGCCACACATTGGTAAAGCTGATTAAATCCTTGAGCTTCTAAGAGCGCAGCACCATGAGGATATTGGGCGCGGTCGATTCCCGGCACAAAATAGTTCGGAGCATACGACGCAAAATAGATAGTCTTTTTTGCTCGGGACCGAAAGAATCCATCGGCCGCTTTAAAGATCGCGGTGCCGATTCCACGCCGCCTATAATCCGGGCGAACAAAAAAAGACGTGATCCACCCATTATCCGGTTCAATATCCGTACCGGACATCGGGGTCCTTCGCACGATCGCCAGAAGCCCCCCGACAATCTGCCCGGATTCCTCCGCTAAAATCATCCCCTCGGGATCAAAATTCGCATCGGTCAAGATCCGGTTCATGACGGTGGTTTCACGGATCCCGTCGCTCGGCATAGCCAAGTTCCACGCATTCACAAACGCTGACTCATCTCCCGATCGATACACGCGTAGCATGGGCATACTCCTCTCGTATCACGTGAGATCTAATTAAATGTAATTCAGCCCTTCGGGCCATAATGCGGGACTAGGCCAGATCGTCTCCAGTCCCCGGGGTCGATCCGATTGAGTGTCTTGGAAGATCCATTCCGTGAGTTTTGCAGCGTCGATAGCCCAGGTGTCATCCCCCACCACCAGGCGATACTGATCAGGCGCAATTTCGCTGATCTGGGGTAGGATCGATCCGCTCTCGTGCCAAAGCCCCCATAAGTCGTGAGCTAAGCCCTCCCCATCCATCACTTTAGCCAACCAGGAGACCGGCCCCTGGCTCACGGGCTTCAAAGCCTTTAAGGCGCCCTCCAAGCCCAAGTCCTCAGGCAGAACCGGGATCCTCATCCCAGCGCGAGAACCCTCTTCGAGGCCCGATATGCCGTATAAGACCGCACGGGGATCACCAGCCCATTCCAGAAGTCGACTCGGCTCTTGACCATTAAAGGGACGGTCATTAACGATGAGATAGGCTAGGGGTTGTGGACCGTCAAAAACCAACAAAGCCGTCTTTTGACCTTTTTCAACCTGAGTCAGTGGCTGAGCCTTTAGCATCGCTTCAAGCTGAGGCAAGGTTCGCGAAAACCGAGTGGCTCGAGATTGATAGAGCCGAGCTACAATCAATGCATCAGCCTGGTCATCGATGTTTCGCACAAACCACGACGGTTTCCCGGCAAACGACGACGATGGGTCGAGGGCATACCACCGAACCCGACCGATGGGCCGGGCACCGAATCGCCAGTATAACGGAAGATCTCCCGATATCAAGGCCACGCGGACCCGTTCTTTTACGAGACAATCCTGGGCCAATTTTAATAAATGACTAGACAGACCCTTGCGTCGCCACTGGGGATCGGTGGCAACCGAGCCCATACTTGCGACAGAGGTTTTCGCCCCTGCAATGGTCGCAGGCCAAACCATCGCACCGATCATGCTGACCACAGCGCTCTCCTGTACGGCAATATACCAATGGTGCGCGTTCGCGTGATCGTAAAGGTAGGGAAATTCATCGGCCATATGCTGGCCAGGCCGGTGTGCACGAAATATCTGATCCGCCAGTTCACGGATCAAAGGCAGATCTTGAGGGTTAGCTACCCGAAACTCCACGTCTATCCCCCTTTTTGCTGGCGGCTAGGCGTTGCCTTACTCAATATCCCGCCCAACTCGCTAAGGCGCACGCGAGCTTCGCTGCCACTGACTTCCCATAAGGCCATGGCTATCGCGACCTTACTCTCCCCCTGGGCCTCTTCGAGGAGAGCACCCGCCTTTTCTAGGCTCACCCCCGAAGCTAAAGACACAATGCGTATAGCCCGGTCCTTTAATTTCTCATTCGTCGGGCGCATATCCACCATCAGGTTTCGAAAGGTCTTCCCCAAACCCACCATTACGCCGGTGCTGAGCATATTCAACACCATTTTCTGGGCACTTCCGGCCTTGAGGCGGGTGGACCCCATGAGCACTTCGGGACCCGTATCGAGGGCGATGGTGATGTCGGACCATAATTCAATGCCCGATGCCTGGTTGCAGGCAAGAGCTACGGTCGCGATGCGATTTTCCCGGGCCCATTTCAGGGCGCCCAGCACATACGGTGTAGTGCCCGAAGCGGTGATCCCGACCACCACGTCCTGGGAAGTAGTCCCCGCGTCTTTAAGATCCTGTCCGCCTTGATCAAAGTCGTCCTCGGCGCCTTCCTTCGCAGAAAACACCGCTTCAGAACCCCCGGCAATCACGGCCTGAACCAGCGCGGGATCCGTGTTAAACGTTGGCGGACATTCCGCCGCATCTAAAATGCCCAAACGTCCGCTGGTGCCGGCTCCCACGTAAAGTAGACGACCCCCATGGGACAGCGCCTGAGTAATGGTAGCAATCGCCTCGCCAATCTCTTCTAGTACGGACTCCACCGCCAACGCCACCGTCTTATCCGCCTCATTCATCACCCGGGCAACTTCTATGGGACTGAGCGTGGCCAAATCGGGAATGGCGGGATCCCATGCCTCGGTTAATAGTTCTTTTATAGGTTGATGCATGGCATTCCACTCCTTAGGTCTACATTTAGCAGCTACGATGCGAGACAACCGCCTGGTGAGTTGCGTCAAGCGCTTGCACCACGTGGTCAGCATGATGGTTAGCCAGCCACAGCATCAGTGCATCTGAGATCGTCAGTGACGCTAAAAGGGACGTCGTGGCCCCAACCCGCGGTGTGGGCTCCACCGCGCTGATATGCAAAGCTCGGTTTACCCGATCTAATAACGGGTTCTTAGGCTGAAACTCTGTCATAGCAAACACCTGGCAGCCCCGATCACGACAGAGGTTGGCCAAATCCAACACCTCGCGAGTCGAGCCGGAATATGATACAAGAAAGGCCACATCCTCCTTGGACAATAAAGATGCGGTCGTGAAAGCCACATGAAAATCCGCCCAAAAAAACGCCGGGTAACCAAGCCGGACCAGCTTTACGGTCAAATCTTGGGCCACCACACCGGAAGCCGCCATCCCGAATACTAATATGCGAGGGGCACGGACTAATGTGTCACAGACGTAACTCAGGTCCGACAGATTAAGACCATTTAGCGTGCGATGTATGGACTCGTTCACCAGTCGCTGGAACGATTGCAGTTGCGTTTCAAAAGGGGAGTCTGGGTTAATTTCGGCATAGGGCGAAGTGTTGCGGTGCTCCTCGCGCACCAAGTCGGCCGTTAGGAGTACTTTCATTTGCCCAAACCCATCCACCTGGAGTGTGTGGCAACAGCGGGTTACCGCTGCCTGGCTAGACTGGGCGTGATGCGCCACTTCCTTCACCGTCATCGTTAGCACCTCATGCGGATGATCCAAAATCCATTGGGCGACCTTTTTTTCTGACAACGACAGATAATTGAGGTTGTCTTCAATCCGACGAAGCACCCCTGAGATAGGCACCAGCCAGTCCCCTTTGACGTCATGATCTGCGCCTTCATGATAGCATTGGCATAACACTAACACAACGTTTCACGACTACATCACACATTATGAAATTAATATTCAGTTCGAGATCCGGGAGACGATAAAGGATTGTTCGCCCTAAAACGCGAAGAGTGTAGCGAGGAGGTGGTTTCGTGCAACTGGAGCAGAACCATAAGTTGCTCTTCGTGGGAGATTCCATTACGGATTGCAACCGATCTAGACCGTTCGGTGAAGGACTATCCGATGCTCTGGGCACCGGGTACGTGGCACTGGTCAACGCCCTGATCCAGGTGCGGCACCCATCCTTCCCGATTAGGGTGGTCAACATGGGGGTAAGCGGCAATACTGTGCGCGACTTAAAAGCACGATGGCAGTCGGATGTGTTAGATTTAACTCCCGACTGGCTTAGCATCATGATCGGCATTAATGACGTGTGGCGTCAATACGACTCGCCGTCCATGCCTGAAACTCATGTGGGACTTAAAGAATATGAGGACACCCTCGCCGACCTGGTCTTACGTTCCCAAAATGTTTGCCAAGGCATTCTGATACTCTCCCCCTTTTTTATCGAACCCCGTCGGGATGACCCCATGCGCCATACCGTGGACCAATATCGCCAGGCGGCGCACACGATTGCCCATCAACAAGGATGTCAGTACGTGGATATGCAAGCACCCTTTGATGAACTATTGCGGTATAAAAACTCTGCGGAACTATCGTGGGATCGCGTCCATCCTAATCTTACTGGCCATTTGCTGATTGCCACCACCATGATGGACGCATTAGAACGGTCAGCGCCCCAACCCTCAGTGGGTGTATGAGGGGGAAAACTCCGCATCACGTAACGCAGGGAAACGAGCAATATCGCTCACTTCTTGCCGCGTGAATTGCATGCTACCGGCCCCTACTATCGCAATCTTTGCCACCACATCGCCTCCATTAGAGGGACACAGTACGATTGAGAAGCGATTTGGAAGAACGCCACGATGCCAAGCGGCGTGCCTCTTGGATCCAGTAGGGCGTTTGGCGATTTGTACGGATGGAAAACCGGCACCTCGCCGACGCTGTTCAACAACAATCTCTATCAACCATTCGCCACACTTACGCAAGTTCAGTCAGGAACAGCAACCTATACGGCATACTTCAATATTCCCAAGTCGTATCCGAAGACGGGTGAAACGCTGGAAGTCCCGTTGGCTGCAGGACTGCCTTTCTTAGGTTTAGCCGTCGGTGGGTGGTTCTGGACGTGGCAGGCGATGGCGCGGTAGCTGTTCTGATCGACGGATGGCACACAATACCCCCTCCGAACGGTCTGAGAGGTCTTGGTGTTTGAGGGAGGGGGATTGGAACGGATTCAATGTACCGCCCCCCAAGCCCATCGATTGTAACCGAGTATCCATGCGCTAAAAACAGATTCGGTCAGCACGATTGCCCATATCGACCTCCTTGTGAAGCCAGGAATTTCGAGAGACCAACGCACGGTAGACTGCGGGTTGCAAGGTGTCAAATTCGCCTCCCAGTTTGATACACCCCCTTTTCTCCTTCTGCCATGGATCCCTTGATCGATAAAATAGGGTATATGCGCCATAGGAAGGTACAATCGGTTTATGGGCTTGGATCGACGTTCTCGAATGAAGATTCATTCCACTCCGATCGGCCGCATTGACGAGTACGGCTGGACTGGGTGCGCTGAAGGGCCGGACAGCGCATCCATCGATTCCCGTCCTTGCACGGCGTATCGGGATGGGGGTATGATGACATTACTTATGATTGATGAATCAATCAAATGGAGGGACAACGGTGCTTAAGCATGAACTATCTCCCAAGGCCCAGGTTAAACGGGCCCGGGTATTGCACGAGGCGACGCGCCTCTTTTCGTTGAAGGGGTTTGATAGCACCCCCATCTCGCACATTGCCGACGCTGCGGGAATTAGTTTCGGCAGTGTCTTTACGTATTTCGAGACGAAGGAGTCCCTATTCCGCGCGTGCGTGTTAGAACCCCTGCCCCGTGTCACCGCCGAATTTACTTTCGATGGGGATAGGGGGCGGAACCTTACGGTCGAAGATCTGGCCGACACGGTCTCACGGCACCTCAAGTTTTTTGCACAGGAACGGCTTTACTTGCAACTGGTGCAGCAAGTATTGGGAAACCCAGATCGGTTCCCTGAACTTTTCGTCGAACTCGACCACGCGGGAGAATCCATGAGAACCGCAATCGGTGACTGGGTTCGACAGGGGCAAGAACAAGGATTATTGGAGGAAGCAAATCAACGAGCCGTGGCTGTCGCCTACAGCAGTCTCCTCCTCGGCATGCGAATATTTATGACCGATCCCCCCCAGTCGTCCATTTGGGCGGAGATGCGACCCTTGGCATTGAAACTCTTAGGATTGCGCGATCGGTATGAGTGAGCTGATGACGCTCCACCCCAACGTGAAGTGGCGGCTATTCGTGGGGTTCGTGACGACGACCGCTACCATGGTGGTCAGTCCCTATCTCGTCATCTTCTTTGTGGGGAAAATTGGTTCCGTGTCCACCGGAATCTTGTATATGCTAACAATCCTCTCCGCGATGGTGGGGAGCGCCGTCGGGGGACATTTGTCGGAGACCTGGGGGCGGAAACGCGTGATGACCCTCTCCGAGGCTATGATGGGCGTGACGATGTTCGCCATTGCCTCCGTGAATTCTCCCTGGTTGGACTTGCCCTACCTCACTGCCGGCCTGTTTGTCCTCAATATGTTTTTCAACGGGAGTTTTCAACCGGCTACGATGACCCTAATTTTAGACTGCAGCACGCCCACATCCCGGGAGATGATTTTTCGCGTGAATTACTGGGCAAACAATCTGGCCATCGCCATCGGTAGTCTCATTGGCGGCTATGTATTCATCCCCCATCACTTCGCCACCTTTCTGGTGGTCGGGACGATGGCATTTGGTTCGGTGGCCGTGACCGCATTTGTCCTCACGGACACCCCAGAGGGAAGTCGTAGGCCCCAACGACCGACAAGTCGTGCTCCCGGATTGGGGCGGATATTCCGCGTATATGTTTACGCATTGCGCGATAAGGCGTTCGCCTTTTTCTTAGTGGGGTCGGTCGCTATCGCCGCGATTCAAAATCAGTTGACAAACTATATCGGAGTGCACTTGACCACACGCCTATCCCACACCGCACGACTGTCGATGTCCCTCATCCATGCGCGGGTTAGTGGCGCGCAACTCCTGGGTCTCTTGAAGTCCGAAAATACGCTATTAGTGGTGGTGTTCGCGCTTGTTGTGGTACGGCTGATGAAGCGGATGAACGAACGGATGAAGATCTTCTTGGGCACGGCACTGTTCACGCTAGGTTTTTTCCTGCTGACGTTCTCGTTAGACCCCGGGGTCTTACTTCTTGCCATGCTCGTGGCCACGTTTGGAGAACTGGTTTATGCGCCGGTGTTGCAATCCGTTCTGGGCCATATTGCACCCGAAGACGCACGCGGTATCTACATGGCGCTCTATCAGGTGGCGGCATATGCGTCCGAGATTATAGCTGGGGCTTTCATCATTCTTGGGCGTTTTCTTACACCGTTCGCCGTCGGGTTGTGCATCCTGACTCTCGGGATTCTTGCCAGCGGTTTCTTTGGGATGACCCTCCGGTTGAAAGGACCACCGATTGACGATACCCTGCAAAAGGTGACCCATGCGTAAGACGCCGACAACGGATATTTTATGGATATACCAGATTATCCCAGTATTGACAAGTACCTATATTCCCCGGATTGTGCTTCGGGGTATGAGGCCGTGGCCAATAGCTTACGCTATCCGGACATCAGTAAGGCGCCGCGCTAAAATAACATTTACGGCTGGTGCTGCGGCCGGATGATGTAATTCCACTCTCCGTGAAAGGTTTCACGGGTGAGATTGAGGGCATCTAAGGTCACGGCATCTACCTTGAGTCCTTTCTCATAGGTACGCTCATCCAGTACGGCCTGGACGGGTCCGCCCCGGCGGGTGCGCGTATGGCCGATGCATTGGACGACGGTTTC
>JAJZXX010000058.1 GCA_021806205.1 Bacillota bacterium | reverse complement strand
ACCGAAATTCCTGACTGAGCGCCTCCAGAGTCGGAATCGGCAGCAGTGCCACCACCACGTCCGGAACGGTCCAGTCACATAACCCTACGTCCCGCACCTTGCGCGGTTCCTGTATCACCCAGTGGCAACAACGGGTCATGTCGTGTTGGCCGGCAATCATGTAGCTTAGGCCCTCGTTTTCCAAATCGTTGGAGACGAACAGGCCGACATGAATCAGAGGTGTGGATTCTCGCCGATCGCTCATCATAGGAGTTCGTCCCCCCTACCTCGGATCCGAGTCCTGTCGCTGCACCGATTTGCATCGGATGCCGAGGCGGTTGCACATCAGACGACACGAAAGCACGCCCCGGCGCATGTGGGCCAGTTGACTTGCCAAGACAGCTACGCCAGTTGCAACATTTCGCATTGCGGAGGGCCTTGCGCAGCCCCGCGTCGGATTCTCATCGCTTAGGGCGACGACGGACGATTGAACCGCTTCCACGGACAGACGGCCTGGGGTCCGCGGCTCAGGGTTCACCTGGTATGACCGGTCATCCGAAAGGTGGGACGGAATTGGTTCCACTCCCTCCCCCAAAACGGTCGTCGGAACGATTAAAATCGGGCAGGGCGCGTTTTGCAGGACGTACCTGGCCACACTCCGCACCCATTGATTGCGGCGCTTGGACCCCCCTTTTTCGCCCACCACAATCACGGCGGCGTGGACATTTCGCGCTATGTGCACGATCGTCGGCCCGGGCTGACCCGGCACGACGTGAATCCGCACCCGAAAGTGATCGGGGGTGAGGCAGGCGGCCGCATCCAGGGCATGGCCCCGCCAAGCTTGGGCATCGGCGGCCGCTACGCTCTGACTCGCCCCCGTGGGGGGCATCACGGTGACAATTTCCACATCACTGTACCGCTGAACAAACAAATTAATCCATTCAGAAGCCCCTCGCGCCGTAATGGAACCATCGACGGCCCACAGCAGGGTGCGCCTCTTCACGCCCGCCGAGTCGCGTTCTACGGGCTGCACCGGCTTGTGACCGGCTATGGCCACCACCAGGTCCCCTAGCCAGCGATGCATCTGAATCTGATCGAGCCCGTGTTGGTAAAACGCCACCTTTAGCTCCTGAGGGGTGGGCGCATGATCGATCGAAATACCCAGCCATTGATATGCGCTCGTCTCCGGGCTCGTCAGCCGCGCGGTCACCCGCTTTAATCCAGTCCACGCCAGAGCCCCCCCAGTTGTCAGGGGCTGCACCACGTCCAGCACCAGCAAGCGCCCGTGGGGTTTTAACACCCGCACCATTTCCGTGAGCCCGAGGGGCCAATTTTCCATGTTGCGCAGGGAGAATTGCGCTGAGACGGCATCAAACTGCCCATCAGCGAAGGGGAGATTTTCACCGTGTCCCATCACCCAGGCAATAGGGGCGGCCTGGTCGGGGACTATGCGCGCCCGCCCTACGTCCAGCATCGCCGCCGAGGGATCGAGGCCCACCACCTGGCCCTGGGATCCGGCCCGGACGGCCATGGCCAGGGTATTGGTCCCCGTCCCGCACCCCACATCCAGCACGGAATTGCCCGGTTCGATGCGCATGGCCTCGAGGGCAACATGATGCCAAGCCCGGATGCCTTCCGCCGAAATCAGGTTGCTCCAAAAGTCATACTGCCTCGCAATGCGGTTGAATAATTCTGGGGTTTCCATGCGCATCCCCCCCTTTTTTGCCACAGGACTTTACTCTGCTGTTTGGTGCCGGGGTGGCGCGGTGTCGTCCGCCGAGGACGCAACTATTTCGGTCCGCGTCGAAAAAAGCTGGATGATTCCGGCCATAAGCATGAGGGCTTGTCCCAACACATAGAGATCATGGCCGCCTCCGGCCAGATTCCACGACAGGGCATGGCCCGGGGTCGCGAACGTCCACCACCCCAGACCGATGAGGCTGATTCCCATTCCCCCGATACTGCACTCAGCCATCCACTTAATTCCGCGGGAGGCTTTATCCGCGGTGAGTTCAGCAGCCAGTAACAAAACGGCCAGGATGGGCAGTGCGAAAAATACATAGAGAAGATGAGCGCGGGTAAAGATTTGGTCGTTGACCGCGCCCGCTGCCGGCAGTTGGCCGCCGCCGAAAATATTTTCGTGCAGTTCAATGAAATAGCCGTAGCCAATCATGGCAATCATGGCACAAATCCAGGTCAGAAACACCGCCAAACGCACCGGATTAACCCGCTGGCGGACGGTGGCCGTGAGGGTTTGGGCTTTGTTGCGGATTTCGGGCCAAAGACTGGCCATCAGAATCAGACTGCCCCAGCCCACTAACCCGGTGAGAAAGTCATCTGCGGCAATGCCATTGACTCCCTGGGGACCTGAAGCCCACAAGGTGGGGATGTTATACGTGCCCAACGACGAGACGACATAGACAATCGTCATGAGCACCACCCCGATGACCATGACAACGATACCCACTTGCCCGATGCGCCGTCTGACTCCTTTAAGACGCGGATAGCCAAATACCCGACCGGTCAACAGGACGATGCTGCCCATGAAGGCCGGCAACATATCATGCGAATGCGAGGTTGACACATTCCCAAGAAAAGTCTGAGAATTCTCATGGAAGGCATGCGCTAGGCCAGCCCACGAGAGTCCGACCTCCGAGGTAGCAAAAATCCCCCCCAAACTGACGGCAATCAGGGCCGACAGCCCGGCGGCGAACAGGGCCCATGTCAGGAGACGAGCCGACGCGGGGTCTTTGTGGGTGCTTTGTGCCAACCCAATCAAAAACACGAGGGTGACGCTGACCATGGTTAGGGTTCCGACCATCTGAATCCATGCGCCGATGCCGAATCCCGCCGAGTGATACAGGTCGCCATAGGCACGGAGCAATGAACCGATTCCGTCGAATCCTGCGCCGACCCAGCCCGCCCGGAACACCCAACGGCGCGCCCAAACGGGGATGGGAAAAGACATAGAGCACAAGAGGAGAAATAAGGCCGCTACGGGAATCATGATCGCGTGGTAAAAATCAACGATAGCGGAAGAAAAGTCGCCGAGTTGACCCGGTTGCAAGAAGGGCACGGCAAAGAATCCAAGCAGCACCACCACAACGATCCAGGCGAGAAGGGATCGAATCGCAAAACTTTCGCCGCGCTCCATGCGCGCGACATTCACAGTAGACGTCATGTTTTTTCCTTCTTTCTGATCTGAAAGGATCAGCCGATAAGCTTAGAGCCGACTGACAATAATCAGCAATAGGAAACCCACCAAATACCCATTAATGGCACCAAATATCCGGCGAGCCCCGATCACCGTCGGGTTTAGAACCCATCGGTAGCCCCCAAACCCGATCAGGAAGGTCGCCAGGATCACCGCGCTGGCTAACCAGAGCGGGAGGGATCGGACGGCAAACAATCCGCTCATAATCCCCAGTAAGGCCAAAGCACCGTACCAGCTCCGTCGGAAAGTCGCCGCCGACCATACCACCGGGGCCATGGGGACGCCAGCTCGGGCGTAGTCATCCCGGTAGGCCCAAGCTACGCTCCAGATATGGACCGGAATCCAACACAGGATCACGACGCCCAGCAACCAAGCGTTCAGGCTAATCGGTACTTTCAACGCGGAAAATCCGACCCAAATAGGAATGGCCCCGGAACCGGAACCCAAGACGATGCTCCACGGCGAGAAACGTTTGCTCAAAGCGCTGTAAATCACGATATTATCAATCAAGCCGAGGGCAACAAAGAGCAAGGGGATGAGGCCCAAAAAAGCACTCGTTGTGAGACTGAACGCAATACACACGAGACCAAAAACCACTGCGCAAGCGGGACGGACCGCGCCGGACGGCAAAGGACGGGTGTGCGTCCGTTGCATAACCCGATCCATAGCAAGATCCAGAACGTTGGTCAGCGCCTCAGCGCCAGCCGCGCCCCATGCCATAACCAGTATCACGGCACTCACTCGAACCCAAGGAAACGGCATAGGCGGTGCCCAGGCGAGCATGCTACCCACGGCACCTTCCACCGCAAATACCATCCATATACGCGGTTTAGATAGGGCCCAGTATTCGGTGACTTGACGCCACCAACCCGTAATCGATCCAGGGACCACGCGCATGGCTACACCGCCTTTTTGCGGTAACAGAGGTTGACGCCGCCAACCGAGATTGTGAAGTATTTCACAATCTTCCTCCATCACCGTAATGGGTTTGCGTCTTCCAGGAATACGGACAAAGGATGCGAAATAAGGGGGCCAGAAGACCCCACTGTTTAAGGTTTCCGGCTCACATGCCTGAGCTGGTGGGGCAGAGTGAGTGCGGTCAATGGGTCCAGCCGGCAAGTCTCTTAAGATTGTTCCGGCCATATCTGATAGTGACATGGCTCAAGTCGCGACGCTGCCGCCAAAGCGGTCGGGGAGTTCCGCATGGTGTATGTCCGGAAGGCCGTAGCCGAGAGGATGGAGAGGGAAGAGGGGGGATCCGCCTCTTGTCCGATACCGTACCGCGCCGCGGAAACATCATGACATTCCACGATGGATTGTGACGGCGACTCGTAAGAAATGACTTAATATAGCCGTTTTGTCACAATAGATTGGACAGTGTGTGACGTAAAAACACCGCTTTATGGGACTTTGGATTTCGCAGGCGCAGGTTCGAGTCCTGCCTCGCCAGCCAATCTTTTTTGCGACACCGTCAGCGATTGTGGACTTTTTGTTGCCCGGAGCAGAGCGCAAAACACTGCGTTACCTACACGAACAGGGGATAGCGCCCGATTCCACCCGCTACACGCGGGTAATCCCGAACAAACACAACGAATCGTTTTCCCGCTAAGTTGACTGGGTGGTAATTCGGTATCTTGTGTAGCGAGCCCGGTGGGTTGGATGAGCGCATACGGACGGTGCTATGGAGTGCCGACGTTGACCCCATAAAGGCGGCATGTGGCGCTGGTGCTTAGTCAGGAACTCGCGGCGTGGTATCCGACGACGTGGATCCTGCACCATAATATTCAACAGGCAATGGCAGAACGTAGTGGAACGCTATCAGGTAGAGGCCGTTAGTGGAGTAAGATTCTGCGGACATGGGGGATAAAAGCCATGGTCTCGGCGCGTCTACGCCGCACCCACACTATTGGAAGATCCGCCGTTTATCCGTAATCGGATGGGTTCCCCAGGGGGTTCGGTAAAGACCGCGGCCGGTCGTATCCGACGCCCTATCCCGAATGGTCTCCAGGGCGGCGCGAAATATTTGACGCATGGTAAGGCGATGGCACGATCGCCGGGGTCCGACCGTACCATCTGCAGACTTTGCCAATGCCGGATCACTGCCTGGTTGGCTGGGTGAGTACCCGGCCGGGGAAGGAATCGGCACCGGGGCTTGCCGTAACCGAAGTTCCACTAAGCATACAGAGACAGGCCAGCCATCAACATGACATAGCCCAGCACTTGAGTCTGCTTGGCCGTCTTTACGGATAAGGCGTCGACGAGTAATGGGTCCTTCAGACAGTGAAATGGACGCTCGGGCCGTTTTAGAGATTTAAGGCCGAAGACACGGCAACCCGGTCGAACGTCTTTCGCGGCACGAAACGACCACGGCCAAATCGGTCCGAGGCGTTGTCGTTTTCGTACACTACTTCTCCGCGAGAAATTGTCTGTATGATCTTTCCGTAAAGTTCTCGCCCCTGCCAGGGAGAGTAACCGGCTCGCGAGTGAAGGGTGGCCTCGTCTAACATGGAGTGGGTACGCGGATCAAATAGGACCACGTCTGCGTCATAGCCGGGAGCAATTTGACCCTTTTGGGGAATTAAACCGAAGATGGTCGCCGGATTATACGAGACTAAGTTGACTGCTTCATGAATCGGCATCAAGCCAGATTGGACTAGAGTGGTATATAGGACGGGCCACAGGGTTTCTGTTCCTGGGATACCGGGTGAAGCCGTACGAAAGTCCATATCAGACCCACGTTGCGGCAACGAGTACCCACAATGGTCGGAACCTACAGCCTGCACCAATCCGTCAGCAATCATTTGTCGGGTTACTTCCTGCTCTGCCCGTGACCTTAAAGGCGGTGTCATGATATATCTGCGGGCATCAGGCGTTAAATAAACCGAGTTTTCTAATGAAAAATGATGCGGACACACTTCGCTTAACGTCAGTATGCCTTCTTCTCGAGCGCGTCTAGTCGCTGTTACCGACAAGGGAAGCGACAGATGAACAAAATACAACGGCGCGTTCGTAATCTGGGCCAATGCGATGCCGCGCAAGACAGCCTCAAACTCCGCGGCAGCAGGCCGGGATAGACCGTGGAACTGGAACGAAGTCTTTCCCTGGCTAACTAGTTCTTGAGTGGCACCATCGACAATAGCGTCATTTTCGGCGTGCACTTGGATTAGGATGCCTAATTCCGCAGCACGCTCCATTAAGCGATACCAATTCCAGTCAGTGGTGTAATAGATGGTGTCGGTGTAGGTAGTGTAGACTTTCATTGACGTAATTCCCATCGTGGCTACCTGCGCCAATTCGTCCACCCAATCAGGGCCAGGCGTACCGAAAGACAGATGAAGTGCATAGTCGACGAGACTTGACTTCCCGCGTTCCAGTTCGCGTTTCGCAGCGGCCACCAGGCTTTCGCCCCGCTGTTGGGGGGCAAAATTTATATAGGTCGTGACCCCGCCCGCTGCTGCCGATGCGGAGCCGCTTTCAAAGTCGTCTAGGGTTTGCATTTTACCGGTATTGAGTCCAAAGTGCGTATGGCAGTCGATGAAGCCGGGAAGCACCAATAAATTCGTCGCCTCAATGACCCGATCGCCTGCGGTCGGCGCTACCGCATCGGCTATGGTTTGGAAAGTTCCATCCTGAATCACCACATCTTGCTTTTTACTTCCGCTTGATTGCACTACGGTGCCACCTCGGATTACGAGTCTAGCCATCTTAAAGCCTCCTCAGGTCATTTGGCGTTGTTCAGCGAGATTTGTTGTCTGTCCATCCCGCAGAAGCCGGGCGGCTCTCTGCGGGACAGCAGACTGATCGGCTCTTTCTAGACAGAGGCATTGGTTCCGGTGCGATCTTCTAGTTCGATGAATTCGACTCCCCTGTCACCTGCTGGCTGAAATTCAGGGGGCAATTCTCTTTTGCGAGACTTCCAAACAGCTAGAACCGCAAGATACCCTAAGAATCCAACGATGAGCCCTACGAACCACGCATAGTTGTATAGCCACCCCACGCGCTTATCAAATTCTCCGAGGAAAATGATGCCCGACACCACCGCCACGGTTACCAGTGCCGCGATATTAAATCCCCCCTTCGAGCGGTAGCGACCAAATGCACGGTAGAGGTCATGCACGTCAATGCGTTGTTGGCGCACCACCATATAGTCGGCGATGATAATGCCGGTTATCGGTCCTAGCAGGGCACCTACGTTGTTTAATAAGCCATACAAAATCGTAGGGTTCTGCATGAGCCGCCACGGCATGTAGACGAACGAGATGATAATGGCGATAATGGCACTTCTTTTGAAATTTAGACGTTTAGAGAAGAGGTTGGTGAGGTCATAGGCCGGGGATACAATATTGGCGGGAATGTTTACCGAGATGGTCGCAATTCCTAATAGAATCGCGCCGACAATAGTGAGAGCCGGGACGCCAATGGCCATCAAAATGTCCGACGGGTTCCAGATGATTTTTCCATAGATCACGTCGGTTGCGGACACCACTATGCCCGCCATCGCGTAAAAGACAAACGTAGCCAACGGCAATCCTATCATGGTGCCCCAAAATTGTCCGCGATTAGACGTAGCGAATCGAGTCAAATCGGGGATATTCAGTACCATCGTCGCCCAGCTCCCACTGACGTAAATGGCGACCATGGGAACAAACTCTTTTCCCAGGAACGCACCGGTACTGTATTTCGAGTGCATGGCAAACATGGGTCCGAAGCCATGTGCAGATGAAACAGCCCAGATCACGAGCACCACCATGACGACGAAAATCATGGGACCCGCCCAGCTTTCAAATCGCCGCACGGTCTCCATTCCATGGTTGATTACGAGGAGGTTAATAGCCCAATAGAGTACCATTGCGATAAAAAGGTTGAGGGGTGCCCCAAGGATCGATGCATGGCCCAAGTCCTTCCACGGACCAATAGTTGCAGATAGCAGTACATTGATAGCGGTGGCTCCCAGGAAACTTTGGACCCCAAACCACCCGATCGCGACGAGCCCACGGATAAGGGCAGGAATATTGGCGCCATACACACCAAAAGCGGAGCGGGCCCATACAGGAAAGGGGATGCCATAACGTGCACCCACTCGACCATTTATACCAATTAACACCGTTTGGATCAAATTCCCCACCAGAGCTACCGCCATGGCTTGCCAGACCGACATTCCTAAGAGCAAGAGACCGCCCATCCAGGTAAAGTTGTAGAGGCTGTGAACCATCCCCATCCATAGGGTTCCGTAGTTCCACCAGGTCCATCGTCGAGCAGAAACGTCGGTCGGCAGTAGATCGCGTTGTGACAGCGATGGATCTCCCCCGAAGTTCTCGTCATTTTGAGCCATTGAGATACCCTCCCTTGAAAAATATTTTTTCATCCATGTGGGTGCGGGTCTGGGACACCCCGCATGGGGTCCTCCTTTATTTGTCACTCCAAGCGTGGCACCATAGATTCACTGACGCAGGTCCTAATTCATCTGCATCAACTCCCTTATGATGGCGGCATATCCCCTGGCTGCTTTCACTAAGTCATCGATCGGTAGTGATTCATCGACTTGGTGCGCTTGATTCGGATTGCCTGGCCCGAACCCCAAGGTTGGCAAATGGAGGACCCCCGCGCTGCCGCTGCCGTTGGTGCAAAAGGAGTACGTCGAAACTTGGGCGTCAAGACCCGTACCCCCGAGGGCGTGCAGTGCTTGTTGCACAAACGGCGCGTCGGCATCAGCCTCCCAGGCGGAGGCCAGTTTCCTTGTGGTCACGACCGCGCCGGTATACGTCGACAGTTCTTCACAGGCGATCTGGACACTGCTGCGTGCATTGGTTCCTTCTAGACGGTTTGCCACGATGGTCTGTAGGGGCAAAAGCACCTCAGCCTGCTCCCCGGGGAGTGACCGGCGATCAAACGTTGCTTGGCACCGGGACGGAATCGTCGAGAGGGCCGGTGAGGGAAACGAATGCAGGTCGGTCAGGACCAAGAGGCCGGCGCCGAGGTGCGGATGAACCGGAGGGCGCCAGTCCCGAAATGCCTGGATTACGTCGACCATGTGCTCGGCGGCGTTGATGCCTAAGTGTGGTCGCGAGGAATGGGCCGACTCTCCGTGAATATCCACTTGAATTTCTGCACGGCCTTTTTGGGCAATCGCCAACATTAGGTCGGTGGCCTCGCCGATAATCACATAATCCGGGTGAGTCTGCTTGCAGACATGCACCAGAGCGGGTCCTTCCACCCACTCTTCTATCACGCTGGCACACACGACGACGGTGCCTGAAAGGGGAGGGTTTTCGCCGATAAGACTCCCCGCACCGTAGATCATGCTCGCGAGGGCCCCTTTCATGTCGACGGCTCCCCGACCGTAAAGGCGCCCCCCGCTTATTTCGCCGCGCGCGTGATGGTGCCATCTGTCGAGGTCGCCAATCGGTATTGTGTCCATGTGCGCATCCAGGAGCACGATAGGGCCGGGGCCCCCGTGCCACACACCCACGACATTACCCCAATCGTCCGTTGAGGCGGTCAGACCCAGCTCTCGCATTTCAGCAAGAGTCCGGCGTGCCACAGCGCCTTCTTGTCCCGATACACTGTCTTGCCCCACTAATTGGAGCGCGAAATCGACGAGCCTACTACGGTTGATTCGCATAATGACCTCCGTATCTAACGCACATTCTGGACATTCAGATAACCACAAGATCAACAGAAGGATTCTCTGCACCGCATCAGAAGTTGAGCACACCTCCTGGCCGCGCCCCCGTTGCATGCCCGTTTGTCCACACGACCTGTCCTGCAACCAGCACGTGTGATACGCCGGTTGGATATTGATGGGGCTGGGCATACGTTGCGGTATCAATATAGGTATCAGGATTTAATACAACCAAATCGGCTCTCAGTCCCTGTCGGATCCTGCCCCGATCAGCCAGGCGGAGTCGGTCGGCCGCCCCGGCGGTCAGTCGAAAGACGGCGTCGTCTGGAGAGATCAAATGTTCGTGTATTGCGTAGCGCCCCAGCACACGCGCTGCGGTGCCGTAGAGCCGCGGGTGCGGATGGAATCCGAAAATACCGTCCGTCCCGACCAAAGCCAGCCGATGGCGGAATATCTGTCGGACCGTGTCCTCTGTGGCATAGTGATCGATCATGGTGACATTCAGTTGGGCTTCCTCTAAGAGATCCAGCGCGAGATCGAGCGGGGACTGTGATCGGGCGGATGCAATCTCCGCCAACGAGAGGCCTACGAGGCCTTTTGCGTTGGAGTTGACATCGGCGATGGTAATGTTATCCGGACCACAGGTGCGATACAGGTTCTCCCATCCAGGTAACCCTTTAAGAATGTCAGTTTTAATTTTTTCTCGCGTCGCCCGGGTGGCGAGCCGACCTGTGATCGCCGCAGGACCTCCCTCTAGCGCCCAGGGCGGCAATACCGCCGTCAGGAGCGTGCTTCCCGCCCCGTAGGGATATTGGTCAAAGGTGAGGTCGATGTCCTGACTCCCCCGTTCAATCACTTCTAATACGGAATCCGCATGAGGGGATGCCCCCACCACTTTGAGGTGGGAGACATGCAGACTGGCATCCGTAGTTCGGCAAACCCCTATCACTTCTTGGAGCGCGTCCACAACGAGGGTGGCTTCATTGCGAATATGCGGCATGAGGGGGAGCTGGACCCGTTGAGCTTCTTGCGCCAAACTAATGAGTTCTGCCGTGTCGGCATACACGCCCGGCAGATAGATCAATCCCAAAGAGAACATGCGGGCGCCTAATTCGGCTGCAATCTGCAGTTCACGCTGCATCGTCTTGATTTCATCGGGCGTGGCCGGCCGGTTGCCACTTCCCATCACCAAGTCGCGAATGGCGTTGTGGCCCACGGAGGGCACGAGAGTCGTTGCGGGCTGTGTAGCATGAAGAACCGTAAGAAATTCCTGCAAGGAACTCCACGACCAATTGTCCGGGCCGTGCCCTTCCAGACCGTCCAGATACGCCTGCCGTTCGTCCCGTTCGGTCGACCGAACGGGGGCGGGGGCTAGTCCATCCGGATGGATCACTTCGGTCGTAAAACCTTGGGCAATTTTGGGCATCAACGCGGGATGTTGGAACGGTTCTAGCGCTGAATGCGCGTGCAGATCAATGAAGCCGGGGCAGACCCAATGGTGCGTGGCATCAATAACCTGAGCGGTGTCCTCTTGCGGCAAATGAGGGGCCAGTGCGGTAATCCGACCATTCACAATGCCGACATCACTTCGATAACCTGGGGCGTCGCCCGGCATCACCGTACCATGGGCAATGATCACATCATAGGACATGCCGACCACCTCTCTTGCGAAACTTCCCTTGGTCTTATGGGAGATCTTGACTGAGCGGTCCATATGTATCGGGCCGTCGATCGCGGTAGAATTGCCAATGCTCGCGTGCCGTCCGCAGGTGATCGAAATCAATGTCCGCAGTCACTAGAGCATCTTTGTTTCGTGGACCTTGCGCGATGATGCGGCCTTCTGGGTCACAAAAGTAGCTCTCCCCATAAAACTCCCCGATGTCCCAGGGGGATTCATGGCCGACCCGATTCAAAGCCCCCACAAAATATCCGTTGGCTACCGCTAAGGCGGGTTGCTCAATGCGCCATAAATGGTCGGAGTGCCCGGCCGTCGTTGCGGAGGGATTGAACACGAGCTCTGCACCATTCAGCCCCAAGATGCGGCCCCCCTCAGGAAAGTGCCGGTCATAGCAGATGTAGACCCCGATGCGGCCATAGGCGGTGTGAAAGACGGGGTACCCCACATTGCCGGGGCGGAAATAAAACTTTTCCCAAAACCCCCCGACACCAGCGGGATCTCCATGGACTTGGGGAATATGCACCTTCCGCATTTTCCCTAAATAGGATCCGTCGGCATCGATTACGGCCGCCGAATTATAATACACACCGGGCATCTCTTCTTCATAAATCGGCACGATGAGCACCATGCCGTGGGTTTTCGCCAAATCTTGCATCACCCGCACCGTCGGTCCATCGGGAACCTTTTCGGCTGCTTGATACCACCGACGGTCTTGTTCGGCCGCGAAATAGGGGCCAAAGAAGAGTTCTTGCAGGCACATCACGTTGACCTGTTCATGCGCGGCGCTGTGAATCCACGCAATGTGTTTGTCCAGCGCGGCCGCTTTATGCCGTTCAACCGTCTCTCCGCCATCCAGATCATGGGAGAGTTGTAATAATCCTGCTTTAATGTTCACGCGGTATCCTCCTCAGGGGGTTGCCCTCGGAATCGGTCTTCAGGTTCGCGGCGGTGCCTTCATTTGGGGCCTCGACCGCAATAATGCGGTGAATCCGATCCAGGCTCTGTCGCCAATTTTGTTCAACAGCATAGGCTGCCTGCTCGACATTGTGCGTCTGGAGGCCTTGGAGGATTTGCTCGTGTTCCCGGACCGACTGCTGGGAAAATATTTGATGAAAATAGACGACTTCCACGCGAGCTAAGGGCGTTTTCAGTTCGGCCAAAATGTGCTGTAACTCGGGGTTTCGTGCCGCAGAGACCAGGGCTGCATGAAACGCTTCGTCGGCCTTGGTGGCGGCAAGCGCGTCTTGGTGACTCACCGCGCTGTTCAAATCACGATTATAAGCCGCCAACCGCGTGAGCAGATCGGGCGTCCACACATCGGCTGAAACGGTTGTCACGGCATACCGCTCCAGCGTCCAAATCAAAGGGTAACGGTCCAAGACGACCGGCCAATCCAATGGGGCGACTACCGTTGAGCGATTGGGGTGGGTTATCACTAGTCCCTCCGCCTCTAACCGCAACAACGATTCCCGAACGGGTGTCCGACTGACGCCAAATGTTTCGGCGATTTCTTTGTCACGCAGACGGGTTTCCGGGGCGAGCTGCCCTTCGATGATCCATTGTCGAAGCCGCTGGTAGACCTCATCGTGCACAAAAAGACGGCCGATACGTTCGCCGGGCGGTAACTCCGGCATGCGATTCACATCCTCTCTTGACGATATTCGGTATGTATAGTGTAATATATCACATTCATAGGTTTAGTCAAGGATTTGTATCGATATCCGCTGGGTGTATCATCAAGGTGGCGCAATTGGGGAGGACATCATGGATCTTGTGCACTGGCATCTGAACACAATGAAGGATTTTCGCACATCGGAAAGTCTCGCTCCGTTCGAACTAGGTATCGCCGACCAAGTTTGGCGGTACCATCGGAGTTGGGCTCAGTACCACGCGACACCCTTGCGACCGCTCCCGGCCTTAGCCGCGCGGTGGGGACTTCGGGAGGTGCTCATCAAAGATGAATCGTGCCGTTGGGGTTTGAAAGCGTTCAAAGGGTTGGGGGGAACGCACGTGGTGGGGCGCTATTTGACCCGCTACTATGGCCTGGGCGACGGTTGCGCCGATTTCCCGACACTGCGTGCTCACCGCGACGCACGGCCCCAGGTGGTGTTTACGACCGCGACCGATGGTAATCACGGCGTGGGCATTGCGTGGGCGGCGCGGCAGTTGGGGCATTCCGCCAAAATCTTTATGCCACGGGGATCGGCTCGCGCCCGCGTCGAGGCGATCCGGGCGGTGGGCGGCGATGTGGAAGTGACCGATCGTCATTACGACGCGACGGTGAAATGGGTTGCCGAGGAATCCCGTCGGCAAGGATGGGTCTTGGTCCAGGATACGGCCTGGGATGGCTATCAGGATATTCCCCAGTGGATTATGCAAGGGTATCTGACGCTCATGGCTGAGGAGTTTCTGTGCCGGGACAGGCCGAGCCTGGATAAACCCACCCATGTGTTTGTGCAAGCCGGGGTCGGCTCCTTTGCGGCGGCGACCGTGGCGTTCTTGGCCCATTTTTATGGTGACGCGTTGCCGTTGGTGGTCGTGGTCGAACCGACGGAAGCCGCTTGTTTTTTGCGTTCGGTGAGCGCGGGAAACGGCACACTCTTCAGCGTGGACGGTTCTCTGTCGACCGTCATGGCGGGATTGGCCTGTGGTGTCGCAAATCCGGTGGCGTGGGATATTTTAAAGCATTGGACGACGGCCTTTGTCGCCTGTCAGGACGCGGTCACGGCGCGTGGCATGCGGATATTGGGGAATCCCATCAACGGGGATGAGCGGATTGTGGCGGGCGAGTCGGGCGCAGTCGGTCTGGGGTTGCTGTCCCTGATCATGGAAAATCCGGCTTATCAAGATCTCCGACGCAGGCTTGAACTGAGTGCCGAATCGCGGGTCCTCCTGGTCAACACGGAGGGTGCCACCGATCCCGTCATGTACCATCGGATTGTGTGGGATGGGTTCTTGGGCACCGAATGAGAGAAGGCACGCAAGAACAAGTGGCTGCTCTGAAAAACCGAACATTCCTAAAAAAGTAGGGGAGATTACGACATTCAGATCGCCACAAGAGGGACGGGTATTGAACAGGGTAAATGTTGGATAATGCCGGCCGTGGAGGCGCTCCATGGAGGTGGGGTGAATAGGTCGACAGCCACATCAAGGTAATCCGGAGACGTTCCGCCTCCACTCTGAGTATCGGGTGTGGGAAACCGTGGGCCAAATCGGGGATCGGGACGTGGGAAGGATCGCCGCGACAGCGGCATGGGAAACTGTTTGATGTGTCCAAAACGTGGTGTGTGTAGCAGATGCGGCTCGTAGGAAATGGCCTCCAAGACATACGACGAGATAGAACACGGCGGGGCGTGTGCGTAAGTAGGGAGAGAGTAGCGAATGTCTCACGGTGGTATTACCGGCACGAAAAAGGAACAGGCTCGGAAAACAATTCGCGCGCAATTGTTGCTGAACGCAAACGAGTTAGAAGCATTGCGCACGATGATTCTTGCGATAATTCGTGTAGCTGACGTCTTGTTTTGACCCAAAGTTGATGGGGTCCAGTGGCCAGGATTTGCCGGTCCTCCTGTCCACGGTCGCGCGTAAAAAAGGCGGGGGTCCCCAGCGACCCCCG
>JAJZXX010000010.1 GCA_021806205.1 Bacillota bacterium | reverse complement strand
CCCTCGATTTTTGGACAAGCTCCTAGGACCGGCGTTAATTGGGTATCCAGGAATAGCTGTTGGCCTGCCGGGTCCGCTTTGGCGGAGATTTGGCCGGTTTTGCGACGGTTAAACCCGTTTTTTTAGCCATGCCCGGACCTGCGTGGGGCTCCGCCTGATGCCCGTCAAGGTTTCGATGCGGTCGACGGCTTCTTGAACGGTATGGGGGGTTGGGAGGTGAAAGCCTCCCGCAAGGTGATGGCATGACGGTCCAAGGCGGCGGTTTTCGGATGGGGATTAACGTCGTGGCGCGGATAGCCGAGCCCCACCAAGTAGAGGGCGTGCAGTTTTCGTTGCACGCGGGGGTGCAGATGGGTATACCGCTCTTCCTTTAACACAGCCATATCAGAGGCTGGAATGGGCACTGGGATCATCGACGCTTCCTCCTCGCATTTGATGGGGGACCTCCACGTCCCCATCTAGCCTAATCGAGCAGAAAACTTTTGTTCAGCACTTTTCACGAACACGCTAGGCATTGGCAAATCCAACCATCAAAACTTATCCGTGGACAGTATAGTCTCGGGGCGTTACGACAGGGCGTCGGATAAATGCGGCGTCACCCGGTGCTTAAAGGCTCGATGGATACCTTGAAACTCAATCGCCTGTTTGATTGTACGATCGATTTCCTCAATCGGATGGTCCTTGAGCCAGACTATTGCCCGGTCGGCTACCTCCTCATCCATGATTTGTGCCAGGGGCATCAAGAAGTACTCGAAGGTCCGGGCGGGATACCGTTCCAATAGGCGATCCCAGTGAGCCTCGATGGCGTCCCAGGTCATGTCAGCGGCATGTCGATTGCCGAAGAGTACGCCCAGCGCAATGGTGCCATCTTGTACCCGCACTGAGTCTGAGAGATACAGGTCCAACGTGCGCTTAAGCAAGTCTGGCCTCGTAAATCGACCCAATGCAAACAAATATCTTTGTTCATCTTGGGGAGTCGTAGCTTTTTTTGACTCCTGGTGCATTAATTCCCAATCCTTTTCATCTCCCGATTCAGCCACCACGTGAACAACCGGCGTCAAGAGTTCTGGCGCCAGCCGGTCCTGACCGGAAAGATGTTCGTGCCACCGGCGGCGTGCTGTAGCGATTACCTCGTGATCTTGGCCCAAAGTCCCCAAGAGACGCACGATGCTGCCGCGAAGCCGGGACCGTCGCACATCATCCGTCCCCGCTGCCTCAAATCCTAGTCGGGTCAATAAGGGGCTCGCCAACCGGCGGACCAACTGGACCACGAACCCTCTATCTTCATCGGTCACAATAGCGTTGATCAAGGACAGGGTTGGCGTCACCGCCCCCCATACGTCGGGATCCTCTTCGTCTCGCAAAGCTTGCCAGCGTTGCACCGCATGCTGTAGCGGCACGTCTCCGGCTAGAACGCCAGCCCATACATCATCCAGCATTTGGTAGCGCTCGATCGCCGTCAGGCTAGGGAGGGCCGCCGGAAGACGCAATGACAGTTCTTCATCATAGGCCACCCGATAAAAACCCCATCCGCCCCGATTAACCACCACCCAGGCCATCTCTGGGGGAAGCGCCAACGAAATAGGATTCGGGCCCAACATCTGCCTCTCAGTCACAATACGCCCATCACAAAGGCCCACCCCGACGGTAACAGGGACTTGCCATTGACCGGTTCCGGAGGACTCATAACGAAATTGCTTTTGGCTCAACATCAAGTTTTGGCCATCATCGGACAACTGGGCCAAAACCAAAGGATAGCCAGCTTGTAGCACCCATGACTCCATGATGGTCCGTACCGGTTCATGGGAAACCTCTTCGAGGGCGTCCCACAAATCGGATGCCTCAGTGTTTTTCATGCTGTGTCGCCTAATGTACTGCACGACACTTTGCCGAAAGACCTCCTCGCCCAGATATTGCTCGAGCATACGCAAGATCGAAGCGCCTTTTTGATAGGTTAATAGGTCGAACATGGCCCATGACTCGATCGGCCGGCCAACCGGATATTCGATCGGTCGGGAGTTGTTTAGACCATCCACAGCCATGGCCAGGGATCGCCCATGGCTGAAGAGCGTCCACGAGTCCCACTCCGGATGCAAGGCATCCGTGGCATGCAGTTCCATAAACGTGGCAAACGCTTCATTCAACCATATGCCATTCCACCAGCGCATCGTGACCAAGTCCCCAAACCACATGTGAGCCGTCTCGTGCCCGATCGTGCTCATCGCATTACTCTGTTCGATGGGTGACGATTGGTGGGGATCCAGCAAGAGCAATTCCTCGCGATATGTGACGCACCCTAGATTTTCCATGGCTCCCGCCGCAAATTCAGGGATAGCAATATGGTCCAATTTGTCGCCCGGATAAGGGATGCCAAAGTAATCCTGAAAATACTTTAGTGTGTCGACTGCCGCCTGCTTAGCAAAGTCGGTCAGGTGCGCAAACCCCTGCCGTGCGACGATCCGTACCGGTATCGATCCCACCATCTCCGGCTCCGTGGGTTCGAAAGGACCCGCGACCAGTGCCACCAAATACGTGGACATCGGAATGGTCTCGGAAAATTGCACCCGGCGCCGTCCGCGCTCGTCGACGGTGTTTGAGATTTCTTGACCGTTGGAAAAGGCCATCTGATCGGCCGGAACGATGAGCGTAATCGCAAATCGCGCCTTAAACTCCGGTTCGTCCCATCCCGGAAAAACACGACGCGCATCGGTTTGTTCGCACTGGGTAGCCGCGATCACAACCGGGTTACCCTGGCGATCATGCACTTGGGTACGATAAAAGCCGCTCATGGTATTGCCTAAAATCCCCTCATACCGTATCCATAGGGTCCAAAGACCAGGGGCAAGCATAGTGGGCCAGGTCAAAATAACCTGCTCTTCTATGGCATTGTAGGATACCTCGCCGATCAATTCTGATCCGGCGTGGGATTTAATGCGCACCTCATGGAGAGTCAAGTCCAAGGCGTTAATCACCATTTCGGACACGGGTTCTTGCACTTGAACCTCGATAAAAACCCGGCCGTCAAATTTAGATTCCTTGAGGTCGGGTTCAATTTCCAACCGATACCGACTGGGCCACACCGTATGAGCCAGACGATATAAGGGACGATCTGTCATGAGCATCCTCCTTCGCACGTTCAAAGAGAGTACAGGACCCTTGCGCACTCAGTAGCTACGCCGATAGCGGCGCCGGGGCTTAGGTACCCGAAAGATCCAAAAAGCCAAGCCGACCAGCCATTCCAATTGCCGCCGCAACGCCAGTATGACAAGCCCGGAAACAATGCCGACCAGACCCCCAAACAACACATCGGTCGGCCAGTGTACGCCAACAAAAACCCTACCCCAAGCGACAATAAAAGCCAAGACCACGCCAAGAATGCCCACGGCTGGGCTCATATAGAATAGCCCCGTGGCAAATCCAAAACTACCGGCCGCATGATCGCTGGGAAACGAACTGTCGCGTGCGTGTGAAACCAGTTGAGTGACCGTGTGAGGCTCCATGACGAAGGGGCGGGGTCGATAGGGAGCGAAATGGGTGATAATCAAGTTCAAGACTAGAGCTAAAACCCCAGAAGCTACCGCGTAAACAATCGCCTTGCGGCTTCGGCTTTGCCGATAGGGAGGCCAAAACCAAATAATAATAAAAATGAGCACCCAAATTTCCGGCGCATACTTCCCGAACAGGATCCCCACAAAATCTAACAGCGCATTGTGGCCGGCCGCGCCATTGATAGCATGCTCCACCGCGGAATCAAATCCATTCACTCGCGGATGAATCAAGCAAATCCCTCCACACATTTACGGTTGTCGTATCTCATTCTAGCCATCCCTACGACTATACTCATCGTCCAACCCCGGCGCAAGCGCAATACCCCCGATTCGCCCATCAATGCCAAACCCCCCTGGGGGTACCCGACCCAGGGCTATCGAGAACTGCCCCACATCACCAGCGCAATTTAGTTGATCGGATCGATGCCTTTCAAACTGAATGCACGGCACCCAAAAAGGTCTTGGTCTCCGCGATGCCGGCTTGTAACTCCGGAAATAGCGGGATCGACATAAAACCGTGAATCATGCCATCATATCGGACCTTTCTGACCGTCACACCTGCTTTCGCTAAACGATCCGCATAGGACTCACCCTCATCGCGCAACGGGTCGTATTCGCCGGTTAAAATCAAAGTTGGGGGAAGATTCGCTAAATTCGGATTCAACAGGGGAGACGCCAAAAGATTTACGGCATCACCGACGTCATTAAGGTACTGTGTGCCAAACCACTGAATGGCAGCCTCCGTCAAAAAGTACCCCTCGGAAAATTCGCGCCGCGATAAAGTCTCTTGGGACATATCGGTGACCGGATAATACAACACTTGCGCCAAAATCGGAGGGGCGTTCGCGTCTCGCGCCAATTGCGCGACAACTGCCGCCAAGTTGCCCCCGGCACTATCTCCTGCCACCACAATTTCCTGAGCCACATTCCACGCGCTCGCCTGATGTGACACCCAGATGCCCACGTCATAGCATTCATATACCGCTTGGGGAAACTTCGCCTCTGGAGCCTTTGCATAGTCGACCGACACCACGATGGCCCCTAAGGTATGGCATAAGCGGGCGGTTAGCGCGTGATGCGTGTCGGGACCACCCAGTACAAAACCGCCCCCCGGATAATAGACAATGGGGTGTGGGTAGGCTGGCCCGGGCGGTATGTAGCGACGTGCAGCCCGTAGTCCGAACCGCGTGGGCACGCTAATCGACTCCATCCGCACTTTGGGTGCGGGCATCAATTCTGAAAGATTCTCGCTGCCTTGTCGAAACAATCGCCGTGACTCCTCCAGGTTGTCCATCTCAAGGGGCGGCATCGTCGTTAAAAGTGACGCAGCAATCGGGCTTAGTGGCACCCGTAATCTCTCCTTTTCGGACATCGCTCGTGTAATCGGGCGAACCTTTCTTCCGCTATCGCAGCAATCCTTCCCTCTGACAAGCGTTGGGTCCAAAGCGAAACGTGACAACAGTTTTTACCTGACGGTCAAAGCGGTACGGCCAACCATTTCTCCAAAGGTCCGAATGCATCTAGCTCGGCCAACATTTACACAACAAAAAATCCGTAGTCGGGGGATATTCTAGACCAAGACTTTTTGGAAACTTTCCTAGACCCAACCGCTCACCGGACGACGCGCCCACGATTCCATATTCACGGCCTTACCATCATCGGCAAAACCTTTCAAACCCGCTTCAATATTATCAAAAGCATCCCTTGTCATGCGAGCGCGGGTCTCCCATGTACGCGTGCCCACATGCGGAGACAAAATGACGTTGGGGAGGGACTCCAGCCCCTCGGTAATCCGAGGTTCATCTTCAAAAACATCTAGTGCCGCTCCCGCAATGCCGTCGACTTGGAGAACGCGGACTAACGCTTCTTCGTCTACGCAAGCACCTCGACCAATGTTAATCAAATATGCTGTCGGCTTCATGCGCTGCAAGGCATCTTTGCCAATCAAATGCCGCGTGCGTCGAGTCAACGGCGTAGCAACCACCACAAAGTCTGCGGAAACCAACAAATCGGAAATCCCTACGAACCCTGGATGGTCGTGCCAAGGACCATGTTCTCGGGTATACATAATATCGAACCCAATAGGCTTCAGAAGCTTCGCTAATTCACGGCCAATGCGCCCATAGCCAATGATGCCCACCACTTGATGATGGGCATCGTGCGCCAAGGGGACCGGAATCAAGCCAGAATGCGCCCGCATGGCAACATCGTGCGGCACAATTTGGCGCATTAGCGCCATAATAAAAGTGAGCCCCAACTCTGCAGTCGCGCTGACCACTGCATCGGGCGTCCGCGTCACCAAGATTCCAAAATTAGACGCCGCATCAACGTCAATGTAGTCATACCCGGTACCGTAAGCCGACACGACAATGACTTGTTCCATCTGTTCAAGCCTTTCTCGCGTCAACGAAAACTCCGGTGTCGTAATTAACCCATGGATCGTTTTCAAATGCCGCCCATCAGGAACCCCAAACTCCCATTGATTGGCCGTTTTTGGCATATGATTCCACCCCGATAGAGGGGTGATCGCTTGACATTGATAGCACATGGTGTAATTCCCCTCCGCTGCCAACTATCCCAAATCTACCGCACTAGGTTCGCCTCTCCGGTCTGGAGGCACCCTGACATCGCCCGCCCGTTTGGCGCGTACTAACATAGTGAGTACTGCCGCGAAGATGAAACACAGAGCCATAAACAAAAACCCATCGTTCGGAGCCCCGGTCACTGAGGCCAAATAGCCCACAAATTATGCCAGAACGAATGACCCTAACGCACCCATACTACTAATCATATACCTTTTGCGGATGATTATTGAGGGTCTTTCTCACCCATGGGTCCCGAACAAATTCAAGGGCTGAACAAAATTTCGACCTGTACACTTCATTGCGGGCTCTTTCTCAAAGCGTCGGATCGAGGGTGAATATTAGAAGATGTTTCCATTATTGGAGAGTGAAGGTCGCAGACTCGGGGTTCTGCCCTCGTCATTCGCGTTTTGGTGTAGGCTGTGGGTTTTCGCCGTACACCCAACGCAAAGCCCAGCTCCTGGGGCTGATTCTCCGGCGTCCCAGGGGTCACGGATCGATCGACCTTGGTGGCAGTCGAGTTAGTTGACGTAATGACATTTAGCATTAGCGCCAACCACAGGACGCCGACGGCATTTGACGCAGACATTTACGCACAGGAGGTGCAATTTCGCAGTAGCCCGAACCTGCGACCGCCTTCGGACATGACCGTCAACGAGTTTTTGGGCCGCTGGCTGGTAGTAAGGGGGCTAAATCGGTGGGTAAGGGCACCCTTGAAAGTTACCGTTGTCGCATAAAAAACGTCCGAGAGTTCCTTAGCGATGGGCCGCTGAAGCGGTTGCGCCAGGTCGATATCCAAGAATTGTATCTTGAGCTATCGAAGCGGTACGCGCTGCGTACATGTGTCTATATAGCCACCCTATTAAGGGCGGCATTGGAAACAGCGGTCAAATTGGTCCCGTCCAACCCCCGCTCGTAGGGTGCCTAAAGTGTTGAGGCTAACTTATTTTGTCATTGGTTTGACTAATTAAGTTGTCATCATGGCTTCTGTTTTCCCCAGTCCCAGTTTGAGATTCTGGGAGAATGGTCGGAACACCCTGCGCCTTCCTAGTCGCATTCGCGGTTGCCGTAGGCTGCGGACTTCAGCCGTTCGGCAACGCGAATCCCAGCCCTATGGCTGATTTTTTGGGGGGTTACCAGATTCCTCTGGGCCGGGAATACCTGGCAAATTTGGTGACAGATTTGTTAGTCGAAGTGATGACATTTAGCATTAGCGCCAACACCTAAGTCCCGAACGGTTGCACGGGAACGGACGGCGCTTACGCTCTGTGAGGCCCAAACAGTTCTTCGTGTCCCGGACTCCCATCGGTTTCGCGCTATGTGGCGGTTCATGGCCCTAACCGGAGTACGCAGGGGCAAGGTGTTGGGCCTACGTTGGGAGGACTTCACATCCACGTTTGAGAGCGTGAGGATCCGACGGACGGCGTCGGATAGTGGGAAAACGACGCCGAAGACAGACCTGGCCAATTGTACCGTAGCAGTCCAGCCATTCTCGCGGCGATGCTAAAAGATCATCGGGCTCAACAGGAGTTCCTTAGACGACCGGCTGGAGTGGATTGACACGAGGCCGGTTTGGTTTTTGCCACGAGCCGGAGCACGCTCATCGACCCACGCTACGCCTCGAGTCAGTTCAAAAATCTGCTCAAGAACGCCGGCCTTTCTGATGCATGGTGCATTCATGAGCGGCATGCGATGGCCACCCACTGGTTGGCATTCGGCATTTTCTCCGAAGGTGGTAAGCGAACGATTGGGACATTCGAGCGTGGCGTTTACCCTTCAGGGGTATGGCCACGTCTTGCCGAATCAGCAGGCTAAGCTGCAGACGGGTGGCAGGGACACTGCTAAATGATGAATTCATCAACAGTTCATCAACACGAGCGTCTGGACTATCCACCAATTCATGATATTGTGTGGACGGCTGAGGCAGTAAATTTGTTGATTTTGCTTGGTTTCATGGATCGCATCGATCGGCGTAGACAGATTTCCCGCAAACTTCAAATCCACTGGTACGAGCACTCATTCCGCAGACTTTGAATTGGCCCCGCCTGAGAATATTTTTATTTCATCCGGCCAAAGTTCAATGCGCGTGATATAACGTCGTATGAGCTCGCGGCGCTGGTGAACAGAACCGCTGATGTTGAATTGTTTGGCTGCTGTCGCGAGTTCTTGCAGCAATGTGTTCGCTTCCACCTCACTCGGGACTACGTCCACTTGCCTTTCATTTTCGGCTAGAGCTTGCTCTAATCGTTGCTGCTCTAGATTGAGACGGTCGACAGCGGCATTATACTGTGGGATATCGAACACCCCAGACAACAACGCATCCTCTGCCCGTCGACGCATCGCCAGCAAATCGCCCAGCCGTCGTTGCACCTGGGACATTTGGCGTAGTCGCTCACCTTGTTCGCGGCTGTGACTGTGTGTCCGCTCGACCCAGCTGCGGACCATGTCTGGTGATGGGCTGGCGATGCGACGCAGCCACTCATCGACGACCGCCTGCTCGACGACATCGACCGGTTGGGCGTGTGTCGCGCTACAGAGCCCACTCATTTGATAGCCGCGGCAGATATACCGCCGCCGGTTACGGCCTTTGACTGGCACCATGGTCCGTCCACACAGCCCGCAATACACGATCCCACTCAACAGATAGGGACTATCTCCCTGCCGGCCGCTGCGTTGTCCCCGATCGTCGAGAAGCCGCTGGGCCGCCTCCCACGTATCCCGCTCGACGATGGCTGGATGCGCATCCCGCACGATTAGGGGGTCATCGCGATGGCGCTTGTGAGTCACGCCCGTCCGTTCCGTAAAAAACTCGAGCTCGCCGTGTTGCAGATCTCCAACATTGGCTGGGCGTCGAATCAGGCGTAAGATCTCGGGCGTCGCCCAGGTTCCACGGCCCGTCTGCGTGGGTATCCCCGACTCATTCAGCTTCTTGGCGATGGCCCGGCCGCCCCAGCCGTCATGAACATACCACTGATAAATTTGCTGAACGATGATTGCCTGCTCGGGATGGGGCGCCAAATGGTCTCCTTCAAATACAAAACCGTAGGGGGGCCTCCCTCCGTGATGCTTCCCCTGCCGTGCCCGTTCTTGCAATCCCCCTTTGATCTTCCGGGCCAACTGTTTTCGGAAGTAGTGGGCGAACACCGAAAGGATCATCATTTTGAGTTCGCCGTCTGGCGTCGTGAGGTCCATGTCGTCCGCCACTGATGCAAATCGGCAACTCGCCTTTTGGAGATCCTCCAAAAACAACAGTGTGGATACCATGTCGCGAGCTAACCGATCCAACTCGTTGACGGCAACGACCTGGATATGATCTTGTTTCACGCGCTTGAGGATTTGTTGCAATTCCTGGTAATTGGACCCGCCCGAGTGGACATATTCGACGACGTCTATGAGATCCCAATTCCGTTGCAAGCAATACTGGATGATTTGTTCCCGTTGGTGGGGAATCGAGAATCGATCGCCTTGGGCTTGTTCCTGCGTGGAGACCCTCGCCACGCCTAAGACCCGCATGCCCCACATCCTTTCGTTCGCACGTATGAAACCTATCACTCCCCTCATAGGGTGATTCGAAGGAGTGTGACCCGCATTGGCCGCCCTAACAGTAACGTGGATTGGCGAATGGACCCAAGACCAATCGCGGCAGCTCACGGAAGATCTGCTACAATTCTTTTATGATCAGCATCAGCGGCAAGCTGCTAATAAGGCAGAATCCCGTATCCCTGATCAAAAGCCTGTTTCGCGGGCCACGTAAGCCTGTTTCCTAGTATGGCAGATTTTCCCTGGAGGTGCAGCACCAGGGTGGGAATAGGATTTGCCATCCCGAGTGACACCGTGCAATATGTGGTGTCCCAACTCATGCGGTTCGGGAAAGTGCGGCGACCCTGGATGGGGGCGACCCTGCAACCATTACCAAATTCGGCATTGGGGATGCTAGTCGTGTCGGTGGCGCCTGGCAGTCCGGCCGACCAAGCGGGGCTTCACCCCGGCGACCTTATCGCCGCCATCAATGGCCGCCCTGTGCACCGGGTGCGGGATGTCATCGACGTATTAGAACATGCACAGGTAGGGGGACGTATCCGCATTCAAGTGCTCCGCGGCAACACTAAACTCTGGTTGTCGCTGGTGCTGAAAGAACTCCCCTCATCATCCCAAAAGAAGTCGGCCTCTTAATTCGTTTGGCGTGGTGGCCAATATCTTGTGAAGATGTTAATATTACTTATGTTTCGTAAGAGGAGTGCTGTGTGCGCCACATTCGTCTTTTAACGGTGGGAAAGCCGCGCGACGCGCGGATGACCGGCCTCGTCCAAGAGTATCTTAAACGTCTAGCGGGAGGTTTTTCCGTGACCTGGGATACGGTTGCGGAAGAACCATTTAAAAAGGGTGGCGAGGGCCAGACGATCGTGCGAGAACAGAACCGACTCATGGCGCGGATCTATGCCCCGGAATTTGTGGTCGCGTTAGACATGTTCGGGACCGCCATCGATTCGCCGGGATTAGCGCAGAAGCTTCTCGAATGGCAGATTGCACCATCTCCCATGGTTTTCGTAGTGGGGGGGTCGCTCGGACTGGGAGATGCGGTGAAGCGCCGGGCTCAGTGGCAGTGGTCGCTTTCACCCCTCACGTTGCCGCATGGCCTGGCACAGGTGGTGGTGGCCGAACAATTGTATCGCGCCTGGACTATTATACAAGGGCACCCCTATCACAAATAATGGCAACGAGGTGATGACCGTGGCTGAACTCTTTGAGCCGTTTCAGCTCAAGGGATTAACGGTGAAAAATCGCATCATGATGTCGCCTATGTGTCAGTACTCGGTGTGGGATAAGGACGGCGCTCCCAACGAGTGGCATTATGTGCATTACATATCGCGGGCGGTAGGTGGAGTTGGACTCGTTATGATCGAAATGACCGATGTAGTGCCCGACGGTCGGATTACGGTGTATGATTTGGGCATTTGGGACGATAGCCATATCCCCGCCTTTCGTCGGATTGTGGATACCGGCCATACTTATGGCGCCAAAATTGGTATACAGATTGCGCACGCTGGACGAAAGGCCGAGTCGCCCGAACTAAAGCCGGAGGGGCCATCCGCCATTGCGTTTTCCGACAAGTATCGAGTCCCGCATGCCCTGTCCCGCGACGAAGTCAAACGGGTTGTCGAGGCTTTTGCCCAAGGGGCACGGCGGGCTGTGGCCGCCGGAGTGGATACCGTAGAATTGCACGGCGCTCATGGCTATTTAATTAACCAATTTATGTCCCCGCTTTCCAACCAGCGTCAGGACGAATATGGTGAACCTACGCGCTTTGGCGTCGAGGTTGTTGAAGCGGTAAAGTCTGTGATGCCAGCCGACATGCCGCTCTTGATGCGATTGTCAGCGACCGAATATGATGAACGCGGGTATAATTTTGATCAGTTGCTCGATATGGCGCGCGTGTATCGCAACCATGGTGTCGACATGTTTGATATCTCGACGGGCGGCAATGCCGTGGCGGCGCGCATTCACGAATTTCCGGGCTATCAAGCGCCCTATGCGGCACAAATGAGGCGGGACCTTAACGTGCCGGTGATTTCCGTAGGACGTTTAGAGTCATTTGATTTGTCGGCGTATCTTGTGGAACGGGAAGAGGTGGATATGGTGGCTATTGCGCGCGGCATGTTAAAAGATCCTTACTGGGCCAACTCAGCGGCATTGCACTTGAATGGTCAAGTTCAAGTGCCCCCCGAATACTATCGCGCCTTTCCACGGTGGTTTAGCCAGAAAGACTCCAGATGACCACCGCTGAGATGCAGACGCGGGTGGACCAATGGATCGGCCAATTCGAAGAAGGCTACTTTTCGCCGGAGGTGATGGTGATGCGCCTGGCTGAGGAACTGGGCGAACTGGCGCGTGAAGTAAGCCATCACTATGGACCCAAGCAAAAAAAGGGCACAGAAGCCGATAGTTCGGTGGCTCTCGAACTCGGTGATCTGTTGTTTGTCGTAATCTCGTTTGCCAACAGTCTTCACTTCGATCTGGAAGAGATTTTCAATCACGTGATGGATAAATTTGAGCGCCGTGATTCGCATCGCTGGACCCCCAAACAAGCGGGGCACTAAAGCACATCGTCTTTCTTAACAATCGACGTGGGCTAACCCTTAAAGGTTAGCCCACGCCTTTACTTCTGAGGCTTATGCAATCCGCCGTTGAGATTGGTGCCGACGGCCAGTTGGGCAACTTGGCCTTGGTTGTTTAGCCAAGCGCGCGCCTGCTCTCCGGTCGTCACGCTATTGGTGAGCGAGTTGACGCCATAATAGCTGACATTTAACGAGGATGCCAGCGATAGCTTATACGATCCAATCGTAATCGTCGTACTTGTCGTGGCCGACACCGTTCCCGACACCTGTTTTTGATGGGGAAGGTTGGCATCGCTGCTTAGTACCACCAAGGTCGCCTGGTCGAGCGCATTGAGCCGAACCGTTGCGCTTGATCCGATCGGCACCTGGCTTTCAGTGAGTTGGTACTTGTGGTAACGGATATGAGCATTGGATGCGTACGCATAAGTTTTCCCACCAATAGTCAACGATGAGGCGGTATCCGCGGTGATGGTGCCCTTGATGCTGGGCAGGTTCAGCAACCGAATTCGCACCACTTGACCTAAACTATTGAGCTGGACCAGCGCCCTTTGATTGGCGGCCACTTGAGAAAAGGCCACTGTCTGGTCTCCCATCTTAACGGTCACGGAGCTTGACACGGTGAGTGTGTAGTCGTCGATGGTCAGGCTGTTAGAGGTAATCCCCGAAATCGTACCCATGAGAATCGGGCGAGGTGGAAGCTTGGCGTCATGGTGAATCCACACGGTCGTAACCTCTCCACTACGGTTGAGCGCGATGGTGGCGGTGGCATGGATCGGCACCTGGGTCACCGACAGCGTAAAATGCCCGTAATGAATGGCGGCACCCGGTGCCAAGGTGTGAGCCGTGGAGCCAAGCGTAATGGTGCTCGCGGTGACGGCTGTCACCGTTCCCGTTTGCCGATTTTGGTGATGTTCGGCGCTCATGAGACCGACAATTTTATCATGGTCATTGAGCCGAACCGTGACCCGGGCATGATTGCCCAGCAATTCCAACTGGTGGGCAACGCGGGGCATCACGGTAAACAGACGACCGTCAATGCGCACCTGTCCTGGTTGGTGCGCAACGAACGAGACGGTGCCAGAGACCGAGAGTTTCGCATGATTAGCAGCAAAGGCGCTCCCGGCGGTTGCGATAAGGGCCGTGGCTGCGGCCAGGGCTAATGGGACTCCCAGGCGATGCGTGACCGTTGACATCAACATTCCATCCTTTCCAAAGCGCTTCATAATTTCGTGTGACTACTACTTCAGCCATACCATTCGAGGCTCCCTGTTAATTTGTGACAAGGCTAAATGGAGTAACGCATGCAAAGCGGTAAGCCGCTTAATGAACTTTACGCACGCGCATGACGAATAACGACCCCAGAAGAAAGTAGACGAAGGTGATGACAAACAGGGCGCGATAGGCAATTGCATTTCCCCAGTGCACGACCGTCAGAGTGAGAAAGAGCCCTGCCAGTGCGGTGGCGATGGTTTGAGCCACCGTCTGGGAGATGGACCAGAGCCCCATGTCTTTGGCGGCATGATTGGTCGGGGGGAGGACATCCACCGCCAGGGCCCAGTCGGTGGAGAGATATGTGCCATAGCCGAGACCGAATATCGCTGCAAATACGGTGACCATCGTGAGACTATGGGTGATCACAAACCCGAGGGCCGCAATACCCATGACCAATCCACCAACAATGACCATCACCTTGCGCCGCCTTAAGTAATCGGAGAGCCAGCCAGCAGAAAGCACCGATACTAAAGAGGCTAATGTGACGGCGATCAGCGCCTGATCGAGCATGGCCTTGGGGTTTACCAGGTGTTGAACAAAATGCAGGTAATAGTAAAGGTAATATTCTAGGGTGGAAAATCCGAGCATCACTAATAGCCGCGTGGAAAAGACCCACCACCAGTCGCGCTGTTCGAGGGGTGAGATCCAAAATGCCTTCAGAAATTGCCGCGTACTCCAGGGGCCACGCGGCGTTCGTTCAGGCATCTCGGGTACGCCCAGGACGGTTACTAAAAGACCTAGCAACTGCACGAAAGCCAATACGTAAAATGTCATGCGCACCGAAAAAAACGTGGGGATTAGAACGCCGCCTATAATGGCAGCTTGGCTCATAAGGCCCATGTACCCTGATGCGACACCCCGTTGCTCGAACAAGACTACATCCGGGATGAGCGCTTGATAGGGTGCAGACGCCATGTTGGCAAACACCTGCAATCCCAGATACAGAAGGAAAAAAGGGGTAAATTGGTGGACGAGCCCCATGGCAACCAACAGTGCCGCCGTTCCAATGACTCCAGGGATCATCCAAGGACGGCGACGGCCAGATGGATGTCGTCCAAGATCGGATAGTGCCCCGAACACGGGTTGTATGACCGACGCCAACAGGGCGCCGAGGGCTGTTAACCATGACATGACCGCCCCCGAATGTCGGGCTCCCACCATGCCCAAGACTACTTCGGGGACGACAATGATAATGAGAGCGGTCCACTGCATATTTGACGTAAACCAAAAAAAGCTTAACGCCAGATTTTCGGTGACGGTTAACCGATGCGGATTAGTTTCGCGGACTCTCAGGGCCGTCCCCTCCCGTGGCGGATACTTTGAGGAATATTCGACAAAAGAAGGGGGGTTCCTGCGAAGAGCCGGGTGGAACGAAAAATGTCGCATGAGCTTTCGTGTGGTCGAGGGATTCAACCGCGACGCACTCGTTTTCGAGTACGGGGAATTGCTGTGGATTTTCGAAGATACAGGCAAGCAGGCGACCTTGTGCCGCTACAAACCACTGTCCTAGGAGCTTGTCCAAAAATCGAGGGGGTTGTGCGCCGTAAAATTCAGCAGTTCTTGTCGGGGATGCCGTCTATCGTGTCCGCACGGGTTTTTTTTGCAGAAGGTTCCGACCTCAAAGGAGTTCGC
>JAJZXX010000177.1 GCA_021806205.1 Bacillota bacterium | reverse complement strand
GTTGAGACTGCTGACGGGAAAGTCATAGTCCGCCAGTCCCACGATTTGACTAGTGCTGGCAATCGTCTGCCGGGGTACGTCTACGGTGTGCCACCGTTTCGCACCGTCGAACCACGCGCCGACCTGCACCTGCGTCTTCCCGGTGTCGATATCGCGATACCGTTCCAGCATGGCAAGTCCAGCGGGTGCAATGACGATCTGCCCCTTTTCCGGGTCCACCTTAACCGTTTTCCCGGCCTGCACGCTGTACCCCGTAGGAGTCGCACAGCCTGGCGCTAGCGGCAGGTCGATGCCGCCCGGAACCGCGTAAAATTGCTGTCGGCGTCGCTTGGCCGCCTCTTCGGCTTGAAGATGTTCCACGGCTTTTTTACGCCCCGCCATGGCTGATTCGAGTTTCCCGATCGGGATCTTTTGAGCTTGGCAGGCCTCACGGATAATCACGTACGCGCCGGGATGATCCGATTGGAGGCGATTCAGTTTATCGAGCGCATCCGGCGCAAAGATGCCTTCGACCAGCGTATCGTGGTCGATGGTATCCGCATGATTGAGCAGATCGCGCAAGAACTCCAGACCGGGGTTGTCGGGTGGTTTTTCCGGTCCCTTTCTGGGTTGTTCACGCTGTGGTATACTAGGTGTAACTTGCGTTCCGCACCCAAAATTTGGGATCCCCCTAAATTTCTGTCGCAGGCAGTTTCGGCGGCGCAAGATAAGGCGGCACCGTGTAGACGGTCTCATCCATGCCCAGTGCCTGACAAACGGCTTCGAAGGTGGGATGCAACAACGGTTCCAAGGCAATGTGGCGGGTGCCACGGGAATCCTGAACGACCTGTACCGATTCCAGATGGCGGATGACCTCGTGTCCCGTCGGATGCTTCAGCATCCGGCGCGAGGGCGATGGGATTGGAAGATGAGCCCGCCGTACCCGGCGCTCCAATAAACTGTAGAGTAAGCAGGCCAAGAGGATCACGTAGCCGAGCGCTTCGAGTCGGCCGACATCTTTGAGGAACCAGCCGTCTACGAACCACGGGTCTTTCACGAAGTGAAAGTGGCGTTCCACGCTGGTTTGACTTTTATACTCTCGGAGCAAATCGGCCGCAGTTAGCCGGTCTGATGAGATGGTGGTAATCAGCACAAAGGATTGCCGCCGCTCGAGTTCGCGCTGGCGTCGGGCCGCATCCACAGCCCCCACGGAAACATCAATACACCAACTGACGCTGACGTCCTCTGGACGCGGAGTCTGGCGTGGCCGTCCCGGTCGCTTCTGCTTTTCGACCGATCGGATCACCGTCGTGGCGGAGCACCAGGCGCCCGCCCATTCCGCTTGCCAGCGCGACCACGCGGCGTGCGCATCGGCTTCGCACACAAAGCGTTCCTGATTCAGGGACTGGGCGGCCCGTTCCATGGTGGCGCGGCTACGCCTGATTTCGCGGTCGAGCGTGTGGGATTTCTTGCGGTCCAATGCGTCGGACCGGTATACGACCAGCCGATACTCGCGGTCATCAATGACCCCGCGCTGTTCCGAGGCCCAATAGTGCGCCGCGTCATGGCGCTGAGCAAGCGGCGGAATCCGGATCCAGTCGTCCGCCGCCCAGGCGGCGGTTTTGACCTGTGCCACGACACCAAAGGTTTCCGGGCAACGGGAGACAAAGGCAATCGCTTGGGTCGACAACCGGGCGAGGTTGGGCCCGGTTACCAAGGCACTATCCGCTACGTAAATCAATTGGGCCAGCTGTTCCGGGGCCATGGCCTCCACGAGACGGTCGAGCATGTCCCCATTGAGCGTCTTGTCCGACCGGTTGCCGGATTCGACGGTGCCCCACATCGGTACACCCTCCGCGTTGACGAACAGCGTGAGCAACAGCTGTTTGAGGTCGGAGCGATGGTCTTTGGAGTGGCCATAAGCCGGATGCACATCGGCCTCATCTGAGCCGTTGTACACGCCGGTCAGGGAGCAGGAGGTGCTATCCCAATGGCCCGCGGTCAGGGCAATGCCCTCGCGCACATAGGCTTGTGCGGCGACCGTGCCAAAGACCCGCGCCGGTTGCGCTCGGACCAATTTGTCCAAGGCACGCCCTAGACTATCGTCAGAGAAATCGGCCGCGACGCGGCCGGCACCAGCCAAGATCGGCACGTCGGTGACCGCCCAGCGCTCGACCATGCGATAGAGCGGGGACTTGCCCCCAATAATATCCAACACCAACACCAGTAGCCGTTCCCCGGGCGAGAGATGGCACTGTCGCGCGTCCCACCGCACGGTCTGATTGATGGCCTCGACGAGGCCAATGTCCTGGGCCAATTGGCGAAAGAGCGGCAGAGCGCCGACCACCCGCCCCGGCGGAGTCATGAGTTCCATGTCAATTAACATTCGACGCGCAAGAAGCTATTCCTTTGCGGAATATTCGCACTATTTATCATGGGGATTGGAAGTTTTTAGGTGCGGAAAACGAGCCGTAAGGCGTCTAAATGCAGCAGACTTTTGAAGCGTTTAAACGCGATTTGTCGGGTAAAGGACTGGCGCGGTATCTCACGACCCGTCTCCAGTCCCTCCCCATCAGAACTGCTCGTGAGGTTTTCCCTCAAGCAGCTCACCCCATAAGCTTCGTCAAAAGGGTTATGCGACCCATTGCGGTGGCGGA
>JAJZXX010000036.1 GCA_021806205.1 Bacillota bacterium | reverse complement strand
TTTTGTTCTTTGCTGCATCGCGGATTTGATTGCGTTTCTTATCCTTATCGCTGACACGCGCATCAACCTGGGCCAGTATCCGACCAAAGTCGGTACCGGAGCGTCGGTTATTCTGATCGGTATAGACTGCGGTGGTACCCGCGTCCAGTGCAATATTTTTGATGCGAGGAGATCTCTTCTTGACTTTAACCTTGGTCATTGTATGTATCTCAAAATGGTCATGGTTATACACTAAACGGATATTGCCGCGAATGTTCACATGGCCGAGCAAAGGGACGACCACACGCTGACCTTTGACGAGACTCGTGAGACTGATATACTGTTTTCCTTTCTCGATAAACACGCGGTAACTGGTATTGTCCCGCATGACACTGCGCCGATTGTGAATACGCGGCGGGTGCATGAGAGAGTTGCGCACCAAATGGAACAACCACGGGGCATGCCATTCGCCTGACAGCCTGCGTAGGACTTGAACGCCTTAAAGTAGCGAATGCGCTCGTTCTCGTCCTCTGTGTGTGCGAAGATTTTACTTTTCCAGTGATTGAGAGCTTTTGCACTCTCCCCCCACGCCACCATCGTCGCGACGGCATCAAAAAAACATTGATCTTCGACGTGAATCGGCAACGTGTGATGGCTATCCTGACGGGCCAATAGGCGTTTAACCTTGCGAGGCAATTGCCAAATATGCCCGTGCTTGGTTTTGGCGAGTTCCAACAGGTACGCATCTTTCGGCTGGGCGGACCGGTCGATAAGGTCATGGCGCAAAACCGCTTTCTGTTTATTCGGTTGTCGGGTCAGCCTTCGCCTTGTCCGCATCATCTTGCGCCACCTCTTTCATGCGTTCAATCAGTTTTTTATTCTTGGGACTCCGCGCGCCATACAGTCTTGCCGAAAACACCGTAATGATTTCGAGCACATCCTGCGTCAGTTCTTCTTCGTAGCTCATCGCTTCCGTTTTATTGACGATAACCACTTCGGTTTGGAACTCTTCACAAATGGCAAAGACCAGTTCCGCGCCGAATCGCAACAACCGATCTTTATGGGCGATGACCAGCCGTTCGACATCATTCCGCATAATGCGTTGTAGTAGTGCCCTCAAGCCTTTTTTGTGGTAATTCAGACCGGATCCCCGATCACGAATCACTTCGTGTGGCCAACCATTTCTGGTGCAGAATTCGGATAATAGAATCGCCTCTCGTTCCAAGTCGGCTGTCTGATCATGGCTAGATACACGTGCATAAGCAATCGTTACGCGCCCTGCGGTAGGCATCGGATGATGAACCAGCTGGCCTAAGTCTTCCGACCGATACCGACGATGACCACCGGGTGTGCGTTCGGGTTTGAGACGGCCTTCTTCTTCCCACCGACGCATAGTACTTTTTGATACCCCTAATATTTTTGCAGCGTCTTCTAAGCTAAGTAACATAACTAAAGCATAACACAAAAATATGCTTTACTAAATAAAAAGCAATATTTTAGTTGCTGTTTGTAACCCACGAACAGCCGCTGGGCCGCTATGGCAGATAGCACCAGTTTCGGACGCTTAAACTGCATGAGACCGATCTTGAGATGGGGCAAGCCAGGCACCCGTGCTATAGTGGGTGAAGGAAGCATCGGTCGGCCGGATCTAAGTATCTCGTACGACATAGCCGACTGTTGCAGCGGTCGGTGCGAGATCCTTACTATGAAAAAGAGGCGTGGCTAATCATGTATCTGTGTGATTGTTGCGGTGAACTCTCGACAGTTTTAGCGGAAATGGAGGCGCCGGCCAAAGGGGTGCAGCGTCTCACCCAGCAGTGGAAAACCGTGCGGATTTCCGTCCGTAATGACGTCGTGTGGGCATACGGCATGGTGTGTACCGCTTGTGCCGTCGCGGTGGTCCCGTGGATGTCCGAGCGTTCGGCAGTCTTAGGGACTTAGTCTGGTCCTGGGCGGCGGTCATCTTTCCGGCTGGGTTGATACCTGCCATGACACTGCTGCAGATAAAGATTGCAGATATACTGAACGCATTAAAACAAATACCTGCACTGGACGAGGCTCGTATACTCGAGTGGGTCTAGACGTCTTCGGAGGGATGGTCTGTGCCCCAAAAACGACTCGTACCGCACTTAACCAAGCGAGAACGGGAAACATTGCAACTTATCCTGCAAGGCATGCCGATGGATCGGGTCTCAAAGACACTGCATCAGTCCCCCAAGGTGGTGGAGCGATACGTCCACCAAGGTCTTTACAAGCTGGAAAATTGGTCACAAGAAGCTGCTCCGGGTCCCAGCTACCATTCCGCTGGAGATCGGGAGATGGGATTTTTGCGGCCACGGGAAGCCGAACGGACTATTGCCCGGATTGTACGGGTGGTGGGATCGAATTGGTTCTGCTTGGTGTTGCTGGCCATTCCCGATAAGATGCACTCGCGCAATTCCGATATGGTGTCGGATGCAATTGGCCACCACATCCATCTCAGATTGCGCGGGGCGGACGTTGTAACCAAGTGGAGTGCGACCGAGTGGGTGATGTTCTTGCCGCGCATAACGTCAGTCCATATTGACAACGTGGTGCAACGTCTGCAGCATGGGCACCTCTCCCCGTCAACGGTCTATATTGCGGCGCGGCAACCGCAGAACGGCGAGTCCTTTAATGAAGTGGCGACCCAATGCCACCACCAATTGCTAGCGCAGTATGTCGACGAAGATTTAGCCGCGTATGTGAAGTCCCTAATCGATTAGGCGCATAACCACCCGGATGGGTTCCAAAATGGTTCCCGGGCCGGTTCTTTGCCGCGGGGTCAGGGGTTTCCCATTATTGGAATACGGCTTGGGCGAGCCGTTCCAAGGCGGCCCGGTGATTCCGGAAATAGGTGGCACGCGACACATGCAGTATCTCGGCCAACTCTTCATGGGTGCCTCGCCGATCCAGATAGTAGAGAACCAACACCGTCTTGCCATCGATCTGATCGCCGAGGTCGGCCGAGTTTAGAGCATCCAGGAACCAGGTGCGGAAGTTTGATGCATCGGTAGACACACTATTCCAGTATTCCATGACCTCCGGACTGAACTCGTCCATCCCGTCTTTGAGGCCCAATAGGACTGACTGGACTAGGGCCACCGGATCCCTGGGGCGCGTGCCCTCCGGCGCCGCCACCAGGTTCTCAAGCCACTTCAAATATTCGGATGGTCCTAGCGTCAAGTTCCAGCGACACTCGTTGACGGGACTAAACTTTAGTGTGGCTAACAATGAGTCCAAGGCTGGGCTTGTCCCGCTTGTCACCCATTCGACTTCGTTATAGAGATGGAACCGGTTCGCAATGTTCGAGACCAGATATACCAATGCCTCGGGATTATTGGCATCCCAACGGGTGGTATCCACCACCAGACATTCAGTGGTTGGCGCCATCAATCGGGTTGATGCGACATCTACGCCGATACGGTCCGTGAGGTGCACAAAGCCCTCTTCGCTACGTGAAGGCAGTTGCTGGTTTAACACCAAACTACCCACATCCACACTGAAGATCGACTCACCTAGATGGGGGCGCACAAAACGGGACAGGAGTTCCCAAGCATGCTCCCTGGGCGTGGATCCCGCTTGGACCCTGGCCAAATAGTGGGAGACGGCCGATCGCGTCCAGTTCTCCCACATCCAGGGACGAACCTTTAGCACGGTTTGAGCAATTTCTTCTCGAAGGCGTGGGAACACACCATAATACCCCCCGCGATAGGGGTGAAGAAACGGCAGGGCCACAAACTCTTCCCATAGTTCGTTCACTAAGGTCCGTCCAACAACCCGGGCCAACCAATCTCGATTAAACATCGGTGTCAGCGAGGCGGCGGCAATCATGGTATCGATGCGATCGGTCGGGTGACCCGCGCGCCAAATCAGGCGCCTCGATCCGGGATGGCAGATCTGCTCGATCAGGTAGCCGGCCGTGTCGACCGGGTTGGTCATAAAGGCCCATTGGTCCGCGGGAACAGCGGTCTCTTCCAGCAGCGACAGACCATCTGCAATGGCGGACAACAGTTGGGGTCGTCCGTGGGAAATTTCAATGGCGCGATTAACCACTAAAGGGTCGGTCAAGCCACGCGACGCTAATAGGGCCTCGGCGGCGCCATGGTCCAAATCATCAATTTCGATGATTTGAATTTGTCCACGCATGTAGGAATGGGTGGGCCAGAGCTGTAAAGGGGAGGTGCGACCCGCCAAGATCACTGAAGCACCACGAGCGGATAATTCGAGAGCCGTCGCGGCGGCCCAGTCTCGATTACTCTTCATTTGGTCAAAATCATCAATGATCCACATGAACGGGTCCAAGCTACACCGAGCTATCAAGAGATCTGTCACATTATCTATTGAGGTTATGGGCTCGGTACTGAGTCCCATCAGGCGACTAACGTGCTGGATCCACGCCGACGACGATTGCGCCTGGTTACCGGCCGAAGTCCAGAAGACCGACTCGGCCGCACGTTTAGATAACTGGTGAAAGACGTGACGCATGAGAAAGGTCTTACCGGTTCCCGCCGAACCCCACAAATACTGGCAGGATGGGTTGTGGCTCTTGGCCCAACCGCATAATGAATTCCATATATCGTCACGACCCATCAAGTCCTCCGGGACTTCGAGTATGTCTTGTACCATAATCTTGTTATTAGCGATCACGAAAAATTACCTCCAACCACAAAATCGGTCCATTATTATTCAGCAATAGAAAAGAAAAATCACATACATAAGCCTAATTAGGATTATATCGACACCAATTTAGATAACAGTCGCATGCGTGTCTCACAGAGTTATCAGATCAGTCTCAAATCCAGTATCAACTGAAACGACCTCGGCAAGATTGTCATTAGCTGTTTTGGATCGGAAATCCGCTTGGGCTTTTGCAATGTGGGCCGACACCTCTTGGACAACGGTCAGCGTGTCGTCAGCCCACGTGGGAACGATGCCACGCTTTTGATACAGCGCGACTAACTGCCCGTGTTGAACCGCCCAGACATGCTGCTATAGACCCACACCTGATGCATCCGAGAACGCACACCGATAGACCGAATTCATGCCGGATCACGCCCCACCCGCAAGTCCGCGTTGAATTCTCCATAAGCACTTCGGAACACGTATGCACACTCCTTGTCGAGAATACTGAAGGGAACCTCCTGGCGCATCGGGAAAATTCCCTATTTACGGGTAAATCATTGCATATGGCACGGGTAGCATCCATCGACTCAACCGTGCAGAGCGGACTCACAGCATAAAAGCAGGGTGCTGCCGTCGCGTCAGACTCCGGCGACCTGATGGAGGACCGCATTCGGGCGCCACTGCGTAAAATCTTGGGTATGGGCGGATCCTGGAATTTCTCCCAACGGAATCCCCCAAGGTCATGTTAGGGCATGATAGTCATCGATTATGCTCAGCCATCCCTGAGATTAATTAATACACCCCGCAATCACGAATCTGCTCTGAACATATTTTAGGCGCTCCGCTGTGGCGAATTATGTCGGTTCTTGGCATGACCCACTATAATCAAGTAGGTTATTTCGACATTGGGAACGGTCGCTATTGAAGAATTCGTCACAGGATGTGACTCAGGCGGGAGGCCGGCAGTTCCATGACATACCCCGTAAATATGGTTGGACGATTGTCGGAGGTTCAGGCTATCGCGAAGGCAGTGTCGGGCGTGGTTAGTGGCACCGGGGGCATCGTCCTTGTCGGGGGCGAGGCGGGGATCGGCAAAACTACGCTCGTCAACCACGTGTTAGAATCTTATGCGCCAACACCTGTGCTTAGCATTGCTTGTCGGTGTCCCGGTCCTGGAGAGACGATCCCGTACGGGCCATGGCGGGAAGCGTTGTTTAGTCTGCAAATGCGCGGTGAATTCGCGGACCTCGCCCTGTTGCCGGCACCCTTCGGCAGTGCTCCAACCGTGGCCGAACCGTTTGAAGTGGCCTTGTCCTTCATTCGCTGGTGCCACAACGCGGCAGCCCCACTCATCATCACCATCGACGATCTGCAATGGTCAGACCGAGCCTCGCTGGACCTACTGCGACACCTATCCGGGCGGATTAATGGGGTTGCACTGCTCGTGATTGGGATGTATCGATCCGAAGACTTGCACCGCTCCCCCGAGATCCGACGCTATTTGTCGGATATGTTGCGGACCGGCAGTCAGCGGATCTTGCTGCAGGAGTTAAACCAGGCAGAGGTGGAGGAACTGGCTCGGACCACGCTCCCTCACTTAGACAACCCGTCTCACGTGGCGGATGAAGTCTATCGGCTGACCCAGGGGTTTCCCTTATTCGCGGCCGAAATTTTAGAGCAATTCAAAGACGCCCAGCATGGGACGGCGCACGTATCTGAAACAATCCAGCAGGCTATCGACAGCAAACTCCATCTCCTGGACCCCGCCCATGTCCCCATCTTGGAAGAAGCTGCCCAAATTGGAGAATGGTTTAGCTACCGTCTGCTCCGAGACATTTCGACCCGGTCGCAGGACGCGATCACCGCCGCCCTCGACGGCGCGAAACGATTGGGAATCGTCCGCAATGGGGACGATCCGCCCGCTACGTTTCAGTTTCGCCACGCGATTGTCCGGAGCTATCTTAGGGACCGCATGATCGGTGTTCGCCTGGAACGGTGTCATCAAACGATTGCCGAGGTGCTGGAACGAACCTCGCCTAACGCCTTGGACGCGATTGCGTTTCATTATCGACGCGCCCATGATCCGCGGTTTGTCCAGTTCCTGGTGGCTGCCGGCGACCATGCCCTCCGGGTCGGCGCTATCCCGGATGCACAAGACCGTTATCAGTCCGTGCTGGACTCGTTGCCAGAAGGGGACAGCTTGCAGGCGGAGATTCTCCTCAAGCTGGGTTTTTGTCTGCGGCGACGGAATGACGCGGGTGCCGTTCAGATCTATGAAGCCGCACTGGCGGCAGCACGAAACCATGGCGATTTGCCCGTTGAGGTCTGGGCTCGCCACTTCCTATTTGAGCGTGCTTATATTCATGGGAACCACGTCAAATTGGGCGAGATTGCGGAACTGGCCACCACACAGCAGCGCCTGCTGACCCACACTCGATATCTCGAACTCGAACAGCTATTCTTTCAGGATCACTGCGAGTATCCGCGGATCGCGGTGGTGTATTGGAGTTTTCTGTATACGCACGGACGGTTGGACGAGGCCGCACACATGCTCAGCGATTTAGAAAACCGAGCGGGTCCCCATGATCCGCAACTGCTGGGCATGAAAACCCGGCTCTGCGCGTTCTTGGGACAACTGGATGAAACTGCGGTGACAGCCCGTGAACTGAGCCAGGCGGCCTATCATCAACATAATGACCGTACGGCCACTGTCCTGTTTACCAACTACGTGTATCACACCTACCTCGCCAAAACGGATCAGCCCGAAACCGTGGACACGGCCATCCAAGAATTGTTGCGGATGGAAGACGACATCAACCGAAGAAACGGATTTGGGTTTATGCCCAAGGGCTATTCCGCCGCCGGATTTTATGATTATGCGAGCGGCCGGTGGACCGAAGGGCGCAAACACTTAATCGACTATGTCTTGTCTGAGTCGGAGCCTGACCAACTCATCACCTGGTTTGCGGCCGTGATGCTGGTGGAAACCGGCGACACGAGAGCGTTGGACGCCGTGTTGGCGAAACTAGTACCCCGGTGCCCGACCGACCCGCCTGTGCCGTCAAATACCATCTTTACGTGGGTCCATGCGATACGCGCCCAGGCCTGTCTTCTGAAACATGAAGCGGACTTGGCTAAAGAATGGCTAAAGGCAGCCGATGCCCATCCGCTTAGCCAAGTGTCGAAACTCCATCGCCCTCTGATTGATATTGCCTGGAGTGATTATTATCGACAGATTGGTGATGCCGGAAAGGCCATCGCGGCTTGTGAACGGGCTCTGGATTGGGCCATGCCCGTACCGATTCCATGGTTCATCATCAAGGCCCGCCGGCGTCTCGGAGAACTCGTGGGCGAGTTGGGGAAATGGACGGAGGCATTCGCCTGGCTCGAGGATGCGGCCGCGCTCGCGCAAACCTGCCGTCTGCCTTATGAAGCAGCCCTCTGCCGCCTGTCAATCGGCCGCGTTTGGAGAGCCTACGAGTCCACGGCGAACAGGACCGATGTTCCCGAGTTGACCGCACGGCGCGGGACTTGGGTTGAGTATCTGCAAGGGGCTTTGGACGTGTTTACCCAATTGGGCGCCCGCGAGCGAATGGAGGCTGCGAGTCTGCTGGAGGCCGTTCGCATCAACAAGGCGCGCCCGGTAAACACCACGGTAGTTGCCCAGGGTGTCCTCACCGAGCGTGAATGGGAAGTCGCCAAGTTGGTGGCAGGAGGACTGACGGACAAAGAAGTGGCGGCCATGCTCTGTGTATCCCCCCGCACCGTCGATCATCACTTGCGCAGCATCTTTCGGAAGCTGGACATTCGTCGTCGCACGGCGTTGGCGGCGTATCTCAGTGGATCTCCGCGCGACGTACTGAACTAAGGACCGCGCCCGGGAAATCCTGCGGGCGTTTGGTCAGGGTGTCCGTCATCAACTCCTGGATACCCAACACCGTCAGCGAAACAGGACTTACACCCGATAAGTCGCATCGAGAGACATAGAGAAAAGAGTGGATTTTCGTTGACGCGAGGGAGGTGCAAAGCCGTTGCCACCCGAGTCCCGGGGCTTGTTAGACCGCCAACGCCTCCACTACCCCTGGCACCTGCAGGAATCGGTAATGGTGCTGGGTGGCCATCAAGGTGCGCCACCCAGTGGGCATGCTTAACCTCGAATCTTCGGTGTATCGGTATGCAGATTTCTAATGTATCAGACAGTCGAAAAACGTTCAGTATTCGTAGAAGTATCAAGCATTGCCGCTACTTTGACCCGGATCAATTGCGACGGAGTGGCTTCAGATTTCTGACTGTCCACAAATGGCCGCCCGATTTACCCGATCGGGCGGCCTTTTACCTGCTATCAGGCTTCAAATAGCCTCAGTGGATTCTTCTGCAAAAATTGTTGGGATATTGGCTCGTGTGACGGAAGTTCGGGTGCGGGAGTTTGGCGTGCGATGGGAACTCCTGGCCACGAAACGATAGCCGAAATAAGTGACGAGTGAAGCCAACCCGATACCCAAAAGCTTGCCCCAGAGTGCATCGGCTGATCCTAACCACTGAGTGACAAGACCCGTGGTAACAACTTGAATCGCGACCCCAATACCGGTTACCACGTAAAATCCACTGGCCGAGAGGCGGCGCCTAAACGTATACCGGGAGTGCAGCCCGTACCCTACGAGGCTTGCAAACAACCAGGCTAGTAACGATTCAAACCCAGCTTGAATGCCACTGTTGTGGGGAGACCATATCTTAATTAGAGTCCAGTATGCCGCCACATCAGCCAAGCTGTTGATAAGGCCCACGAGACCAAACCGCGCAACCTGCTTGATTTCTCCCGCATGACCGCGTCGCAGCGATTGCCAACGGGCCCACGCCATTCGCAGCAAAGACGGGCCGCAAGCCAACATGGCCCATAAATTGGCGCGTCGCCGCCGCACACTCTTTTGCATGACGGGTATCTCGATAATGTTAAGGTTCTGTTCGGCGGCCCCTAACAACGCCTCAATATCATATAACCATCCGTCTTCCCGGCCACTTGTGAGAGTGGTCCGGGCAAAGTCGCCCGGGAACATTTTCATTCCGGCTTGGGTGTCTTGGATAGGCAGCTGCAGGACCAGTGAGGCAAGTTTGTGAGCGGCTTGGGAGGTGAACCGCTCCCATCGTTTACGGTCATCGGCGACACGCGAAGCGATCGCGCAACCGTCATTGGAGACTTCCACCATTTTCGCCATCAGTGGGAGAGCGTCCACAGGGTATTCCAGGTCAGCATCAATAAATCCTACCAGGTCTCCGTGCGTGTACGCAAAGCCGGTTCGAATCGCGAAGCCTTTTCCATGGTTGCCGCTGAGCGACACGACCCGCACCTCATCAGGGCACTGCGAAGCAACTTCCATGGCCTCATCTCGAGTATTGTCGACCGAACCATCATCGACTACGATGATTTCCAGTTCGTGCCCGGTTCCTGCAAATACGCGACGAACTGCCTCTACCGCAGATTGAATGCGGCCGGATTCATTATGAGCTGGAATGACTAGAGATACCGATGCATGTTCTTCAGGGTTCATATAAAATAATGCATTGTTTGGCTGCGCCATTAACCGTGCCTCCTGACCTGTCTGCATCTATCATAGATAGGAGGCTATTCGACAGCAGTCCCTGACCCAGTCCCAGTCGTGGTCTCGAATTGGGTCTAATTGATACGGTGGCCACAACAACCCGGGAGAAAGCCTGACCCGAGGGCTCTGTTGGTCATCTGTTGGTCGAGTGTTGGGGGGAAATGACAAGGCGCTCGAGGGGGTCGAGCGCCTTGCGGAAGATTAGGTGGTGTTTAGTTCACGCGAATTTGGAGGGGGTTTGACTGTAGTCCAGTATTGGTGACAATTTTGATGGTAGCGGGTCCAGCCTGGACAGCGGGTTCATCATGGCCGGTTCCAGACACGCCAGTCTGGGGGACACGGAACGTGATGCGGTTGGCACTCCAATTCACGATGGTGAGTCCGTACCAATCGCCGGGTGCACCGTAATTCACGCCACTTTGCTGGAGCAGAAGATAGCCCTGTCCTTGAGCCGTTCCAAAATTGTTACCAGATATCGTGACGATTTGGCCGGGTTGAACAGGAAGGGACGTGGCCACAGACGCTGACAGTGTCGGTGGCGCGCTAATGGATATCGGGACAGATGCGCTATGTAGACCCGATTCGGTCATGACCTGAATCGAGGCGGGTCCAGGCGACAATGCTGGTCCTGATGCTCCTGCCGGGACTTCTAGCGTGATCGTACTGTTGGTCCAAGCCGTAATGTTGAGCTTGTAGGAGTCGGACGGGGCACCATAGTTGACCCCGTTCTGAGAGATGCGAACATATCCACTCCCTTGCGCAGAGCCGAACGCGGATCCTGATAGCGTCAACTGCGCGCCTGGATAGATTGATCCGGATTGAATCGCGAAAGGCACGGTTGGCGTGTGACTCACGCTCAACGGTGAGTGATTGGAGACTAATTGGTTGGCGGTCTCGACGCGAACCGTTGCATTTCCCGGAGTAAGACTGGGTCCCGACGTCCCATTAGGGACGACAAAGCTGATGCTATGGGGTGACCAATTCGTAATCGTTACACCATAACTGTCACCCGGCCCGCCATAGTTAGTCCCGGCTTGCGACACAATGAGGGCGGAATTGGGTCCCTGAGTGCCAAAGCCGGTGCCTTGGACCGTGACGGTTTGGCCGGGATAGCCGTGAGGGGTCGCGGTAATTGTCGGGAGACTGCTTTGGTAGGATGGGAGTCCAGCGGTGGGAGAAACGCCGGACGGGTTGGTTAACGTCTTGGACGCCAAATTCAGCGTTGACGCAGTCACGGTTTGACCGGTTGCGACCTGCATGCTGGCGGCCGGAACAGAAAGGGTAGTACCGCCGGAACCAATAGATTGCGCACTACTTGAGGTGTTTATTGCAAAAACGTGAGTGGATCCCGACGATTGTACTTGACCTATCACTTCACTAGGGGTTGTCCAAACTGACAAGGTTCCCCCCGCCCCAATGGCTTGCATATATTGCTGCAAAGCTTGCCCCGACGGATAGAGCTGGTTAGCCGGCAATTCAGGACTTTGTCCGTCTCCAGCCAGTGCGAAAAGACCGTAGGAGGTATTGGCCGATGTGTTGACTGGCCAGTTTGGGGTGGGGCTATGCGCTTGGCCATCGTAACTCCACACAAAAAGTTTGGACGCTCCATCCACGCGCCATAACATAGCGCTCTCTACCATAGCCGCGCCATACACGGACTGAGTGGATTGCGAACCGGGTTGTCCGTAAGGATTATACTCGGTCACCCAGGTCTGGATATTGCGGGCGTAGTTCGGCGGAACGTTCGATGCGATCTCGTTCTTTACAAAGGATGTGGCTTGCCCAATTTCACCTGGCAGGGATGATAGCAGTCCGGGGTTGCTCAACTGTTGGGCGTTAGGGTAGTCGTGGATGCTGACGAAGTTAATATAAGGTCCGTCCGTGCGCAATACGGTTTGGTCCCAGTTGAGATCGTGGGGCCGTTGACCCAAATCGAATGAGACGCCGACTTTCATGGAGGGGTCGACTGCATGAATAGCCCGCGCGATCTTGGCTGTCTGGGTTGCGTAATATGTAGCGGAAAACGAAGGATTGAGATTGGCGTAATGGTCCCACGAGCCATATTCCTCGCTGCCGACTACAATCGCGGTGATCGGCAGGTGGTGCTTCACGATATACTGAGTCAAATTGGCGGCATCGCTTGGAGTGCCGCCGCCCGTAAATGTCGGATTTTCATCATAGTTGAAGATGAATAGTCCCTGGTTGTTGGTTTGTTGGAGGATGTGGCCCCAATCGCTCAATGATACGGGAGCCGTCCCGCCGTTTCGAAACGTGTTGGAGGTCCAACTCCACTCGTTGGCGTTGGGGAACTGTTGCATGCCTAAACCGAGCTGGGTCATGCCCGTGATGGTCGATGGGCTATTCATTTGGCTGTCGTATGAAAAGACATTAATTCCATAGTTCGATCGTGATACGGCCACAGTTAACGGTGTGGTGGTGTCTATTGCGGATACCGGCGGGGAACCTAGTGCACTGGTTAGCAAGGCAGCACCAGATAATGACACCACGATTCTTGACAAATTACGCACTTGCGCATTCCCTCCTGGTTCAAGAGAACGCCGAAAGAGCGGTTCCCCCGATTCGGGAAACCGCTCTTTCCTGGTCCCGTTTCGGCAACTGGCTGGCATTCGCAAGTTCGCGATAAGCCCCTATAGTTTTGCGTCCCTAACTTTCGTCAGGTTTGCCTTTGTCGTTCGGCTCTATTCAGCTGTCCGTGATCCGTGTCCTAACTTGTCGACACGATGGCAACGCTAATGCTAACGTTCATTTGTAAAGCGTGTCAAATTTTTGAATGATAAAAAGTTACGGAGCGGACGGTAAGATCTTGTATAGACGATACTGAATTGTTCCCGGAAATTGCTTGATCAATTTTACCCAAGGCACATGTCCCGCCCAAAGTCCGGGCCAGGCCCGGTTGATCGCGTCAAGCTGTGCGACTTGATAGGGCCTGGGAACCAGGAATGCAGTGACCCGGCCTCGGGGGTTATATAGGATGGAGTTGAATTGGTAGTCCGACGTGATAGTAAATTGGTTCAAATGACGGGCGCGGATTACGACGGGCCAATCAATAAATGTGTCGGCCAATATGGTCATGTGCGGGTGCTGATTGGCATAGGAAACAACATTCGAGGAACCACCATAGAACGGATCCTGGATAGTACCCTTTAGTGACTGATGGTGGTAAGCGGCATCAATTACTCTACCGTCTGGACTTCCGAGACTCGTTTGCTGGAGTGCAACGACCGTTCCTACACTGCCTGATATGACAATTATCCCCATAAACGCCAGCATGGCGAATTTCCATAATGACCGCCGTAATGCCCACATGGAACGAGTTTTAAAGATTAGAAAAGCCATGAGCAGGATGCCATTAGGAATGAATTCCATGAAATAGCGATCCCATTCACCCAAGCTGCCCTTGTAGAGCAATGCGAATTCCAGGAGTTCTGTGCCGATGGTGCCAAAAACCAAGACAATGGCGCGCGGGTCGCGACGTTTGCCAAAGCAAAACCATAAGGCGAACGCCATTCCGATGTAGATGGGCCAGTACAGTTCCCCAAATCGCAGGACGTAAATGAGGGACCCTAGCAGATGATGGTCTGCGGCGGCTATGGCCGGGGTCATATAGGCACCTGTAGAAGTTTGAGCCAGATTGCCATAGCTCGAGTTTAAAAAGTACAACGGGTTCTTCATAATAAGCCAGTTGAAATATATCCAGACGCCTGACGCGAAGACCACTGGTGCGCCGAAAATGATGGCGGCGCCGTGCCATTTGGAGGCTGATTCCCTGCCCCACATCGCCACAGCAATGGCCAGGATCAACATGAATCCGAAGGGAATTGCCTCATAGCGCATGCCGAATCCGGCCGCAAGCCAGAGCCCTGCAGATACCAGCCGCCGTAGCTGTCCGTCTTGCAGAAAATCCAAGAGTCCGCTATACGTGCCTAGAATGCACGCGATCCACATCATGTCGCTCATGCCGTTGGCACTGTATAGGACCACCATAGGGTTTAGAGCAAAGGCAGAAATAATGACAAGGCGTATTGTCCGGGGAACTACGATAGTTTTCGACAGAATGTGGTAAAGGTGATAGACGGCTATGGCACCTAATGCAGCCGACACCGCCGAGCCTGCCAGCCCATGCGTAACTACCGATGGGAATAGAGGACGCAGCGCCACAAGGGGCAGTTCCAATACGCTTGGCAGGGGATTCCAGACAAATCCGATGGCGCCGAGGTGGGGATCCCGACTAAAGAGCACATAGTACGCATTTGCAACACGAGACAGGGCATCACCCGCCATGTAGTGCATACCATACACCAAGTACACCGCCGCACCGGCATATACGAAAAAGCTCACGATGGCCAGCCACAGTCCCTCGCGCGAGGCGCGGGGCTTTGCGGCTTGGCTGGTTGTGCTTATTCGGTGGGAAGATTGATCCAGTGTGCTCGCAACGCTCATAAGAACCGGCTCCTATCCTTGCTTTGATTGACGCTGGCTGACGGCGCCGACGATTTTGGGGACCGCGAAAGAATGCCGTAAACAATAGCCATCCCTACGAACAGTATCAACGGTGCGATCTCGAGTACCCAGAACATCCCCATCATGACCAACAGTGCGACGGCGATGGCGGCGAGGGTCGCGAGTGACCATAGAATCCCTTTCATATTGCGCATGATTCGGACCTCCTAAGCGCTAACTTCGTTGGATTGGCGGGGCCGTTGCGACTGTCCCGTGGCGGTCCAGTCGGTCAGACCATGTTGGGTCTTTTCCCAATGGGACGGCCGCGTAATGAGCTGCAGCAGCGCCTTCCATGAGGCCAGGGACATCATCGTCCAGTACAGCGGAGTCATGAGCGCATAAGGAACCAGACTCCAGTGGCCTTCTTTGGCCGATCCCACGGCATTGAGATAAGCAAAGACGAAATTGCCGACTAAGAGATTAAGCATGCCCAGGTAGTACACCCCTGGGGGGAAAAGGTGCGGAATGAGCCCCCAATGGGTCATGAACCATAGTGACGTAATCAGCCAGTAGATGGGGTTGAGGATGAACATGAGAGGGGTTCCTAAAATAGCAAGTTGAAAGCCCCAGAATCCTCGTCGACCCAACTGATTACGCAATTGCAAAGGATGGCGCATATGCACCAGCCAAGTTTGCAGGTAGCCCTTGA
>JAJZXX010000080.1 GCA_021806205.1 Bacillota bacterium | reverse complement strand
TCAAAAGCAATACCCTCAGTTGGACACGTCGGGCGTTTGGTCATTTTTGTCGGGCGTAAAGGCGGTTAACTCGTCGACCGTGGTGTTTTCGTTTAAGAAGCCCGATGTTCCGATGGATTGGTACGTGTTGGGGCAAACCTCCATCATTCCGAAATCGGTATGGAGCAAGATCTCGAATCCTACCAAAACTCGGAATACACATCCTATTGGGACCGGCCCCTATGTGCTGCACTCGTTCAATACCGAACAGTATACGTTCTCCGCGAATCCACGGTACTGGGGCGGCAAGCCGAAGGTCAAGCAGATCGATTTCCCGGCTTATTCCAACGGTACCAGTATTGCTGGCGCGTTAGCGCAAGGCAAGATCGACTGGGCCAGTATTTTTATGCCCAACATCAAGCGGAGCTACCTGAAAGTGAATCCGAAGTACAACCACTACTGGTTCAATCCCTCGTCGACCTTGATGTTGTACACGAGCTTCAAAAACTCCTTGCTGGCGCAACTTCCGGTACGTAAGGCCATCAGCTTGGCCATCAATCGGACAAAGATCAACGGGGCGGATTATCACTTCGCTCCCTCCGCCAATGCATTTGATTTGCTGTTGCCGGCCAACCGGAAGTGGCTTCCGCCGTCCATGCTGGCCCATTCCCAATTGCAATATAGTCCACGGACTGCGCAAGCGGTATTGAAGAAGGCGGGGTACAAGAAGAATGCGTCAGGGATCTTTGTCTCTCCGTCGGGAAAGCCGTTGAGTTTTACCCTGCAAGTGGTGTCGACTTACCCGGATTGGGTTTCGATGGCGTCGATTATTTCCTCAGAACTGGGGCGGGTGGGCATTAAGGTCACGGTGCGGGGAGAGTCAGCCAGTCTATATGACAGCAAGGTGCTGAGCCAGCACAACTATCAACTGGCGTTGTCCTGGACGGACACGGGTCCAACCCCTTTTTACTCGTATTACGCCATGTTGTACCCACACCAGGCCACCAACTCGGAAAGCTGGTCGAACGCGGCCACTACCCACTGGCTCAACACGTATATGCACACCAACAGTTCGCGGGTTCAGCACCAGGCAGTCGCTGCGCTGGCGGCCATTGTTGCGAAGAAACTGCCATCGGTTCCGCTCGTGGAAACGCCAACCTGGTTTGAATACCGCACCCAGCATTTCACCGGATGGCCGACGGCCTCCAACCCTTATGCCCAGGGGGGGCCATGGTTGTCACCGTCAAACGGTCTGATCGCAAGTCACTTGCAGCCTAAGTAGAGAAGAGTGACCCGGGGGATGCCGCGCTCCGGTCGGCATCCCCGCTAAGGAAGACGGATGAGTGTGAGCGGACGAGAGGGAAAGGGGGCAGACGATGCGGTATATTCTCGAGCGCCTGGGGTTTTTGTTGGTCTCGGCCTGGGCGGCGATTACGATTAACTTTGTTTTGCCGCGGATGATGCCGGGAAATCCGGCCTTGATTGCGGCCTCGCGCTATCAAGGGCAGGTCTCGCCCCGCGCGTTGCACGCATTGAAATTGCAATTTGGGGTCACCAACAAACCATTGGTGGTGCAGTACGGCCAGTACCTGATCAATTTGCTTCATGGCCATCTTGGGACATCGCTTACCTACTATCCGGTACCGGTCATCACGGTGATTGATAACAGTTTGCCGTGGACGTTGGGATTGGCCGGCATGGCGACCGTGATCGCGGCCGTGCTGGGCACATTCTTGGGCATCTATTCTGCTTGGAAGCATAATCGTGCGGCCGATTCGGTGCTGACCACAGGCACTACCTTTACCGGCGCCATTCCCCATCAATGGTTGGGGCTCCTGTTGTTGTTTGGGCTGGGGTATGGGCTCCATTGGTTTCCCGTTGCCCACTCCTATTCCCCGAGCATGACGCCGACATGGTCACTGCCCTTTATCGAGAATGTCATGTACCACGCGATTTTGCCGGCGCTGACCATTGTCGTGCCGGGAATGGGCGCATGGCTCTTGCATATGCGCAACAATATGATTCAAACTTTAGGGGAAGATTACATGGTATTTGCGCGTGCCAAGGGGGTTTCGTCCCGCGGACAAATGCTGCATCACGCGGCGCGCAATGCTCTGTTGCCCAGCGTCACGAATTTTGCCATGGCCATCGCCTTTGTCGTGGGGGGCGTCATTCTCGTCGAAATTGTGTTCTCGTACCCCGGCGTCGGATATCAATTGTTTATGGCGGTGAGCAACGAGGATTACCCGCTCATGCAGGGCCTGTTCCTGTTCGTGTCGTTGTCGGTATTGGTGGTCAATTTTCTGGTTGACCTCTTGTATGGCTGGCTTGACCCCCGGGCACGAAGGGCGGGTGAGGCATAATGGCGCAAACCATTAACATGGATGCGGTGCCAGGCGGCGACCCGAAAAAAAAGGCTTTGCCGTCGGATTCCCGTTATGGCTGGTTGAAAGCGCTTTGGCGCAACCGTAAGTCGCGAGTCGGTGTGATCATTTTTCTGGTTTTCGTGTTCATCGGTATCCTGGCGCCGCTGATTGCCCGCTACAGTCCGACCAGCACGAATTTCGGGTTGTTGCAACCACCGAGTGCACGTCACTGGTTTGGCACCACGGGACTCGGCCAGGACGTGTGGGCCCAATTTGTTTGGGGCACCCGGTCGTCACTGATTGTGGGCTTCGGTGCCAGTGTTCTTTCCACCATTTTAGCTGTGGCGATAGGGATGTATCCTGCGTACCGAGGCGGTAGGCTGGATCAAACGATGGCGACTCTGACTAATATTTTCATGGTGATTCCCGGGCTGCCGTTAATGATCGTGGCGGCGGCCTATGTTCACGAGACGAACGCCTTCTCGATGATGCTGATTATCGGGTTGACCGGCTGGGCGGGGCGAGCCCGGGTCTTGCGCTCCCAGACCTTGAGCATGGCCAATCGGGAATTTGTGTGGGCGGCGCGGCTCACGGGTGCGTCCAACGGGCGGGTGTTGGTTCGGGAAATCCTGCCCAACATGACTTCGCTGTTTTTTGCCAGTTTGATGTATGGCGTCTTGGGCGCGATTTTGGCGGAGGCGGGTCTGGAGTTCTTGGGGCTGGGCAATTTAACCGGGGCGAGTTGGGGGAGCATGCTGTACTGGGCCAATAACGGCGGGGCGGTGCTAAATGGCGCGTGGTGGTGGCTATTGCCCGGCGGTCTCGCGATTGCGGTCTTTGGAATGAGCTTGGCTCTCATTAACTTTGGGTTGGATGAAGTCACCAATCCGCGTCTGCGCGTGGTGGCGACAATGAAGCCAGGTCGGCGGCGGTACGGCAAACTCGCTGGGAAAGGAGGGTCCTTTGATGAGGCGTGATGAAGTGCCGATTTTGTCGGTGGATCATGCCACGGTCGCGTACGCGACCCGCGAAGGCATGGCAAAAGCCGTGGACGACGTAACGCTCTCGATTTTCCCGGGGAGCATCGTCGGACTTGTGGGGGAATCTGGCTCAGGTAAGTCCACCTTGGCGGCTGCGCTTATGTGCTTGCTGCCTTCGAACGCATCGCTGTTATCCGGGCATGTGCTGCTGAACGGGAAAGACCTTTATCAGATGTCCGAGCAGCACTTGCGCCGGATACGATGGGCCCAAATGTCCATGGTGTTTCAGAGTGCCATGGCAACCTTGAATCCGGTGCTTACGGTCGGACAGCAGTTTCGAGAAATCTTTCGCATCCATGAGCCGCGGATGACGCGGGAGGATCAGCAGCGGCGTATGGAGGAATTGCTGGGCACGGTGCGGATTCACACCCAACATCTTCGCAACTATTCCCACGAACTGTCCGGGGGCATGCGCCAGCGTATCGCGCTGGCGATGGCCATTGCGCTAGACCCCGAACTGGTGATTATGGATGAACCGACCACCGCATTAGACGCGGTCGTACAGCACGAAATCCTGGAGGAAATCCGGCGCATTCAGCAAATCAAGCGATTTGCGGTTCTCTTTATTAGCCATGATTTGCGTCTGGTCCGGTACATTAGTTCAGAAATCCTGGTCATGTACGCGGGCAAGATTGTCGAATCGGCACCGATTGACGTCTTTACGGAGACTACGCGTCATCATCCCTATACCCGGGGCTTATTGGACTCCATTCCCCAATTGCGGGACGAGCAGCCAGCCTTGCACAGCATTCCGGGGAGTACTCCGGGGCTGACCGATCTTCCGGTCGGCTGTGCGTTCCATCCGCGGTGTCCCTATGTCCAGCCGCCCTGTTTGGAGGCGCCGCCGCCGCTGGAAGGCATGGAGTCGCAACTGGTGGCATGCTACGAAGTCGACAACATCGAGGGGAGGCGAGCGCATGCCTGAGGTGTTGGTGGAGGCGAGGGATTTGGTGGTCCGGTTTAGACAGTCGGCCGGGCTGAAAAAGTCCATTATCCGACCCGTCAACGCGGTGAGTTTCACAATCGACCGCGGAGAGATTCTGGGCATTGTCGGTGAATCGGGCAGCGGTAAGACAACCTTGGGTCGGACGCTGGTGGGTATGGTTCAGGCCGCTCGGGGGTCTCTGCAGTTGGAAGGGCGGGATGTGACACGCCTGCGCGGCAAGGGGCTGAGTCAGCATTGGAGCCAGGTGCAAATGATTTTCCAAGACGTCTACAATTCCCTTAATCCCGTCTATACGATTGAGCAACAGTTGTTGTTTCCGATTCAAAGGCACCGGTCCCCCGAGGCCCTCGATGCGGATCAAGAACTGGATCGGTTGCTCAGGATGACCGGATTGACTCCGGTGGGCACGGTGCGCCAGAAACGGCCCCATGAGCTGTCGGGGGGACAACGGCAGCGGGTGGCTGCGGTTCGCGCCTTAGCTTGCCGTCCGGAACTCCTGATTGCGGATGAGCCGGTGTCGATGCTCGACGTGTCGCTGCGCGCCGAGGTTCTTCAGCTCCTACTGAAGTTACGGGAAGAGCTTGGCTTAACCCTCGTGTACATTACGCATGACTTGCCCACTGCCGTCTATATTTGCGATCGCATTTTAGTCATGTATGGAGGACGCATTGTGGAGATCAGCGGGGCGCGTGACGTGGTCAATAAGGCGGAGCATCCCTATACCCAGCGGCTGGCGGCGTCCGCCACCTTTGAGAGTGCTCCCGCCGCGAGCGCTTCATACGGGGGTGACCACATGAAGTCGGTCCTGTTGGAGTCCCACCGGGGGTGTCCCTACGTGCTGCAGTGCCCGTTGTCCATGGACATTTGCCGAAAGGAAGCACCGGTGTTCACGCACGTGGGGCCGAACCATGACGTGGCCTGCCATGCGGTTGCCAATGCCCGCCAGGAGGAGCAAGCGCTTTAACCACAAGCGGCATATTCCGCCATGTAAGGGATCGGCGGGGTGACGGACCCGTGCCCTGAGTGCGCAAGCGCTGGGGGCGGGCAGAACAGAGGAGGCGATTGCGTGAACCTTATCTTCATCGTCATTGATAGTTTAAATCGTGACTTTTTAAAGGCTTACGGCCAGCCGGTCGAGTTGCCGGTTCAAACCCCGAATATTGACGAGTTGGCACAACGGGGAGTGCGTTTTGACAATCATTTTGCGGGCAGCCTGCCCTGCATGCCAGCCCGTCGCGAAATGCTCACGGGAACCCAAGAATTCTTATGGCGTTCCTGGGGGCCCTTGGAACCCTTCGATGAACCCCTCCCTCGGGTGGCACGAAAAAATGGCTACGTCACCCAACTGATCACCGATCACTTTCACTATTTTCAGCACGGCAGTCACGGCTACTTCAACGACTTTCAGGGATTTGAGTTTATCCGCGGACACGAATTCGACGCATGGAAGACGGCTCCCCTTCATCCTCGGCAGGCGTGGCTAGATCAGCTGCTGGTGGATCCCGAACAATTGACGACCGAGCCCCTAAACCGGATTGCCTACGCTCGCAATGCCGCCGCATTTCGTGAGGAGCGGGATTTCATGTCCCCCAGAGTTTTTCAGACTGCGGCGGATTGGATCGAGGAAAACCACAACCAAGATAAGTTTTTTCTGATGGTGGATTGTTTTGATGTACACGAACCCTTCCATGTTCCAGACAGTTATGCCCAGATGTACACGAAGGAAGATGTGCACGACCCCTCTCTTACCATTTGGCCCCGTTATGGCAACATTGCGAAAGGTAGCCCACAACAGTTGTCAGCGCGGCAGGTGGCATTTGTGCGGGCGCAGTACGCGGCCAAAATGACCTTGGTGGATGCATGGCTGGGCCGTTTGTTCGGGGAGATGAGCCGCCATCATCTGTGGGACAGCACTGCGGTGATATTGACGACCGACCACGGTCACTATTTGGGGGAACATGGGTCGATGGGCAAACCGCATATTCTCAACTACAACGTGCTCACACACATTCCCCTATTAATGTACCATCCCGACCTGGCGCAAGGGGGGCGCACGGTGTCGTCGCTGACGGGAACGGTCGATCTTTACAACACCATGCGGGATGTGATGGGATGTGCTATTCATGAGCCTAGCCACAGTCGAAGCTTGATGCCTTTGCTGGAAGGATCCGGCACGGACCGTCGCCGATGGCACATGTACGGGTATTTTGGCCAAGATCTGAACATTACCGACGGGAACTACACCTATCACGTGGCACCCGAGGCCGGGAGTCCGCTGTTCCTCTATTCGACCATGTTTATGAATGCGACGAATTGGTTTCGCCCGGTCAAGATCCCGAGCCTGGTGGAATCGGGGCCCTTTCTGCCCTATACGTCGGCGACTGTCTGGAGGTACCCGGTGGAGATGCCCACGCTCTCTCATGCGCCCAAGCTCTTTAACTACCGTGAGGAACCCGCGCAATCCAAAAACTTGGCAGAGGTGGAGCGCGATACATCTTCTCGCATGGCCTCGCTGGCCCGCACGGCGGCAGACGAACTCGAAGCCCCTCCCGAAATTCGTGAGCGGTTTCCTTCTCTGTGGCGTTAGCTCCCGCTGACGCAGGCAGGGTTGGGTGCGCATTGGGACGGAACATTGGGTGCCCCGTGGGACAACACGCAACATGACAAGGGGAGGGACGGCATTATGACAGTGGGTGTGATGTTCAAGACGGTATCGGAAGCCTGCAACTTGGCTTGCGATTATTGCTACTATTCGCGCGTGGGGGGCGATCCTCGCCACGCACGGACCATTCCTTTGCCGCTGTTGGAGCGGTTCATGCGGGACTACATGTCCCACGTGCAGGGGTCGGCGACGTTTGCCTGGCAAGGCGGAGAACCCCTTCTGGCGGGAATCGAGTTTTTTGAGCAGGTGGTCAAGCTCGAGGCACAATATGCCCCCGATCATACGATTCTTAGTAACGGGTTGCAGACTAACGGAATTCTCCTCAATGAGCGCTGGGTGGAGTTCTTTCAGCAATATCGATTCCTGCTCGGAGTCAGCGTGGATGGTCCAGAGGCCATCCACGATCAGCGGCGGGTTGACCGAGGAAATCAAGGCTCTTTCAAGCGTGTCATGCGCGGAATTGATTATCTGCGGCGTTCTCATGTGGAGTTTAACATTCTAACCGTGGTGCATCGCAACAATGTCAAACGCGCGCGCGAGCTCTTTGAATTTTATCGGTCGGAAGGATTCGATTGGATTCAGCTTATTCCAGCCATGGATTTCTTGGCCCAAGAGCCCGATCGGCCTGGAGTCTATGAAATTACTGCGCAGGAGTATGGAGAGTTTTTATGTGAGACGTTCGATCTATGGTATAACGGCGGAACGCCTAGCGTTTCGGTGCGATTTTTCGATAATGTATTGCAGAGATACCTGGGATTGGAACCGGAACAGTGCACGCTGCAAGAACTTTGTCCGCCCACCTTGGTGGTGGAGCAAAATGGCGATGTTTACCCGTGTGACTTTTTTCTGAACAAGGAATGGTGCTTGGGCAATATTGCGACGGACTGCTTGGACGTGTTGTTGCACAGCGAAGCCTATGCGCGATTTCGTCAGTTAAAGCCGGCCCTGCCCAGTCAATGCCGGGACTGCCAATGGCGTGCGGTGTGTCAAGGTGGATGTCCACGCAATCGCGTCGACCGCTTTGAGGACACTCCCTCCGCCGACTATTTTTGTGAAGCCTATCAAATGTTTTTTGCCCATGCCCACTCACGGATGGACCAACTGCGCCGGCGGCTTGCGACACGGCACGCTCCGGGAACCACTCAACCCATCATTCTTGTGGAATAAGACCTGCGGGCGTGAGCCAAGACACAACGGGCCTACACCTAGGGGACGGGGGCCTGAAACGGAGCCAACTGTTGCAGCATGATGATGGGAGCCGTTGGTGTCGCTTGATCTGGCCCTCATGTCGCTCGAGGAGGGGAGGGGATGCAGGTAGCGTTTCGACGTTGGCATGTCCGCATTGGGACATGTTGAGGGCCATTCGGTTTGCTAAAACTGACCAGGCTATCGGGAGGGGGGGATCCCAGGTTGTCGGAGCCGGATATTGCCGCCCGACATCGGAAATGCGGAGGTCGACGACATGGGGCGGGGCCCAGCGGGAGATCGGGGTCAAGGTGGCCGGACGGGGATCGTTGGTGCTTCTGGCGGGTCCCGATGTGGAACCGGAATTAACGGCGGTGCGCCAGTTCATCGGCCCGGCCTAGCGTCTGGACGCGCGATTCTCCGGGTCTATGGCTGGCCAATGGCCGACTCCGCCAGTGAACAGCAAGTGGTCACACAGGTGGATCAGGCGTTGAGGGATCTGGTTCGAATGCGGAACGCGCGGGCGTTGATATGTGCATCGGAACCCATGATAGTTTCTCGGATTCCATCCGAGTCAAAGCCGCGCTCAACTCGTCAGCTCCCCCTCCGTGGGGGTTATCAGGGGGGCGGCGCGTATAACCCGAGTGGTGGTGTGAGTAAAAAGGGGAATTGTCTTAAAAGCCACGGGTGGGCGTGCATATGGAGATAAATTGCGGCTGTGGAGTTTTTCAGGAGCTTCATCGAAAATTGTAAACAACTTGCCGAGTTTTTAAAATTGAAATACGAGGAATCGACGAGTGCCAGAAAGGAGTTGGGGATGTCCGAATTACACGGAGTCAATTTGACGGTAGTGAAAGCGCATAACGAGGCGGTAATCATCAATTTGATTCGCCGAAAGGCTCCGATTAGCCGTTATGAACTGGCCGAACTGTCGGGATTAACGCCCGCCACGATCTCGGTCATTGTTAATCGTCTTATTCTTCAGGGCATTCTGGGTGAAACGGGTACGGCCCCTTCACGGGGTGGGTCGTTGGGCGGGCGACGGCGGCGGTATGTGGAATTGGTGCCGGATTCCCGGGTAGGGATCGGCCTCTTGGTGAGCCGCTCGGGGTGCGTGGGGTGTGTGGTCGATATTTCGGGCAGAGTGCACGCGGTCCTTGGAGGTTCGTTTGGTGATACCCTGGCCGAATTGTCGGAAGAGTACCTGAGCCAGCAACTAGAACGCGAGTTGGGCGGTCTCATCCGTTATGCCGATGGCCACAAGATGACGGTGATGGGCATTGGGATCGGTGTCCCAACGTGGTATCCTCCGCACCTGGACTGGCAACGCATGGTCGACAGCATTGCACCGTACAGTGTTCCCGTAACGTTTTCGAACAACGCCGTGGCCGCCGCCTTGGGCGAGTGGTGGTATGGGGGCGGCGAAGTTCCGTTGCCCAGTCTCTATGCGTTCGTGGGGGGGGGTATTGGAGGAGCTCTCATTACGCAAGGGGGTGCGGCGGGCGTGCCGGATTTCCAACCGATTGAATTGGGGCATCTGGGCGTCTCGGTGTCCGGCGAAGAATGCTACTGCGGCGGCCGCGGGTGCCTGGAGAACTTTGTGTTGAATTCCTCCCATTCGCCGGAGATGGCGATGGACGCGGTGGCATACGCACTACGGTCTTTAACCCATCTGTTTAACGTGCGTACGGTCACGGTGGGGGGCCCCGAGAGCCATATGTTCCACAATATTGACCTGTTGAGGGCGCGCCTTCAGCAACTCCACCGACCAGAGCCGGTGACAGTTGAACCTAGCCGAATTGCTCCTGAACATCAGGCGCTGGGTGCGGGAGCGCTGGTATTTCAAACCATTCTGGCCCGACGTATTAGCTCTTTGCCGGCGCTGTGAGAGCCTGCCGGCTAAGGGGGGACTGGACACGGCTACTGGTGCGCGCCTTGGGCGGCATGGGGCCGTGGATCGTTGACGGGTGTCCCCGGCCACATGGGTTGACGGGCTGCGCTATGGGTTCCCGGGGGCATTGCCGTCGAAACTTTGGCAAATCAACGACGCCCGCGATAGTTTGCGCCAGCTTCCGGGCGGCGCCGAAATTACGGGAATTGTGTTGGCGCAGAGAAGGAGGGTTCTGATGCGGTACAATGTCGTGGCCATTTGTCTTGACACCTTTCGATGGGATTTGCTGCATCATCGCGCGCCTTGGCCCGTGGCTTTGCCGAACTTGGATCGGCTCCGCGCGGAGAGCCTGGAGTTTATGCAGGCGTATGGCGACGGACAGCCGACGATCCCCATCCGGCGGGCCTATTTCACCGGAGAGCGATCGTTCCCGTGGCGCTTCGATTACGATACCGAGGGTCTATGGCCCACCGGCCGCGGATGGCATAAAATTCCTCCGGGCCAGCGTACCTTGGCTGAGGTGTTGCTCGATGAGGGGTACCAAACCGGTCTGATCAGCGATACGTATCACATGTTCAAACCCACCATGAACTTTACCCGGGGATTTTTGTCCTATGAATTTCTGCGCGGCTACGAAAGCGATAACTTTCGCAGCGGACGGCTGGCTCGGAGCGCATTGGCGCCGTATGTTCGGGATCCCGACCCGGCGCAACATCCGGTGCTGGCCCAATATGCGCTGAACATTCGGGGGCGGGCGCGCGAAGAAGACTGGTTAACCGCACAGGTCTTTCGCCGTGCGGGCGAATGGATAGCGGACCATCGGGAAAGTGAGCCGTTCATGCTCTGGGTGGATTCGTTTGGGCCCCATGAGCCTTGGGATCCCCCGCGCGAATACGTCGATCGCCGTTATGGCTCTTATTCGGGGATCGAGTTTATCTACCCGTATGGGATGCAGACGGGCGATTTAAGTCCGGCCGAAGCCGACCGCGTACGACACCTGTATTTGGGTTATCTAACCTTTGTGGACCACTGGGTGGGCCATCTCTGGGAGCGTATTCAACAAGAAGGCCTTGAGGAACGCACCATCGTTGTTTTGTTAAACGACCATGGAACGGAATTACTGGATCATGGCCGTTTTTCCAAGCATCCGTCGCATTTGTTTAAACACAATACCCAGTTAATCTGGTCCATCCGCCATCCAGAGTATCCGACCCGTCGAGAAATTTCGGCGTTTGTACAAAGTCACGACCTATTTCCCACCTTGTTGAGAATGCTGGACATCGAGCATGGTCCGGTAGCCGGTCAAGTGATGTGGCCCGAGCCCGCAGAGCCTCTGCGGCCCTGGATTGTGACGGGATGGGGTAATTACGCCTCGGTGCGGGATGAACGGTGGTCGTATATGGTCAACTTTGAGGATCCGGGAGCGGAGGGGTGTTTGTATGACGGGGCTTGCGACCCGGAGGAATCGTTCGACGTTGCAGCCGCGAATCCGGCGATCGTCGCCCAGATGCGTGAGCGATTGGCCGAGTTTTTCGGGGCCCCGCTTCCCGTGCAGCTGAACGACGGGGTGCGGCCCAGTGTGGCCCCGATTCGACGCTATTTGCGGTCGGCTGTCGCACAGGATCAGGCTGATGCGGGATTCGTGTAACCTGACGGGCGGTCTTCATGGTTGCAGCTGCGGTTACACCCGGGGGCGCGGGGAGGGCTCTTTTCCTCCATCACCTATCAACCAGAGAAAAGAGGAGCGATTATGCCAGCCAACATTATTTTTATCATGAGCGATGATCACGCGGCCGCAGCGGTCAGTGCGTATGACGGGAAGATCAATCAGACTCCTCAACTGGACCGCTTGGCCCGCGAAGGGGTAAGGTTTGACAACTGCTTTTGCACGAATTCGATTTGTACCCCGAGCCGTGCGGTCATCTTGACGGGTCTCTACAGCCACCTCAATGGTGTCAAAACGCTCGCCGATAAGATCGACGGCACCCGGCCCAATGTGGCGAAAAACCTCCAAGCGGCAGGATATCAAACGGCCATTGTGGGCAAATGGCATCTGGGTCACGGAGGGTCCCATGATCCGACGGGCTTTGACTATTGGAACATCTTGCCGGGACAAGGCGAATATTTTGATCCGGAAATGATTGAGATGGGCTACACCAAGAGATATTCGGGTTACGCGACGGACATTATTACCGATAAGGCGCTGGAGTGGTTGGATGAACGCGACAGGACGCGTCCGTTTTTCCTGATGATCCATCATAAAGCTCCCCATCGACCGTGGCAGCCAGACGCGAAACACGCCCACATGTACGAAGACGAGACGATTCCGGAACCCTACACGTTCAATGACGACTACCAAAATCGGGCCGCGGCGGCGAAAGCCGCGCGCATGCGAATTGACCGCGATTTGAATGCGCAGGACTTAAAGCAACCGATTCCCGATGGCCTGTCTCAGTCCGAGGAAAAATCGTGGAAGTATCAGCGGTACATCAAAGACTATTTGCGGTGCGTGGCATCAATTGACGACAATGTTGGCCGTCTCTTAGACTATCTGGATGCCGAGGCGCTGTCCCGGGACACGGTCGTGATGTATACCTCGGACCAAGGATTCTTTTTAGGTGAGCACGGGTGGTTTGACAAGCGGTTCATGTATGAAGAATCATTGCGCATGCCCTTTATGGTGCGTTATCCGGCCGAGATCGTGCCCTCGACGGTAGTCGATGCCATGGCCTTGAATGTCGATTTTACACCGACATTTCTGGACTTCGCGCAAGTGGAGATCCCCCCGTCGATGCAAGGGTCGAGTTTGCGCCCGCTGATGAACGGAAAAGTTCCGGAAACCTGGCAGACATCCATGTATTACCGGTATTGGATGCATATGGACCCGATTCACGGGGTGTATTCCCACTATGGCGTCCGCACGTTGCAGTACAAGCTAATTTACTATTACGCCCAAGCGCTGGGAACCAAAGGTTCGACGGATGATCCCAAGCCGCCGGAATGGGAGCTCTTTGATCTTGAAAAAGACCCGTGGGAAATTCGTAATGTGTTTCATGACCCCGCGTATGCGGATGTGGTGAAGGAATTGCAACAAGAACTCGGGCGCTTGCGAACCAAAGTGCAGGATGACGAGTAATACCGCACACACAAAAGGCCCCAGAGAGGGGGCCTGGATGTGAAGAACAGGCAGATAGCACGATGAACGAAGCCGATGGTAGGTGTCTTTGCGCCATCGGTGTTTGGGGGACGCCGGGTTATGGGTAAGCGAGTGATGCCAGGGGAGCCATGACGTTCGGGCGGGAAGCCACCGAGGCGAACCGTCACCGCATCCTCAACGGCTTTGACTGTAGCACAAGGATGATTGGCGGATTCGTGCGGTTCAGTAATTGTTGTCGGAGAGATTTTGACTACCCTGCGCATGATCCTTGCGTTCCGCGGCACTGGTCGGCGGCAGCTCTGTAGTGATCGTCCATGGATTGAGTGAGCGTACTGCGTATCCGGTGGCTAGCTGGGACATCTTCCCTAAGGAGGGTTCGTAAGTTGTTGCGTTGCTTGATGTACCACGATATTACCGCAAGGGATTCTGATGTAAGGCACGGAGGCCAAGTTTCTATTGATGTATTTCGTTCTCACCTGACTACTCTTGGTCCAACCATAAGGGCACGTGATATAGTCACACAAGGCTCTGGCAAATGCGCGATAACGTTCGACGATGGATATGCAGGCTGGTGGATGGCCTTGGAGGCGCTTTGTACAGATTCTATAAATAAAGCGACATTTTTCCCCACGGTCGTATGGGCACGGCGCGAGGGGCGGGGGTTTTTGCAAGAAGCACATCGGCTTGGCATGGAGATTGGGAATCATACTTGGAGCCACCCAAATTTGCAGAACATTCAGAGTGACGCTGATCTGGAGCGGGAGGTTCGTGAGTCTCAAATAGTGCTCGAGGATTTGGTAGGAGCACCCATTGTGGGATTTGCTTATCCGTATGGCGCATATAACCGACATTCTCGTCAACTGGTGGTTAATTATTATCGATATGCGGTATCAGTCCGTGCAGTCAACATGGGGTTCGATAGGTTTGCTTTGCCACGGGTTCGCGCCATGCAAACTGATACCAGTGGTTGGGTTAGATTTAAGAGTTACCTTACGGCCGCAAATTTCAAATGAACCAACCCTGCCTGGTGGCGTTCTCGCCGCTCCCGGTTTAGGTCTAGTCGGCTCCACATCCCTTTCACGCATCAGCCACGACGCCACGGCTGCCAATGTCCGTTCGAGGTACTCATCCACAGGGTGAAATGCTGGCGGACGGCATTAACTAGTCCATCAGTCTCTATTAGTACACTATGGCGTTTTGGGTATCGCCGGATCTAAAACCCGGATTGCAGGGAAATGGCTAATTGGTTTTCCGCTCAACCCGCCCGGCACCCACGCGCTTCGCAGCGTACGTGCCGGGCGGGGGGCTGGTGCTAGTAGCCGTCTATCTGAAGGTGGGTGTTGGCAAACCCTGCGGCGCCCTCGAGGTCGGGGAATAGCGAAGCCATATGGATATTCATCCATTTTAGCGCGCGCAGCGCAGAAGGGCGTTCGCTGTATGGGATATAAATCTTGATTAAGCGTGCGTACCGACCATCACCAGGATATGTTGTACGGATCCAGTTTTCGATCTCCCAGCCAGCTTTCGTCTTGGTAAACAAGCCCGCTTGGCTTGTGAGGCGTGCGTTTTCGTTTATCCATGGTTCCACAAAGTTTAGGTCGGGTATACCATCTTTTGTCTTTGCGACTCTGCGGCTCAGTGCGAAAATGACAATTTCACCCCCGCTTGGTTCTCGTTCTGGCGAAAAGCCGAAAAACGCCGCAACAAATGGTGACTCAGTCCAATCACGTAGAGGAGTCTTAAGTCCATAATGTTGTCCTAACGCCCACCAGGAATCTTCCGATAATTTTCTGGGGTTAGTGCCGCGGCGCCCACGTACGGCCATTTTAAATCGGCGGAGGTGATTCGCGCGAGTTGCCTCGTCGGGACTCACTCGATCTAGCGTTGGCAACAAGGGGCTATCGATTGATTGCCCTCGAAACACGTAATTTCGGTATTTGGAGAAATTTGTGTGCATCCAGTTGCTGAATTGGGCCCAGCGATTGAACGTAATGATGCCAACTCCGTCTGTAATATCAACGTCTCGGTTCGTCATACTTGGGCCTCCCTCTTCTTTCGGATGATGACGTTTCAAATTATATACTACTCGCGGACAAGTTTTGATGGTTTGCTTTCGCAATGTGTAGGATTTTAGTGAAAAATGCTGGACAAGAATTTCCTGCTCAATTAGGCTGGATGGGGAGGTAGGAGTCCCCCATCCAG
>JAJZXX010000053.1 GCA_021806205.1 Bacillota bacterium | reverse complement strand
CGCTGTGCGGGGTTAGGTGATAGCTTCCATTCCAGCAGGGAGGCTGTTTGGTCGCCGTCCTGAAGGGCGCGTGCCTCATCCGCGAGGCGCCGGGCGGCCACGTGCAACGCAGCGAGTACATTAAAGCGCTGATGCCCCGCGGGTGTCGGGAGTAGCACCCGGGTCCATCACCATAGGTAGCCGCGCCATTTGGAATCTATGCGGTTAAGGACGGGCACATTGCCCTGGCGATGAATGACTTCGCCGTGCTGGCCCGCGTACTTGAGGCCCCGCAGTTGGAAACTCACCAAGACACTGTGCGGGCTTTCGTTGATCGGGAAAGTGCTGCCCTGGAGTTGGGAGCGATTTTACATGAACGCACGTTAGATGTTCTCGACCTCTTGCTTGAAGCGGATGTGTGGTGCGCCAAGGTGCAAACGCTTCCTGAAGCCCTCCGAGATCCCCAAGTGCTTCATAACGACATGGTCATAGATGTCGTACATCCCAAGTACGGACCGTTGAAGCTCATGGGACATCCGGTGCATTACCAAGGGACGCCAGCCGACCCGTACCGTCGGCCCGTGCCGTCCGCGGGACAGGACACGCGCAATGTATTGCATTCCTTCGGATTTCCCCCTAATCATGTCACGGACCTTTTAGCCCGTGGCGTGGTGGTCGAATCTAAGGAGGTTTAAAGTGGTGGAACCGATTGAGATTGTGCACGAGAACGGTATTGCCACGGTGTTGATGAATCGGCCCGAGAAACTTAATTCCTTGACGGAGGGCATGTTCGTTTCGATGACCAAGGCTATTTCTCAGGCGTCGGCCGATACCGACATTGGGGCCGTGGTGGTGGCAGGTGTAGGCAAAGCCTTTTCGGCGGGCGCGGACATCCAGGGATACGTCGACGGTGGGCTCGATGCATTTGTGCATTTTCAACGCTTAGGCCGCGCGTTGAACAATGCGATTACCAGTGCCGCGGTCCCGATCATTGCGGTGGTAGATGGCTTTGCTTTGGGGGGCGGGTTTGAAATTGCGCTGGCCTGTGACTTCATTGTGGCTGGCCCGAGCGCACGGTTCGGGCTTCCGGAGGTACGGCTTGGCTTGCTTCCAGGAGGAGGAGGTACCCAGCGGTTGCCCCGCATCGTGGGAAGGCAGCTTGCGAAAAAGTTGCTTTTCACCGGAGGAATGCTCGATGCTGCCAGCGCACTTGATGCAGGGATTGTTCTCACAGTAGCGGACGATCCAATTGCGAGTGCCAAGAGTTTGGCTGCACAGTTTATGCAGTGGCCGCGCCGTACTCTGGCGACAATTAAACAAGTGGTAAACGAGACCACGTTACTGGAAGTTGGCATGGCAGTTGAGCACCAAGCTTTAGTGGCCCTGTATCAATCCCCCGAAGGACAAGAGGGCATCCGCGCTTTTGTGGAAAAACGGCAGCCGCAGTTTGCTGCGCACATACTATCCGAGGAAAAGGGGCGATGATTTTGAAGAACAGAATAATGGTATTTGAGCGCCCCCTGTTAGAGGGGGCAGACGGGCCTGTGATGCTCAGAATGTTTGTTGTGACGGGCGATGATTTTTCTCTCATAATCGATACGGCCATGATTGGCTACGAGGAAATGGCGGCTGAGGCGCTCGCCGCCGTAAAGCAATGGGGGCGTCCGCTTGCCATGGTGATTAATACTCACGCCCACCACGATCACATTGGGTTGAACTCTTGGGTAAGAGGTCAGGTGCCGGTGCTCATTGCCTCACATGCATGGGGGTCGCGCTGGATTGGAGACACCGACCAAAACTACCGCGAGTTCACTTTGGGATACCCCGACATTATACAGGACTCGCTGGAACTGCAGTCGAGTGTTCGCGGTACCATGGGGCCTGGGACTACCATGAATGTTGGATTTTATGGTGGGGAACAGGTGAATCTGGGAAGTGTGCCGCTGGAAATCGTGGATTTGTCGGGGCATCTGCCCGGAGAAGTAGGGGTGTTGGTAAACGATCAGCGGACACTGATCATGGGCGACGCTTTTACCGGTCTCAACATGCCGTTTTTCCACAGTCACGTTCGTCCGGATTTGTATCGCAAAACATTGGAGCGGGTCGCCGGGATGGTCCGGTCTGGGCGCGTGGAACGGATCTTGCCAACGCACCTGCCTCCGTGGAACGGGTCCGAGGCCATTTACAAAGCGATTGAAGAGCGGCGCTCGGAACTTGACAGCCTTGACGAAGCGTTGCTGATGGAATTGAATGGAGAATCGCTAAGCCTGACGGACTTATGGAGCCGGATTTCGGAGCGTTGGGGAAAAGCCGTAGACTTCCGCGGGTTGAACATGATTGATGCGCATCTGAATGACTTGTGCCACCGTGGTTTAGCCGGTCAATCGGGCCGATGGTTTTGGCGGGTGTAGCTACCTCATCGTGTTTTAAGGAACTGTGTTCGTGGAAAATTTGGTTCCTCGTGTCGGATGTGCGACCGAATACCGTACTCTCTAACATCACCAGAAGTCATTGGTTTCAAATGGCACGCGCCACCCTGTCATTCCGCCCAAATTGTCGACCTGCACCCGGTTTTTTCATGGATTGCGTGGTGTCAATCCAATATTGATACTCACCGAGATTCCACAGTTGAATCGCCTGGGTCAGCGTGGCCCCGGTGACATTGAAGCCCTGTTGAAACTGGGTGACAGCTTGGGCCGTATTTGCCGACTGGCGCAACTTGAGATGCGCTGAAACAGGTTGATTGTTGTCCACGGCGCAGCGCACCAAAATGTGGTTCAGCAACCCTGCGGTGTCAATCCGTCCGTCCGCCCGTCTCTTGACACGATGGGGTCCACCTGTTAGTATCCTCACGAAGCCCAAGACGACAGGGGCCGGTCCGGGTGGCTTAATGTCCTGTCCAGGTAGAAGATTATAGATCGCGGCTTATTACCGTGCCTTCTCCCTGTGGGTGGAGGTTATTTTTATACTGTCTTGGAGGAGTTCAAGACAGATGACACGAGGGGGTGAACTCAATGCCGACTGCCCAAAAGGCTGCCGTGATCGATGAGACGCGTCAAGCGTTACAAGCTTCTGAAGGAACCGTTCTCGCAGACTATCGCGGGTTAACCGTTCAGCAGCTTGGAGATTTGCGCGAACGACTGAGTAAAGCGGGAGTGACCCTAAAAGTCGTCAAGAACACGCTAATCAAGCGTGCAGCCGATCAGGTAGGCATTGAAGGCCTCGAGCCTTATCTGACGGGCCCGACTGCTGTCGCGTATAGTCCCGATCCGGTGGCGGCAGCCAAAGTGTTGGCTCAGGCTGCGCGCGACTTTCGCAAGATGGAGATCAAGGCGGGGATTCTGGATAGGCGGGCGATTTCGGCGACAGGAGTTCGGGAACTAGCCGATCTGCCGTCCAAGGATGTGTTGCTGGCAACAGTGGTGGGCGCCTTAAACGCCCCCATCCAACAACTGGCTTGGGTCCTCAATGCGCCAATGAGCAATTTAGCGCGCGCTCTAGACCAGATTCGCCAACAGCGTGAAGCCCAAGGATAGGATCGAACTTTTGATGAAGGGGCTCATTTCCAAGAATGAGCCAGGATCGAAATGGAGGAAAATTGATGGCTAAGGTCGAAGAAGTTATAGAGATCGTAAAAGGGTTGAATGTGCTTGAACTGTCCCAGCTCGTCAAAGCTCTAGAAGAAGAGTTTGGCGTAACCGCTCAAGCACCGGTGGCAGTGGCGGCGGCACCGGCTCAAGGCGGCGCCACCGCGTCTGGTGGGGCGGAAGAGGTCGAACAAACCGAGTTTGATGTAGTCTTGACGGCAGCGGGCGACAAGAAGGTTCAAGTCATCAAAGCAGTCCGCGAGTTGACCGGTCTTTCCTTAACGGAAGCGAAGGCCGTTGTCGACGGGGCACCCAAGCCAGTTAAGGAAAAGATTTCGAAAGCGGACGCAGAGGCGGCGAAAGCAAAGATTGAGGAAGTCGGCGGTTCTGCCGAAATTAAATAGTAGCCTGCGTTAGCGCATCATGAGCCCTCCCCCGAGGGTTATCTTGACCTGGGGGTGGGCTTGTGATACTATTTTACATTGCGATATTTCATAGTCCCAATTCATTCCTCCGCGACACATGTGCACCCACTTTTGGGAGTGGGTAAGGATTGAAACACCCGCCAAAAAAGGAGTTGAATCTGCATGGCCCTTCGTCTCCCGGTTGGTGAGCCTGCCGAGCGGTATAACTTTTCACGTATCAACGAAGTGCTCGACATGCCGAACCTCATCGAGATTCAGCAAAATTCCTACCGTTGGTTTTTGCAAGAAGGTCTGCGCGAGATGTTCCGCGACATTTCGCCCATCCAAGACTTCACCGGCAATCTGGTGCTGGAGTTCGTCGACTACACTTTAAAGCAGCCCAAGTATTCGGTGGAAGAGTGTAAGGCACGGGATGTGACGTACTCGGCTCCGTTGCATGTGCGGGTTCGGTTGCTTAACAAAGAGACTGGTGAGGTTAAAGAGCAAGACGTCTTCATGGGAGACTTCCCGCTGATGACCGACAAGGGCACCTTCATTATTAATGGTGCCGAACGGGTTATTGTGAGTCAATTAGTGCGCTCCCCGGGCGTGTACTTTGGGGAGCAGTTGGACGCATCCGGCAAGCACCTATTTTTTGCGACGATTATTCCCAATCGTGGGGCCTGGTTGGAATTTGAATCCGACTCCAATGACATTTTGTCGGTGCGTGTAGATCGCACCCGTAAACTTCCCGCGACCGTCTTAATGCGTGCATTAGGCTACGGTACGGATGCCACCATTTTACAGACTTTAGGAGACGATGAACGCGTTCAAAACACGCTGGCCAAAGATCCGTCCAAGACCCAAGAAGAAGCGTTGATTGAACTGTATAAGCGTCTGCGCCCAGGCGAGCCACCCACCGTGGAGAGCTCGCAAAGTCTTTTGAATTCGCTGTTTTTTGAACCCAAACGGTATGATCTGGCTGGAGTGGGACGATACAAGATTAATAAGAAGCTGGCCTTGAAAAAACGTATTGTGGGGACCACGGCCAAAGAGACGGTGGTTAATCCCGGCAGCGGCGAAATTATTGTGCGTGAGGGTGATCATATTGATCGCGAGATCGCGCAGGCGTTGGATGATGCCCAGGTTCTAGGCATTCGGGTGGAATTGCCCAATGGCCAAGAAGTCCTCGTGGTGTCTAACGGGCAGCCGGATGCCCCGACCAAGACCATCAAGCATCAGGATATTGTTGCCTGTCTGAATTACATGACCACGCTGCATGAGAGTCTTGGGACCACGGACGATATCGACCATTTGGGCAATCGTCGTTTGCGTTCGGTCGGAGAATTGTTGCAAAACCAGTTCCGCATTGGCCTATCCCGCATGGAACGGGTCGTGCGAGAGCGTATGACCATTCAGGATATTGAGTCCATTACGCCCCAGGCGCTTATCAACATTCGCCCAGTGGTGGCGGCCGTCAAGGAGTTTTTTGGCTCGTCCCAGCTATCGCAGTTTATGGATCAGACCAACCCCTTGGCGGAACTCACCCATAAACGGCGGTTGTCGGCTTTGGGCCCAGGTGGCTTGTCGCGAGAGCGTGCCGGATTTGAAGTTCGTGACGTGCATCACTCTCACTATGGACGGATGTGTCCCATCGAGACCCCTGAAGGTCCTAACATTGGGCTGATTGGATCGTTGTCGACCTATGCCCGGATTAACGAATTCGGTTTCATCGAAACACCGTACCGCAAGGTGGACAAGGAAACCATGGTCGTGACGGACGAGATTGTGTATTTAACGGCGGATGAAGAGGATGACGCCGTGATCGCGCAGGCTAACGAACCCTTAGCTCAAGACGGTCATTTTGAAGCGGAACGGGTGACGGCTCGGTCCCGCCATGAAATATTGGAGGAATCTCCGGCACGAGTGGACTACATGGATGTCTCGCCTAAACAGGTCGTGTCGATCGCGACGGCCCTGATTCCGTTTTTGGAGCATGACGACGCCAACCGTGCTCTGATGGGCGCCAACATGCAGCGCCAAGCGGTGCCGCTTTTAGTGACGGATGCGCCTGTGGTAGGCACTGGGATGGAGGCCAAAGCGGCGCGGGATTCGGGTGTGGTCATGATTAGCGAAAAAGACGGCATTGTTGACCATGTCTCGGCGAGTCAAATCGTTGTGAAGAATGCGGACCGAACGGTCAGCACGTACCAGTTGTTGAAGTTTACCCGATCGAACCAGGGCACCTGCATTAACCAAAAACCCATCGTGAATAAAGGGGACGCAGTGCATGTGGGTCAGATTATTGCGGACGGTCCTTCGACCGATCAAGGGGAATTGGCTTTGGGACGCAATGTCTTGGTAGCCTTTATGCCCTGGGAAGGCTACAACTACGAGGATGCCATTCTTTTGAGCGAAAAGCTGGTGAAAGAAGACGTATTTACCTCGATTCACATTGAAGAATATGAATGTGATGCCCGAGACACCAAATTGGGTCCGGAAGAAATCACCCGAGATATTCCCAACGTGGGTGAGGAAGTCCTTCGGGACTTAGATGACCGTGGCATCATTCGCATTGGCGCCGAGGTGCGGCCGGGCGACATCCTGGTCGGCAAGGTGACTCCGAAAGGAGAAACCGAGCTAACGGCGGAAGAACGCCTCTTGCGAGCCATCTTTGGCGAAAAGGCGCGTGAAGTCCGCGACACGTCTTTACGCGTACCGCATGGAGAGTCCGGGATTGTCGTGGACGTCAAAGTGTTTACCCGCGAGCAAGGTGACGAACTGTCTCCCGGCGTTAACGAGTTGGTGCAAGTGTATATTGCCCAAAAAAGAAAGATTTCGGAGGGCGACAAGATGGCCGGGCGGCACGGCAACAAGGGCGTGATTTCGCGCATTCTACCCGAGGAAGATATGCCCTTTCTTCCTGATGGCACGCCTGTAGAAATTGTGTTGAACCCCTTAGGGGTGCCCAGCCGGATGAATATTGGCCAGGTATTGGAAACCCACTTGGGCTGGGCGGCCCGGGCTATGGGTCTTAAGGTCGCGACCCCTGTGTTTGACGGGGCGCACGAGAATGACCTCCAAGACTGGCTCAAGAAGGCAGGCCTGCCGGAGTCCGGCAAGACGGCTCTCTATGATGGCCGTACCGGAGAAGCGTTCGATCGCGAAATCACCGTGGGTGTCGTGTATATGCTGAAGCTGGCCCATTTGGTGGACGATAAGATTCACGCACGGTCCACCGGTCCGTACTCGTTGGTGACGCAGCAGCCGCTGGGTGGAAAGGCGCAGTTTGGTGGCCAGCGGTTTGGCGAGATGGAGGTCTGGGCCTTGGAGGCTTATGGAGCGGCTTACACTCTCCAAGAGCTCTTGACAGTCAAGTCTGACGATGTCGTAGGCCGTGTCAAAACGTACGAAGCTATCGTCAAAGGCGAAAACGTTCCAGAGCCAGGCGTGCCCGAATCTTTTAAGGTCCTGATCAAAGAACTGCAGAGTTTGGGTTTGGATGTCAAGGTTCTCAATGAGTTGGATGAGGAAATTGAGATTCGCGAACTGGATGACGAGCCGCTGCGCGAAGCCCAGGGCTTAGAGCTCTTGCCGGATGGCATGGACGATCAAGAAGGTCAGGAGCTTCATCGGCTGATGGAAGATACAGCCGGTGGGGGTCAGGAACGATTTGAGCCGGGTCGCGGAATGGACTTCGATCAAGAAGCCGAAACAGCCTATGCGATTTTGCGGCGCGGTACCGAATCATCCAAACATGGGGACAGAGTTCCGGCCGATGAGGAAGTATCCGACGAGGATGAAGAGGACGAGTACTAAATCCGGGGGAGGATTAGCGGCATGCTAGACGTAAACAACTTTGATTCCATGCGGATCGCGCTCGCCTCACCGGAGCAGATTCGCGAGTGGTCGAAAGGTGAAGTCAAAAAGCCGGAAACCATTAACTACCGGACGCTCAAGCCCGAGCGCGAAGGTCTCTTTTGCGAAAAAATCTTTGGGCCCACCAAGGACTGGGAGTGCCATTGCGGCAAATATAAACGAGTCCGGTATAAGGGTGTGGTGTGCGATCGTTGTGGCGTTGAGGTCACACGATCCAAAGTGCGCCGAGAACGAATGGGGCATATTGAATTGGCTGCCCCGGTCTCGCATATTTGGTACTTTAAAGGTATCCCTTCGCGCATGGGACTGATTTTGGACATGTCGCCGAGAGCCCTGGAAAAGGTGTTGTACTTCGCTGCCTACGTCGTGATTGAACCAGGCACCACACCCCTGATGAAAAAGCAGTTATTGGTGGAAACCGAGTACCGCGAATATCGTGAGAAGTATGGGAGCCATTTTCGGGCACTGATGGGAGCCGAGGCGATCAAAGAGCTCCTTTTAGAGTTGGATTTGGAGCAGCTTTCCGACGAACTGCGCGAAGAACTGAATTCCTCAACCGGCCAACGGCGGATACGGGCCATTCGCCGCCTCGAAGTGGTTGAGGCGTTCCGTAATTCGGGAAATCGCCCTGAGTGGATGATTATTGACGTGATTCCCGTCATCCCTCCCGATTTGCGTCCGATGGTGCAGTTGGACGGCGGCCGTTTCGCGACTTCGGATTTGAACGATTTGTACCGGCGGGTGATTAACCGCAACAACCGCTTGAAGCGGCTCCTGGACTTGGGTGCTCCAGACATTATTGTTCGCAACGAAAAGCGGATGTTGCAAGAAGCGGTGGATGCCCTTATCGACAACGGCCGCCGCGGACGACCGGTAACGGGACCGGGCAATCGCCCCTTGAAATCCCTGTCCGATATGCTTAAAGGCAAGCAAGGGCGTTTTCGGCAAAACCTTTTGGGCAAGCGGGTCGACTACTCTGGGCGGTCAGTCATCGTGGTCGGACCCAAGCTCAAGATGCATCAGTGCGGACTGCCTAAAGAGATGGCGCTCGAGCTCTTCAAACCGTTTGTGATGAAGAAACTGGTGAACGAGGGTTATGCCCACAACATTAAGTCGGCCAAGCGCATGGTGGAGCGTGTGCGTGACGAAGTCTGGGATGTGCTCGAAGATGTGATTCGGGAACATCCGGTATTGCTAAACCGGGCGCCGACTTTGCATCGATTGGGGATCCAGGCCTTTGAGCCGGTGCTGGTCGAAGGCCGCGCCATTCAGATTCACCCCTTAGTGTGTACGGCCTACAATGCCGACTTTGATGGCGATCAGATGGCGGTGCATGTGCCTTTATCGGCCGAAGCTCAGGCCGAAGCCCGCATATTGATGCTGTCTTCGCAAAACATTTTGAATCCCAAGGATGGGCGGCCTGTGGTCACGCCTACCCAGGACATGGTGCTGGGTTCGTACTACCTGACCATGGAACAGGATCAGGCCATGGGAAGCGGTATGCTTCTCTCGGATCTCAAAGAAGGAGAAATGGCCTACCAAGAAGGGGTTTTAGATCTTCATGCGCGGGTGACCATGCGGTACGACGGCGAGCGTCGCCAGTCAACATTGGGCCGCTTCTTATTCAACGATGCATTGCCCAAGGAGCTCCGATTTATAGACAAAGTGGTGGACCGGAAGATTCTGGGTGTGTTGGTGGCCGACTTGTTCCGGCTGTTTGGCAATCAAGTCACCGCTGAAGTGCTCGACCGCGTGAAGGCTTTGGGATTTAGCTTTGCAACCCGCGCCGGCATTACCATTTCGGTGGCGGATATTAACATTCCTGCCCAGAAAAAGGCGATTTTGGCTGAGGCTGAGGATGAAGTGACACACGTGGCGCGTCAATACCGCCGTGGCCTCATCACCGCGGACGAGCGCTATGAGCGGGTGATCGAGGTGTGGACTCGGGCCAAAGAACGGGTGACGCAGGCGCTCATGGACAATATGGATTCCACCAATTCGGTCTATATGATGGCCACGTCCGGTGCCCGTGGAAATGTCCAGCAGATCTCCCAGTTGGCGGGTATGCGGGGATTAATGGCGGATCCGTCGGGTCGGATTATCGAGTTGCCGATTCGGGCCAACTTCCGCGAAGGACTCACCGTGCTCGAGTATTTCACCTCCACCCACGGTGCACGCAAAGGTCTGGCTGATACGGCGCTTAGAACCGCAGACTCGGGGTATCTCACCCGGCGTCTGGTAGACGTAGCCCAGGATGTGATTGTGCGCGAAATTGACTGCGGCACTCCGGAGGGGACAGTGGTCCGCGAGATTAAGGACGGCGGCCAAGTCATTGAAGGGTTCGAAGAGCGGCTGATAGGGCGGGTTGCTTCGGAAGATATTGTGCATCCCAGCACCCACGAGGTGCTGGTTCCTGCCAACCATCTCATTGACGAAGACTCAGCCCGCGAAATTGTTGAGGCCGGTATTGAAGAGACCATTGTGCGCAGCGTGTTAACCTGTCAGTCCCGGTATGGGGTATGCGTTGCCTGCTACGGTCGCAATTTGGCAACGGGCCGCATTGTGGAAGTGGGGGAAGCGGTGGGTATTATCGCCGCGCAATCCATCGGCGAGCCCGGTACGCAGTTAACCATGCGGACCTTCCACATGGGTGGTGTAGCGGGAGACGACATTACCCAGGGCTTGCCCCGTGTGGAAGAACTGTTTGAGGCGAGAAAGCCGAAAGGTCAGGCGATCATAGCCGAGGCGGCCGGTGTGGTGCACATGGGTGAGAGTCGTGGGCGCAGAGAAATCACGGTCACTTCAGAGATCGAAGCGGATACCCATTCCTATATCGTTCCGTTTGGATCCCGGGTCAAAGTGCACGAGGGCGATCGCGTTAAAGAGGGGCAGGAGTTGACAGAGGGATCAGTCAATCCGCACGACTTATTGCGCGTCTTGGGACCTCGCGGTGTTCAGGAATATCTTTTGCATGAGGTGCAGCGCGTCTATCGGGTGCAGGGCGTTGACATCAATGACAAACACATCGAAGTCATGGTGCGTCAGATGATGCGCAAGATCAAATTAGACGAGGCCGGGGACACCACGCTATTACCGGGGTCACTCGTGGATCGCTTCGAATTTGAAGATGAAAACGCCGAGGTGTTGTCCCTGGGCCGTTCTCCGGCTGTGGCCAAGCCGGTCGTATTGGGCATCACCAAGGCGTCCCTGGCGACGGACTCGTTCCTGTCGGCCGCCTCATTCCAGGAGACGACCCGGGTGCTAACCGAGGCGTCGATTAAGGGTAAACGGGATCCGTTGTTGGGACTGAAAGAGAATGTCATCATCGGAAAGCTGGTCCCAGCTGGCACGGGGATGTCCCGATACCGCAACGCTTCGGTGATTGCGGAGGAAGAACCGAGCGACGCCGAGATGTATCGCTAAAGGTTGCAGTTATTGGTCATCATGGACGTGCGGCGCAAGCCTATGCGGTGCGTTGACACGTCTTGATGGCGGTGATAGAATACCGGAGTGTGTCTTAACGAGTATGGCCGGGAGGAAAAGCCGTGGATAGCGCGGTGCTCAAGGACTTTCGGCGGCGTGTCGTGGGTCGCCGAGAAACAGTGAGAGAAATTCAACGGGGTCGCGCGGCCGAAGTTTGGGTGGCCCGGGATGCCGATAGCGCCATCCTATCGGAAATCGAACGCGAATGCCGTACTAATCAGATACCGATTCACCACGTCGACACCATGCGACAGCTGGGTCAGCTGTGTGGCATCGAGGTCGGCGCCGCCTGCGCGGCCGCGAGCCGTGAGACGAAAAATTAAGAAGGAGGCGGCTTTTTGCCAACCATTAATCAATTGATTCGCAGTGGTCGCAAGCGGGCCAAGAAGAAGTCGGCGGCGCCGGCGTTGCACAAAAATCCGCAAAAACGCGGGGTGTGCATCAGCGTCAAGACAGTTACCCCGAAAAAACCTAATTCCGCACTGCGCAAGGTGGCCCGGGTGCGCTTGACCAACGGCGAGGAAGTGACGGCTTATATTCCCGGCGTAGGGCATAATTTGCAAGAACACAGCGTGGTCTTGGTCCGGGGAGGCCGAGTTCGGGATTTGCCGGGTGTCCGCTATCATGTCATCCGGGGGACGCTGGACACGGGCGGTGTTCAAAAGCGGGAGCAGGGCCGTTCCAAGTACGGTGCGAAGAAGAATCAAGGCGGAACGAAGAAGAAATAGAGGGGGAAAATCATGCCAAGGCGTGGGACTGTCGTTGCGCGCGACATCATCCCGGACCCCGTTTATCAGAGTCCGTTGGTGTCCAAGTTTATCAATAAAGTTATGCAGAGCGGCAAGAAGAACTTGGCCGAGCGCATTGTATACGGGGCCTTTGACATTGTGTCCGAGAAGACCGGGAAAGATGCGCTGGAAGTCTTTGAAACGGCGGTGAAGAACGCCACCCCGTTGCTGGAGGTGCGGCCGCGGCGGGTGGGCGGCGCGACCTACCAGGTTCCGATGGAGGTGCGGCCGAGTCGGCGGACATCATTGGCGGTTCGTTGGCTGGTGCTGTACTCCCGGCAGCGTGGCGAGCGTTCCATGCAGGAGCGATTGGCGTCAGAACTGATGGATGCAGCGCAGAACGCCGGTGGGGCTGTGAAGAAGCGTGACGAGACGCATCGTATGGCTGAAGCAAACAAAGCGTTCGCGCATTACCGCTGGTAGGAGGGAGTTCGCCGGTTATGGCTCGTCAATTTAGTTTGGAGCGGACCCGCAATATTGGGATTATGGCGCATATCGATGCCGGCAAGACCACAACCACCGAGCGCATTTTGTTTTACACGGGGATTGTGCATAAGCCGGGCGAAGTGCATGAAGGCACCGCCACGATGGACTGGATGGCCCAAGAACAAGAACGGGGCATCACCATTACGTCGGCTGCGACCACGGCCCAATGGCGGGAGCATCGCATTAACATTATCGACACGCCCGGCCACGTGGACTTCACTGTTGAAGTGGAACGGTCGTTAAGAGTTTTGGATGGGGCTATTGCGGTGTTCGATGCCAAAGGCGGCGTCGAGCCCCAATCGGAGACGGTGTGGCGCCAAGCGGACAAGTATGGGGTGCCGCGCATGGCTTACATCAATAAAATGGATATCGTGGGCGCCGACTTTAGCATGTGTTTGGACCAAATCAGGAACCGGTTGGGAGCCAATCCCGTGGCCATTCAATGGCCAGTGGGCGCAGAGGATACTTTTCGCGGGTTGGTGGATTTGGTGCGCAACGAAGCTTACTTCTATTCGGACGACTTGGGAACCCGCGGAGAATATCAGGCTATCCCCGATGAGCTGAAGAGCCTTGCCAAGGAGCGTCGGCAACTCTTGGTCGAAGCCTGTGCGGACGTGGACGATGCGATTATGGAAAAGTACCTGGAGGGCGAAGAGATCTCTCAGGAAGAGATTCGCAAGGCCTTGCGTCAGGGCACCATAAGGAATCAATTGGTTCCGGTGCTCTGCGGTTCCTCGTATCGCAACAAAGGTGTGCAACCGCTATTGGATGCCGTCGTCGACTATCTGCCCTCGCCGCTCGATGTTGGTTCGCCGCGGGGGATTGACCCGCAAACCGAAGAAGAGGCGCGTCGTGATGTCACGGACGAGGCGCCATTTTCGGCGTTGGCCTTTAAAATTATGTCCGACCCGTTTGTAGGAAAGCTGGCCTTCTTTCGAGTCTACTCCGGCACGTTAAGTTCGGGGTCGTACGTCTATAACGTTACCAAAGGCAAACGCGAGCGTATTGGCCGGATTCTGCAAATGCACGCCAACCACCGCTCAGAGATTGAAACGGTCTATAGCGGTGACATCGCGGCCGCAGTGGGGTTGAAAGACACCGGGACCGGCGACACACTGTCGGATCAAAGTCATCCGATTTTGCTGGAGTCCATGATTTTTCCTGAACCGGTCATTTCGGTGGCGATCGAACCGAAGACCAAAGCGGATCAAGACAAGATGGGTCAAGCGCTAGCCAAACTAGCCGAAGAGGATCCCACCTTTCGCATGTACACCGACACCGAAACCACCCAAACCATTATTTCCGGCATGGGCGAGCTCCACTTAGAGATTATTGTGGATCGGCTGTTGCGTGAGTTTAAGGTTCAGGCTAACGTGGGTAAGCCGCAAGTCGCCTACAAGGAAACCATCAAGAAGGCGACGCAAGCCGAAGGCAAGTTCATTCGGCAAAGTGGCGGTCGCGGCCAGTACGGTCATGTGTGGCTGAAGCTAGAGCCGCGCGAGCCCGGGGAAGGCTTTGAGTTTATTAACAAAATTGTCGGTGGTGTGGTGCCGCGGGAATACATTCCCGCGGTGGAATCCGGGGTCAAAGAGGCCATGCAAACGGGCGTCTTGGCCGGGTATCCCACCATCGATGTTCGCGTCACAGTTTATGACGGGTCCTACCACGAAGTAGACTCTAGTGAAATGGCGTTTAAGATTGCGGGCTCCATGGCATTTAAAGCGGGCGCCCACAAGGCCAACCCCGTTCTCTTAGAGCCCTTGATGTCGGTAGAGGTTGTCGTCCCCGAAGATTATATGGGTGACATTATCGGGGATCTCAACGCCCGTCGGGGACGCATTGAGGGAATGGAACCCCGGCCCGGATCGGTCCAGGCCATTCGGGGGTTCGTTCCTTTAGCCGAGATGTTCGGCTACGCGACCGATCTGCGGTCGCGCACCCAAGGACGCGGCACCTACACCATGCAGTTCTCCCATTATGAAGAGGCACCGCGACATGTCACCGAACAGGTGATTAAGGCTAAACAGTAGTATCGCCAGCAATGGCGTCGGTACCAGGTACCAAGTAGTTATTCAGAGGAGGGCATGAACCACCATGGCGAAAAAGAAGTACGAGCGCACCAAGCCCCACGTTAATGTGGGTACCATCGGACACGTTGACCACGGCAAGACTACGCTGACGGCCGCAATTACGCGGGTGCTGGCTACCCAAGGGAAAGCGGAGTTCACCGCCTACGACCAAATTGACAGGGCTCCTGAAGAGCGTGAGCGCGGGATTACCATTGCCACTGCCCATGTGGAGTACGAGACGGAAAAGCGGCACTATGCGCACGTCGACTGTCCCGGCCACGCAGACTACGTCAAGAACATGATTACCGGGGCGGCGCAGATGGATGGCGCGATTTTGGTGGTATCGGCGGCCGATGGCCCCATGCCTCAGACCCGTGAACACATTCTTTTGGCGCGCCAAGTCGGAGTGCCCAACATTGTGGTCTTCCTCAACAAAGCTGATATGGTGGACGATGCCGAGTTGATGGAGCTCGTGGAAATTGAAGTGCGCGACCTTTTGTCCAGCTATGAGTTCCCGGGTGACGAGATTCCCATCGTGGCAGGTTCGGCGTTGAAGGCCTTGGAGTGCGGATGTGGAAAGCGCGACTGTGAATGGTGTGGAAAGGTTTGGGAACTGATGGATGCCGTGGACGAATACATTCCGACTCCCGAGCGCGACACCGACAAGCCGTTTCTGATGCCGGTTGAGGACACACACTCCATTACCGGTCGTGGCACCGTGGTGACGGGACGCGTGGAGCGGGGCCAAGTCAAGGTCGGCGAAGAAATTGAAATTGTGGGTCTGTCCGAGAGCGCCAAAAAATCTGTCGTCACGGGGGTCGAGATGTTCCGCAAGACATTGGACACGGCGGTGGCCGGGGACAACATTGGGTGCTTGCTCCGGGGAGTTGACAAGGAGGAAGTGGAGCGGGGCCAAGTCCTGGCCAAGCCCGGATCCATTAAGCCGCACACCAAATACAGCGCCGAGGTTTATGTATTGACCAAAGAAGAAGGCGGCCGCCATACCCCGTTCTTCAACGGATATCGTCCGCAGTTCTATTTCCGTACGACGGATGTGACTGGTGTCGTCAACCTTCCGGAAGGCGTAGAGATGGTGGTTCCCGGCGACAACGTGCAGATGGAAGTGGAGCTAATCTCCCCTATTGCCATGGAAGAAGGCCTCCGGTTTGCTATCCGCGAAGGCGGTCGGACGGTCGGCGCCGGTGTTGTCACGGCCATTAAGGCCTAATTCGAGTCAGGGGGAAAACAGGGTGGCCCAGCAGAAGATTCGCATACGACTGAAGGCTTACGATCACGAGGTGTTGGATCAATCTGCGGTACGGATCGTGGAGACTGCCAAGCGCAACGGTGCCGCAGTCTCCGGGCCGATCCCGCTACCGACGGAAAAGACCATCTATACGATCTTGACCGCGCCAAACGGGGAAAAGGACATTCGCGAGCAGTTTGAACGCCGAATCCATAAGCGTCTGATCGACATTATGGATCCGAGCCAAAAAACCGTAAACGCGCTGATGCGATTGGATCTCCCCGCTGGAGTGGACATCGAGATCAAGCTGTAGGCAGGGGGACATCATGAAGGGGATTATGGGAATCAAGCTGGGGATGACCCAGGTGTTTGATGAGGAAGGTCGGGCCGTGCCGGTGACGGTCCTTCACGTGGAGCCCAACCAGGTAATGCGTATCCGCACGCAAGACCGCGATGGTTATGAAGCCGCTCAACTGGGGGTTGGCGCCATCAAGGACCGCAAAGTCGCCTATCAGCAACGCCAAGACTATAAGGCGCGGGGCGTCAACCCCGCCCGATACGTCAAAGAATTCCGGTTAGCGGGGGCGACGGCCTTGGAACCGGGTCAGTTTGTCAAGGTGGAAGATGCCTTTGAACCGGGGGATGTGGTCGATGTAACCGGCACCAGCAAAGGCAAGGGTTTTGCCGGCGTGATTAAACGCTGGGGATTTCATCGGGGGCCAACCACCCACGGCTCAAAGTATCACCGACGGGTTGGATCATTGGGGTCGAGAACATCGGGCGGCGGCGGTCGGGTGCACCCGGGACGGAAGTTGCCGGGGCGAATGGGCCACAAGCGGGTGACGACGCTGTCCCTCAAGGTGGTGCGGGTGGACGCCGACCGAAATCTTTTGCTCATTAAGGGCGCGGTTCCCGGACCGAAGGGCTCCTTGGTCATGGTGCGAGAATCGATACGCAAGCGGAAAGGAGCCGTTTAAATGCCAACCGTCAATATGTATAACTTGGCCGGTGATGTGGTGGGGGAACTCGAACTATCGGAGCGGGTGTTTAATGCACCGTTGAACGAGGCACTCCTGCATCAAGCGGTTGTGGCACATTTGGCCAATCAGCGGGCCGGCCGGGCATCGACCAAGACCCGCAGTGAAGTGCGCGGTGGCGGCCGAAAACCTTGGCGTCAAAAAGGCACCGGCCGTGCCAGGGCTGGAACGACGCGAGCTCCCCATTGGCGTCATGGCGGTGTAGTGTTTGGTCCCCACCCCCGCGATTTTAGTGTGAAGTTTCCGAGGAAGATGCGCCGGGCCGCCATTCGCCAAGCCCTGTCGGCTAAATTGCGCGATGCGGAATTGATGGTCATTGACAGTCTGAATCTTAACCAGGCCAAAACCCGGCTCATGGCCGAGGCGATGGACCGCCTCAATCTGGGGCGCAATGTGCTCTTTATCACGAAAGCACCCGAGCATCTGTTAAAGCTGTCGGTCCGCAACTTTAAGGATGTTCATGCGACGACGGCGGACAGTCTTAATGCCTACAGTCTTTTGAAGTATCATCGGCTGGTGCTGGACCAAGGTGCCGTGCAGACGCTGGAAGGAGTGTTCAACGCATGAGTCCGTATGACGTATTAAAGCGGCCCATTGTGACTGAGGCCAGCACCGACGCCATGGCATACAACAAGTACACTTTTGAAGTCGATGGTCGGGCTAACAAAGTGCAAATACGACGGGCGGTCGAGGAGATCTTCAAGGTTCGGGTGACTCGGGTGAACACCATGTGGGTGCCCGGCAAGACCAAACGGCGCGGGTACTCGGTGGGAAAGACTCCAGACCGGAAGAAGGCTATTGTGACTTTGGCGCCGGGAGAAACTATCGAATTGTTTGAAGGCGTGTAGACGAAGGAGGAGGAGCCATGCCAGTACGCAAAATGAAACCGACCTCCCCCGGAGTTCGGCAGATGACCGTCTCGACATTCGAGGAAATCACGAAAAAGCGTCCCGAAAAATCCTTGACCGAAGGCATACACCGAAAGGCTGGCCGGAATCATCACGGGCGCATTACGGTGCGGCATCGGGGTGGCGGGACCAAACGCGTGTATCGGGTGATTGACTTTAAACGGCAGAAGCTGGACATTCCGGCTCAGGTCATCGCTATTGAGTACGACCCTTTTCGGACGGCGAGAATCGCCTTGCTTGAATATCAAGACGGTCAAAAGGTTTACATTTTGGCGCCATTGGGATTGAAGGTGGGTGATGCCGTCGTCGCCGGCCCGACCGCAGACATAAAGCCCGGTAATGCCCTTTCCCTGAAAGATATTCCCGTGGGCACCGTGGTTCACGCCGTAGAAATGCATCCGGGGCGTGGAGCTCAATTGGCCCGCTCGGCCGGGACATCGGCCCAACTGGCTGCCAAAGAGGGGCGGTATGCCTTGTTGCGATTGCCATCGGGCGAACTCAGACGGGTGCCGGTGCAGTGCATGGCCACGGTGGGGCAGGTTGGCAATATTGAGCATGAAAACATCACGATCGGCAAGGCCGGGCGTAATCGTTGGGCGGGGCGGCGACCTACCGTGCGGGGCTCGGTGATGAACCCCGTGGATCACCCCCATGGAGGCGGTGAGGGTAAAGCGCCGATTGGCCGCAAGCACCCGGTCACGCCGTGGGGTAAGCCCGCATTAGGGAAGAAAACGCGTAAAAAGCGGAAGGCCTCGGACCGGCTCATTGTCCGACGGCGATCGTGAGGAGGCAACTATGGGTCGTTCAGTAAAGAAGGGACCTTACGTCCAAGAAAGCCTCTTGAAAAAAGTTCAGGGGCAAAACGAGCGGCGTGAAAAGAAAGTGATTCGCACCTGGTCTCGGGCGTCGACCGTCATACCCGATATGGTCGGACACACGATTGCGGTCCACGATGGGCGACGACACGTCCCCATCTATATCAGTGAAGAAATGGTCGGTCACAAGCTAGGTGAGTTTGCGCCTACCCGTACGTTTAAGGGACACGCAGACAAATCCGAGCGCTCGACCGGCATGCGATAGGGGGGGAAGGCGACATGCCAGAAATATCGGAAGCCAAGGCGCACGTGCGCCATGTCCGCATTGCCCCCCGCAAGGTTCGTATTGTCGTGGACCTGGTGCGTGGCAAAAATATCCGCGATGCCGAGGCCATCTTGCGGCATACACCAAAACGCGCCTCGAAGGTCATTGCCAAACTGATTCACAGCGCGGCCGCCAACGCGCAAAACAACCATGACCTGGATGCCCGAGATTTATACGTCGCGGAGATCTGGGTAGACGGGGGACCCATTCTGAAACGAATTCATCCGAGAAGCCGCGGGCAGGCGTTTGCCATTTTGAAGCGCACCAGTCATATTTCCGTGGTCCTCAGACCACGGCACAGCAGTTAGGGGGGAGAATATGGGGCAAAAGATACATCCTAAGGGACTCAGACTTGGTATTGTGAAGACCTGGGACTCGCGTTGGTATGGTACCAAAAAGACAACCCCGGGGCTATTAGGGGAGGACTATGCGATTCGCCGGTATGTCAAAAAGCGCCATTACAACGCCGGGATTTCGCGGATCGAGATTGAACGGGGTCAGTCCAACAAATTGAAGATTACCGTGCACACGGGGAAGCCGGGCATGGTTATTGGCAAAGGTGGCACCGGGGTCAGTCAGTTGACTAAAGACTTGGACCGACTGACCAAAAAGCAGGTAAACCTCAACATCGTCGAGGTGAAGTCGCCTGAGACCGACGCGCAACTGGTGGCTGAATCAGTGGCCAGTCAGCTTGAAAAGCGGATTGCGTTTAAGCGGGCCATGAAGCAGGCAGTGGGGCGGGCCATGCGTCAAAACGCCAAAGGCATCAAAATTATGGTGTCGGGGCGGTTGGGCGGTGCTGAAATTGCCCGGCGTGAATGGACCTGGGAAGGTTCGATTCCTCTGCACACGCTGAGAGCGGATATTGATTACGGGTTTGCCGAGGCACACACCACCTATGGCATCATTGGGGTGAAGGTCTGGGTGTACAAGGGTCAGGTTTTGCCGGGCCGGGTAGGGCGGCCGTTAGCCGGATCGGAAGGAGGACGTTAAGGTGCTGCAACCTAAACGGACCAAGTATCGCAAGATGCACCGGGGTCGGATGAAGGGGCGGGCCCACCGGGGCAACACGCTCAGTTTTGGGGAGTATGGGCTTCAGGCATTGGAACCCGCCTGGATTACCGACCGCCAAATTGAAGCGGCCCGCGTCGCCTTAACCCGGTACATTCGCCGCGGAGGTAAGGTGTGGATCACCATATTCCCGGATAAGCCAGTGACCAAAAAGCCGGCGGAAACGCGTCAGGGATCTGGAAAAGGCAATGTGGAGTATTGGGTCGCCGTGGTGAAGCCGGACCGCATCATGTTTGAGTTGTCCGGTGTCCCCGAGGAGGTGGCCCGGGAGGCCATGCGTCTGGCTCAGCACAAGCTGCCCATTAAGACCCGATTTGTTAAACGGGAACAGTCAGGAGAGAGTGTCCATGAAGCCTAGGGAACTGCGAGAGATGAGCGGCGACGAACTCCAGGCTCAGCTCAAGTCGCTGAAAGAACAGCTCTTCCGTCTTCGCTTCCAATTGGCCACCGCCCAATTGGAGAACCCCATGCGCATCCGTCAAGTCAAAAAGGATATTGCCCGGGTGCATACTATCCTGCGCGAGCGGGAGCTCCAAGAGAACGTACGATAGGGGGGGACGAAGATGAACGACGTGAATAGCGGTAAAAGAAAGGTACGCGAAGGCGTAGTGGTGAGCGACAAGATGAACAAAACCGTGGTGGTGGCGGTGGAGTCCTTAGTGAAACACCCCCTTTATGGGCGTCGAATGCGTCGGACCAAGCGTTATAAGGCCCATGACGAGCAAAATCGGTGCAAAACCGGCGATCGCGTGCGGATTGAGGAGACCCGGCCGATCTCCAAAGAGAAGAACTGGCGTGTCATTGAGATTATGGGTCATCAGCAAAGTTAACCAAGAGAGACGAGAGAGGAGGGTGACCCATGATCCAACCGCAGACGCGTTTGGCGGTGGCTGACAATACCGGTGCTAAAGAGTTGATGTGCATTCGAGTGTTGGGCGGGTCGTATCGCAAGTACGGCAACATCGGCGATGTCATTGTCGCATCGGTCAAGTCGGCTGCGCCCGGGGGCGTGGTCAAAAAGGGAGATGTGGTGAAGGCCGTCATTGTGCGCACCAAAACCGGGTGTCGTCGCAATGATGGGTCCCACATCAAGTTTGATGAAAATGCTGCGGTGATTTTACGGGGAGAAGAGAAGGAACCGCGTGGCACCCGCATTTTTGGGCCGGTTGCGCGAGAACTCCGAGAGCGGGACTATATGAAGATTGTTTCTTTGGCCCCGGAAGTTCTTTAGATAAAGGGGGGAACACGGTGCACGTCAGGAAAGGTGACCTGGTCAAGGTCATGGCGGGTCGCGACAAAGGCAAAGAGGGCCACATTATTCTATCGATTCCCAAGGAGAACCGGGTTGTGGTGGAAAAGGTGAACCTGGTGAAGCGCCATCAACGCCCCAGTGCGGCCAACCCGGACGGGGGCATCATTACCAAGGAGGCACCTATTCACGTCTCCAACGTGATGAAGGTGTGCACCTCGTGCAAAAGGACCACCCGCATTGCCCATAAATTTTTGGACAGTGGGAAAAAAGTCCGAACTTGTAAGCACTGCGGCGCGACGCTTGATTAAGATTGGAAAGGAACAATAAGACGATGGCAATTGAGTCGGCCTTGAAAGAGCGATATCAAACCGAGGTCGTTCCGGCGCTGATGGAGCGATTTCATTACCAGAATCTCCTGCAGGTGCCCAAGGTAGCCAAGATTGTGGTGAACATGGGCATCGGTGATGCGGTGGGCAATTCTAAAGCGTTAGATGCGGCGGTGGGAAATCTCACGACGATTACCGGCCAAAAGCCGCTGGTCACCCGCGCGAAAAAATCGATTGCGAGTTTCAAAATTCGCGAGGGCATGCCGATTGGGGCTAAAGTGACGCTGAGAGGTCAGCGCATGTATGATTTCCTGGAGAAGCTTTTTTATGTCGCGCTGCCTCGTGTACGCGACTTTCGCGGGCTGTCCTCCCGGGGATTTGATGGACGCGGCGGCTACACCTTGGGTATCAAGGAGCAGCTAATTTTTCCTGAGATTGATTATGACCAGGTCGACAAAATGCGTGGCATGGACGTGACCTTGGTTACGACGGCTGACACGGATGAAGAAGCCCAAGTCCTGCTTACGATGTTGGGCATGCCCTTGCAGCGGCACCGTTAATCCATTGAAAGGAGGTCGATTATGGCCAAAAAGTCATTGATTGCCAAAGCCAAGCGCAAGCCCAAGTATCACGTGCGCAAGTATCATCGTTGCCAACTCTGCGGGCGCCCCCACGGGTATTTAAGGGATTTCGGGTTGTGTCGGCTATGTTTTCGAGAGTTGGCACACCAAGGGGCTATCCCCGGTGTGAGAAAAGCTAGTTGGTAGAGAGAAAGGGGGATCGTCGTGACAGATCCAATTGCGGACATGTTGACTCGCATACGTAACGCGAATATTGTCTACCGTGATGTGGTGGACATTCCATCCTCCCGGATGAAGCGCGCATTGGCCGAGATTCTCAAAGAAGAGGGCTACATTCGGGATTACGAGTGGATGGAAGACGGCAAGCAAGGGGTTTTGCGGCTTTCTTTAAAGTATGGCAACAATCGCGAGCGCGTCATCAGCGGGCTTAAGCGCATAAGTCGGCCCGGCCTGAGGGTTTATGCGGGTCATGATCAGCTACCCCGGGTCCTAGGCGGTCTCGGCATGGCCGTGCTGTCGACCTCGCGTGGAATTATGACTGAAAAACGGGCACGCCAAGAGCATGTTGGTGGCGAAGTCCTGTGCTATGTGTGGTAGAATGGGCGGCTAGGGGGGAAAGGGCAAATGTCTCGGATAGGTAAGCAACCGATTGCGATTCCAGCCGGTGTAGAAGTCGTGGTGGATGGTCAAACGGTACGCGTCAAGGGCGGGAAAGGCACTTTGGAGAGAACCCTAAGGCCTGAGGTGACCATCACCCGGGACGAAAAGGAAATCCGGGTGGGTCCCGCCAACGAGAGTGGAATGGCTAAAGCCCAATGGGGATTATCGAGAACCTTGATTGCCAATATGGTGGAAGGGGTCTCCAAAGGTTTCGAGAAACACTTGGAACTGGCAGGCGTGGGGTATCGCGCTTCGAAGCAGGGAGAACGGTTGGTGCTCACCGTGGGATTTTCGCACCCCGTCCACATTGATCCGCCTTCGGGCATTCAGTTTGACGTGCCCAACCCTACGAATGTGTTGGTGAAGGGGCATGATCGTGAAGCGGTGGGAGAAACGGCCGCGAAGATCCGCGGGGTTCGGCCCCCGGAGCCCTACAAAGGCAAGGGTATTCATTACAAAGGCGAACGCATTCGCCGCAAGGTCGGCAAGACCGGAAAGAAGTGAGGGATTAGGCGTGTACAAGCGATTTGACAGGAACGCGGCGCGTCAAAAGCGACATTATCGGATCCGTGCTAAGGTGCACGGTACGCCTGAGCGTCCGCGCCTTAATGTCTTTCGATCCAATTTGAACATGTACGCCCAGATTATTGACGACACCAAAGGACATACCATTGCAGCGGCATCGACCCTGGAACCGGCATTAAAGGCGGAAAGTGGCCGTTTAACGGTAGCCAAAGCCTCCATCGTCGGTCGGCTCGTGGCGGAGCGGGCCCTGGCAAAAGGGGTTAAACAGGTGGTATTTGACCGGGGTGGGTACCGGTATCACGGACGGGTCAAGGCACTTGCCGACGCGGCCCGCGACGCCGGGCTGGAATTTTAAACGAGGGGGGCCATTATGGCACGCGGGCAATCGCAGCCTGGCGCCGATCGGCGCGAGGGAGAGTATAAGGAAAAAGTGGTGGCTATCAATCGGGTGGCCAAAGTTGTCAAAGGAGGGCGTCGCTTCAGCTTTTCCGCTTTGGTTGTCGTGGGTGACGAAGCCGGTAAGGTGGGTGTCGGCCTGGGAAAGGCCGCTGAAATCCCGGAAGCGATTCGAAAGGGTATTGAAGACGCCAAGAAACATCTCGTGATGGTGCCGCGCTTAGGCACGACTATTCCCCATCAAGTGATCGGGCGGTTTGGGGCCGGTCGGGTGTTGTTAAAGCCGGCTGCGGAAGGTACCGGAGTGATTGCCGGCGGGCCAGTCCGAGCGGTATTGGAAGCCGCGGGGGTGCGCGACGTGCTGACCAAATCGCTGGGTACGGCCAATCCTAACAATGTCGTGGCCGCCACGATGGATGGCCTACGGCAATTGAAGAGCGCCCGCCACGTGGCGAAGCTTCGCGGACTGTCGATCGCCGAGGTGCTGGGAGGCGCGCATCATGGCTAAGATTCGGATTACCCTGGTCAAAAGTCCCATTGGCTACGCCAAAGATCAAAAAGATACCGTGAAGTCGTTGGGGTTAGGAAAGATGTGGCGGACCGTCGAGCATGACGATAATGCTTCGATCCGCGGTATGGTGCACAAAGTGCGTCACTTGGTCCGCGTCGAAGCGATTGACGACGATGAGGAAGGAAGCGAATAAATGCGCGTGCACGAGTTAAGGCCCAAAGCGGGTTCGCACCAAAAAAAGACGCGGCGCGGTCGGGGACTCGGGTCGGGTCTCGGCAAGACCGCCGGACGGGGGCATAAAGGACAGAAAGCCCGCGCGGGCGGGAGTATTCGCCCCGGATTTGAGGGTGGGCAGATGCCATTACAGCGTCGGTTGCCCAAGCGAGGATTTAAGAATCCTTTTCGGGTCGAATTTGAAGTGGTCAATGTCGAGGCATTAAACCGATTTGACCCCGACACGGTGGTCACCGTTGATCTACTCAAAAAGCATCGGTTGGTGAGACGGAACCTTCCAGTAAAGATACTGGGTACCGGGGATCTCTCCCGAGCCCTGGTGGTACAAGCCAACGCCTTTTCCCAGTCGGCCAAACACAAGATTGAGGCGGCTTCGGGACGGGCTGAGGTGGTTTAGGTGGCACAAAATGCGGCCTTAGGCGTATTTCGGAATTCGCAGCTGGCCAAGCGCCTTTTGTTTACGTTGGCCATGCTCGTTGTATTTCGACTAGGCGTGCACGTACCCATTCCCGGTGTGGATGCCGCTGTCATCCAGAAGTTGTTTAAGAGTGGGGCGGGTGCCAGTATCTTCGCGCTGCTCAACCTTTTTAGCGGCGGCGCGACCGCGACGTTGTCCGTGTTTGCCCTCAGCATCATTCCGTATATTAACGCCAGCATTATTATGCAGTTAATGACGGTGGTTATTCCGCAAGTGGAGGAATGGTCTAAAGAGGGCGAAGACGGTCAAAAGAAAATTACGCGCTGGACGCGCTGGCTGTCTTTGGGACTGGGATTCTTGCAAGCGGTGGGTATTTCTTACTACCTGTACCGTTACACCTCGGCCAGCGGTCAATCGGTGTTTGTCCATCACACCGTCTGGATGCTCTTTTTTACGGCTTTCATGCTATTGACCGGCTCGACCTTTTTGATGTGGATTGGTGAGCGATTGTCGGAGCGGGGCATCGGCAATGGGATCTCGCTGTTGGTGATGTTCGGCATCGTGTCGCGGTTGCCGTATGGAGTCGAGACCCTGGCGAAGTATATTACGGCGGGAATTTTGACTGTTCCCAAGCTTATTATCTTTCTTGTCATCGCCCTCATTATTATTGCGGCGGTGGTGTACGTGAATGAGGGCCAGCGGAAGATCCCGGTTCAGTATCCCAAAAGGGTCGTAGGACGTCGCATCTATCAGGGTCAGAACACTCATCTACCCATACGCGTCAATCAAGCGGGCGTCATCCCGGTCATTTTTGCGATTTCGTTGCTGATTTTGCCATTTACAATTTCCCAGTTCTTTCATGGCAATTGGGTGACGGTCTTTACGCACTATTTTAATTTCCGTTCACCCCTATACATTGTGATCGAGTTTTTCCTGGTGGTCCTCTTTACGTTTTTCTACACCCAGGTGGTCTTTAAGGTGGATGATGTGGCCGACAATCTTAAAAAGGCCGGAGGACACATTCCCGGCATTCGCCCGGGTAAGCCGACTGCCGACTATTTGGCCAAAGTGAGCGGCCGGCTGACCTCAGTCGGAGCCGTGTTCTTGGGATTGGTGGCGATTTTGCCGAGTATTGTCAGCATTGCCATGGGACCTAGCATTAATCTATATTTTGGCGGCACTTCGCTTTTGATCGTGGTGGGCGTGTCACTCGATATGCTCAAGCAGATGCAGGCTCAGATGGTGATGCGGCAATACCAGGGATTTATGAAATAGGGGGGATTCCCGGATGGAACTGGTGCTACTGGGGCCTCCTGGGTCAGGGAAAGGTACTCAAGCCAAGCGGCTGTGCCAGCGGTTTGATGTGCCGCATGTGTCGACCGGAGATCTGTTCCGCATGCATCTCGGCCAGTCTACAGAACTAGGGCAGCTCGCTAAAACGTACATGGACCAAGGGACTTTGGTGCCGGACGACGTGACGGAAGCGATGGTGAAAGACCGGCTCGAACAGGCCGATGCGGTTGCGGGATTCGTGTTGGACGGCTTTCCGCGCAATTTGGCGCAAGGGCAGCACCTGACTCTAATGCTATCCGAGATGGATCGACGGTTGAAGGCCGTGTTGTACTTCAAAGTAAGCCTGGCGACTGTAATGGACCGCATCACCGGTCGCCGCACCTGTAGCCAATGTGGTGCGCTGTATCATCTCCGGACCCATCCGCCGAAAGTGTCGGAACTCTGTGATGTCTGCGGTGGCGCGTTGGTGCAGCGAGCGGATGATAGCGAGGCGACCGTTAAGACGCGCATGGCCGTGTACGACCATGAAACCGCGCCGTTGGTCGACTTTTATACGAAGCAGGGATTACTGCACACCATTGACGCGGAACTTCCGGTAGACAGCGTGACCGAGCGGCTAGAGGAACGTTTGGTGAAGGCTCGTGATTGAGTTAAAGTCCGCCCGGGAGCGGGATAAGATGCGGCGGGCCGGCCAGGTCGTGGCCGAAGTCTTGGACGTGCTCCGGCATACCGTTCGAGCGGGGCTGGCCACGCGTGAGATTGATGTCGTGGCAGATCGCGAGATCCGAAAGCGTGGCGGTACACCGGTGTTCAAAGGCTATCAAGGCTATCCGTCGAGCGTGTGCGTCTCTATCAACGATGAGGTGGTGCATGGCATTCCCGGAAACCGAATGATTCGCGAGGGCGACCTGGTGAGTATTGACTTGGGGGCGACGGTGGACGGGTTTGTGGGTGATGCGGCGTTTAGCATGTTTGTGGGGAACGCACCGGATGCAGTGGCCGATGAACTCTTGTCGGTGACCGAAGAAGCATTGTACCAGGCCATTAAAGTGGCGCAACCTGGCGCGAGGCTCGGGGATGTGTCGGCGGCCGTCCAGCAACACGTGGAGGCGCATGGATTTAGCGTGGTGCGTGATTTTGTGGGCCACGGGATTGGACGCCAGATGCATGAGGAGCCCCAAGTTCCGAATTACGGAGTTCCGGGTCGCGGTCTCTTAATTAAGCCGGGGCTAGCCATCGCCATAGAACCTATGGTCAATCGCGGTGATTTTCGGGTGGACCTGGGAGAGGATGGATGGACGGTGACGACGCGCGATCATAGCCTGTCCTGTCATTTTGAACACACCGTATTCATCGGTGAAGATGGCCCGGAAATTCTCACTGCAATTTCTTGAGAAATCGGGTATAATGGATCGGATACTGCTCAGGATACTGTCGGGGTCGTTTGGGCAAAATTGTCAGTGCAGGAAACATTGCGCTGTAAAGGGGGGGAAGGTTTGGCCAAGGAAGACGCGATCGAAGTCGAGGGCACTGTAGTCGAGCCGTTGCCCAATGCGATGTTCCGCGTGGAATTATCGAATGGTCATAAGGTTTTGGCCCACGTGTCGGGGAAGATTCGAATGCACTTTATTAAGATCTTACCTGGCGACAAGGTGACGGTGCAGTTGTCGCCCTACGATTTGACGCGCGGCCGCATAACCTATCGCTTCAAGTAATTGGGGGCCCGCAGTATTATCCGCCTCTAGGAGCTAAATCCTTGGAGTGAATGGGAACATGAGGAGGTTGGATACCCATGAAGGTTCGCGCATCGGTGAAGCCGATTTGCGAGAAGTGCAAGGTGATTAAACGCCACGGCCGAGTCATGGTCATTTGCGAGAATCCCAAGCATAAGCAAACTCAAGGATAAGCCGCATCCGGCTTGTAAGGAGGATATTGAGTGGCTCGTATTTCTGGTATTGATTTGCCTCGGGACAAGCGGGTAGAAGCCGCTTTACCGTATATCTATGGAATTGGATGGCCGGGGGCCAGAAAGATTTTAGCCCAAAGCCAAGTGGATCCGGACACTCGTGTACGCGATCTGACAGAAGAAGAAGTCATACGCATTCGCGAGATTATCGACCGCGAGTGGCGGGTTGAAGGGGACTTGCGTCGTGAGGTGCAAATGAACATCAAGCGACTTAGTGACATCGGGTCTTACCGAGGTCTCAGGCATCGCCGGGGGTTGCCGGTTCGTGGTCAGCGCACCAAGACCAACGCACGCACCCGAAAGGGACCGCGTCGCACAGTAGGTGCGAAAAAGAAGCAGCGATAGCACGAAATTTCTAACGAGGTATCAAAGAATATCAGAAGGATATCACAAGATATCAAAGGAGGGGTTTATCGCTTTATGCCAGCGCGCCGTACTACACGCACGAAACGCCGCGATCGGCGGCATGTTGATCGGGGAGTGGCGCATATTCGCTCGACGTTCAACAACACCATCGTTACGATTACGGACCCTCAGGGCAACACCCTGTCATGGGCCTCGTCGGGTCAGTCGGGATTCAAGGGTTCTCGCAAGAGTACCCCATTTGCGGCGCAATTAGCTGCGGAAACCGCTGCCAAAGGCGCCATGGAATATGGGTTAAAAGAAGTTGAAGTGCTGGTGAAAGGACCGGGATCCGGTCGGGAAGCGGCCATACGGTCTTTGCAGTCGGCGGGTCTTGAAGTCAGTATGATTAAGGACGTCACGCCCATACCGCACAACGGATGCCGGCCGCCCAAGCGGCGTCGGGTTTAACACACAGAAAGGAAGGAGGCGCAACAATGGCACGTTATACCGGACCCGTTTGCAAGCTGTGCCGACGGGAAGGAACCAAGCTTTATTTAAAGGGTGAAAAGTGCTTTACCGATAAGTGTCCCGTGACGCGTAGGCCAGTACCGCCGGGCCAGCATGGACTAGGGCGCCGTAAACTTTCTGAGTACGGGGTACAGATGCGAGAAAAGCAAAAGGCACGCCGGACCTACGGGGTCATGGAGGGCCAATTTGCCCGGTACTTTGATAAGGCTGCGAGAAAAAAGCAGGGCGTCACCGGTGAAGTGTTGCTCCAGACGTTAGAGCGTCGGCTAGACAACGTGGTGTATCGTCTGGGACTGGCCGCTTCGCGGCCGGAAGCTCGTCAATTGGTGCGACACAATCACTTTCAGGTCAATGGACGGCGGGTAAACATTCCCTCGTTCTCTGTTAAGCCGGGTGACGTTATCGAAGTGCGCGAATCGAGTCGGCAAAAGCCCCGGTTCAAGCAGATGGCTGAGGTCACATCACGACTGGTTCCTGCTTGGCTGGAAGTGAACTCGGAGGCCTTGCGTGGCACGGTGCTTCGAATGCCCAACCGCGATGAAATTGATGCACCGGTGCAAGAGCAGCTAATCGTCGAGTGGTATTCTCGATAGTTGCTCAATGTTGGGAGTTACGGAAAGGGGGCAAGGCCTGCTAACGCGGGCTGGGGGAATGACCGAAATTGAGAAACCGGAAATTCGCCGGGTAGATGATGGCAGTGAGCCCAATTATGGGCAGTTTGTGGTGGAGCCGTTGGACAGAGGTTACGGTATCACATTAGGCAATTCACTCAGGAGGATTCTACTTTCTTCGCTTCCCGGGACAGCGGTAACCTCTGTGCGCATCGAGGGCGTTCTTCATGAATTTTCGGTCATTCCGGGCGTCCTGGAAGATACGGCGGATATCATTCTGAACCTGAAGCGTCTCGCGTTGAAGTCTTGGTCGGAAGGGCCGAAAATGTTGCGCATTGACAAGCAAGGGCCGTCGGAGGTCACGGCGCAAGACATTTTGGCTGATGCGGATGTGGATGTACTCGATCCGTCGCAGCACATTGCTTACGTGGACGAAGGTTCCCGTCTTTCTATGGAAATGTCCATTGAGCGAGGGCGTGGATATGTGCCGGCGGATAAGAACAAGCGGGCCGAGCAAGCCATTGGGGCGATTCCAGTCGACTCTATCTTCAGCCCCGTGCTGAAAGCGAACTGGCGCGTCGAAGACACCCGTGTCGGCCACATCACCGACTACGACCGTCTCACCTTGGAGGTGTGGACGGATGGTTCGATGTCGCCGGAAGAAGCGGTATCGAGCGGTGGGAAAATTCTGTCGGACCATTTGCGCCTGTTTGCCAACCTGACCGACGGCGTCCCGGGTGTGGAGCTTGGCGTGGAACGCGAAGAGGACAAGCGGGACCGTCTGCTGGAGATGCCCATCGAAGAGCTTGATTTATCGGTTCGCTCCTTCAACTGTTTGAAGCGGGCCGGTATTAATACCGTGGGCGAGCTGACCAACAAGACCGACGAAGATATGATGAAAGTGCGCAATTTAGGCAAGAAATCCTTGGAAGAGGTTAAAGAGAAGCTCTTAAGTCTGGGGCTTTCATTGAAACCGTCCGAAGAATAGCGGGCGGCCGTGACACTATAGGGGTAAAGGGGTAAAACAATGCCGGGACATCATCGCAAACTGGGCCGGAACGGCGGCCACCGCCGGGCCATGATGCGTAATCTGGTTACGTCTCTATTACGCGAGGAACGGATCCAAACCACGGTCACACGGGCTCGCGAGGTAAACCGGGTGGCCGAGCACATGATCACCTTGGGAAAACGCGGCGATTTATCTGCGCGTCGACAGGCACTGGCGTACATCCTCGATGAGGATGTTGTGACGAAATTATTCACGACACTTGCACCGCGGTATGAGGCACGCACGGGTGGGTACACCCGGGTTTTGCGTACGGGGTATCGTCATGGGGATGCGGCTCCCATGGCCATATTGGAATTGGTGTAGCCAAAATCGTGCGAGACTCTCTCACGGCATCCACTTTGGGTGCCGTGTTTGCCTTGCCACAGGGGCCGCGCCAACTCTGTCTCATTGTGCAATATGATGGCACGGACTATCATGGATTCGTAAAGCAAAAAAAGGGACCGACCATTCAGGGCGTATTGGAATCGGTGCTGGTCGAAGTGATGGGAAAAGGTCGCGTTGTGGGCGCAAGTCGCACAGATTCTGGTGTGCATGCCCAGGGACAAGTCGTGGTGTGGGATGGGCAGATTCCAATGCCGGTCGACCGGGTGGCGCGGGCGCTAAACGGCCGGCTGCCGAAAGATATTCAAATCCGGGGCGCGGGCTTCGTGCCTTTGGGGTGGGATCCCAGGCGCCAGGCTACTGCCAAACAGTATAGCTACCGCATTTGGCGCGATGCGCTTCCCCCGGATCTTCCGTGGTACCGGATGGTTCATGTCTTTAGGGGCCCGTTGGTATGGTCGAAGCTGGTCGAGGGAGCTGCGCTTTTTGTGGGGACGCATGATTTCCAAGCGTTCCGTACCGAGGGCTCTGGTGTCAAGACGACGGTTCGGACCATTCGCTCTAGTGGCTGGAGTATGGAAGAGGATGGCCGTCTATGGCGGTACCAAGTGGTGGGGGATGGATTCCTCTATCGCATGGTGCGCCACATGGTCGGCGGAATGCTCCAGGCGGCTGGTGCCCATGGCTCGCTAGATGTCCTCAAAGCCGGGCTGTCGAATCCCGGTTGCAAGGTGTCTTGGTTGGCACCCGCTGAAGGACTCACACTGGACTGGATTAATTTTGGATAGGGGTGGATCATGTTTCGCGAAGCAGTACTGGGTTTAGCAGGCAATCCGGTGGTAAAAGGCACCTTAACACGCTACGGCATGCAACTCGGGGCATCGCGATTTGTCGCGGGGCGTACGCTTACCGAAGCTATCGAGGTCATACGCGAGATTAATGGTAGCGGCGTGATGGTGACGCTGGACCACTTAGGCGAGGCGGTTCGCGATGAAAAAGAAGCGCAGGCGGCGAAAGATAGTTATCTAGCCATGCTCGAGGCCATTCACCAAAGTGGGGTTAACGCCAACGTATCGCTAAAGCTGACCATGATGGGTCTGGCTTTGGACGAACAATGGGGATGGACCCATTTGCTCGAAATCGTCGAAAAGGCCGCCTTTTACGAGAATTTCGTCCGCATCGATATGGAAGACTCGCCTTATACGGATGTCACCTTAAGGCTTTACGAGAAGGTTCAGGCGTTGCATCCCGAAAATGTCGGAGTGGTGCTGCAAGCCTATCTATATCGTAGTGTGGATGACTTAAGATACCTATCCAACCCGCCTAAGAACTTTCGCATCGTCAAGGGAGCCTATCGCGAACCCGTGTCTGTGGCCTTTCCGTCCAAGGCAGATGTGGACGACAATTATGTGAGACTCGTGCAGGAATCTATGCAGCTGGGGAACTACACGGCGGTCGGTACGCACGACGAACGTCTTATTGGGCGGGTTTTAAAGTTCGTTCACGAGAACAATGTACCACGCGATCGTTTCGAGTTTCAAATGCTGTATGGCGTCGGGTTTAATTTGCTCAAGAGTTTGGCCGACCAGGGCTACCGCACCCGGGTTTATGTGCCTTATGGGGAAGATTGGTATGCCTATTACGTCAGGCGTGTCGCGGAACGACCCGCAAATCTCCTCTTCTTTGCCCGGGCGCTGGTGGCTGGAAAATAGCCGATATGTGGCTTTGGGTGTGGTAATATTAGGCACGCTTAGGAATTGGCGGTCTTGAGTATGTTTGGTCGGGAGGAGACCCAATGGCAGACGATGAACAAGTCCTGGATCGATTAGACGCAATCTTTTCGCGGATTGGCCGACTGGCGCGGCGCCGCATGCCCGATGACACGCTCACCTTTGGCCAATTTGCGGTACTGCGGATGTTGTTTCACGATGGGCCGTTGGCCATGGGAGCCATTGCGGAGCATCTCGGAATTTCCTTGGCAGGTGCGACCGGCATTATTGACCGTCTCGTGATTCAGGGTGTGGTCGAACGCACGCGGTCTCGGGAAGATCGACGAGTAGTCTGGGTCGACCTGAGTCCTGATGGGCAAAAGCGCATGGAACACCTTAAGGATGATCGCCATCAGCAAATGCAGCAGTTGTTGCAGCCGTTAAGTCCGGACGAAGTTGAAACTCTGCTGCGTCTTTTGGAGCGCATTGCTGAAGGAGCAGAAGCGGATCAATAGTTATAGCCGTCGGTAGGCGTGGCCTTGGAAAGGAGTCCGGAATGAATGTCGTCGTAACGGGTGCCAGCGGTTATGTCGGTGAAGCCGTCCTATCTTATCTCACAAAGGCGGGTCACCAGGTCACGGGGATCGCCCGACATCAGCCGAAGGGCTTCCCACCAGGGGTCCGGTGGGCCCTAGGGGACGCCCGCGACATGGATCTCAATGAGGTTTTTGGAGGGGCCGACGCGGTTGTTCACCTGATTGGCATTATTAAGGAAATCCCGCAGCGCGGCATCACCTTTCACGCTTTACATGTGGGCATCACCGAGCGGGTGCTGCTATCCATGCAGACCAGCGGTGTGTCGCGTCTGGTCCATATGTCGGCTCTCGGAACCCGGAATGGCGCTTCGTCCCAGTATCACCGAACCAAGTGGCAGGCCGAACAGCTAATCAAGGCTCATCCCTCCATTCGGGCCACCATTGTGCGTCCCTCGCTTATTTTTGGCGGAACTCCCCCGTTTTTTCAAATGTTGCAGAATCTGAGCAAACTCCCTCGCATTCCCGTGCCTGGCGACGGCATGACCCAATTTCAGCCGGTCGCGCGGGATGACATGGCTTCTCTCATCGCCCAGGCACTCACCGATGAGGCTTCCGTGGGACTCACTCTGGAGTTGGGTGGCCCCGAGCGATTTACGCTCAATCAGTTGTTTGATGCCGTAGCAGAAAAGAGTGGTCGTCACAGGTCGCCGAAAATCCATTTGCCGTTGGCCTTGGTAGGAGCCGTGGCAGGACTCAACGCGGTGCTGCCGATGCCCATTACTCCCGACCAATTAGCCATGCTAACCGAGCCGAATGTGACTGAAGACACGCGGTGGCACCAGTGGGTAGCCCGACCCCGCCGGTTCTCCTCATGGAACCTCAAATAACACCCGAATCGTGGCGTTTGACGTAAAAATGCGGCGGGGGAAGCTCGATCGGTATTCACTCAACCCGTCATACCACTCTCTTTCGGTAAGAGCGCCCGCCTGAATCAGAGACGGTAAGGCTTGTTTTAACCGATCGATGTCAAACTGTACGGAAAGATCGTCGCGTTCTGTCATGCCTTGGCTGGCCGATGGATTTACCGACATCTCCAGCACCTTCAATCCGACGTCAATTCCGGCTTGGCAGAGTTTACGGCCCACATAGCGATCGCCAAAGCGGCCGCTTTGGTGCTTACGAAAGGCGGCCACGATGTGCTGCCAGGCCTGGGGTGGCTCCGGATATTCCACGAACAGTCCGTCGTCAATGTCTTCGACAGCCACAAATCCGCCTGGTTTGATGCGCTTTTTGACAGACTCCATAAACCAGCCGAGATTTTCGGCATACTGTGCCACAAAACGGACACAGGCACCATCGCCGGGGTCCTGATTAAAGTCGTCTAAAATGTTGCCTAGACGAAATTTTACAGGGAATGGACCGCGGCATAGTCGGTCGATGTTCTGACCGATCTCAAGCGCATGCGGGTCCTGATCATACCCTACGACCGCGGTGGACTTTAAGGTGGCAATTTCTTGGGACACAATACCCGGTCCACACCCCAAGTCAAATAGGATCCCATCGGCGATAGCAGGCCAACTTAGAATCCACTGGCGCCGTGACGCCGCCGTGGCCATGGTTTGCAAAATGAGCCAGCGATATTCCTCGGGGGAGGCGCTCCAATTGCGTATAAGCCAATCGTCTAACAATGATAACGACATCGAATTATCCATGATCCGATCATAACGGCTGAGCCGCACTTCGTCGAATATTTGTGAGGATCGGGTGTGCCCTTTATCCGTGTGAGTGGTCAGAGTTCAGACCGGGTCAGTCACAACCTATCTAATGATCTCTATTTCGAGGGGGCAGCCGCTATGCAAAGCCATCTAAGAACCTATTATCTTCGGCGCTTGGTGAATCATCTTGTCGACGCAACCCTTACCAGCCCGAGCCTGGCTGAAATGGTTCACCATCATTTATCCGTAGGTTGGAGTCGCGCGAGCGACCCGCCTTATCTCGGTGCCTATCAGGTATACGATGAGCGTGAATCCTATGTCACGCTTGTTGTGGTTGATGCCCGGGTTTATAGTGATGCGCTCTACCAAAGCGGACTGGCCTTGTTGCGGATTGCGGTCAATGGTGCCTTGGCGTCCGAAGCGGATGAATCGTTTGCCCGTGACAAATTTCCAGGGCGGCCGTTCCGCACTTGCCTCAGTTGTTCCCAGTCGTTTATGGGGTGGCTAGATTTCTATGGGCACATTAAAATGGAGCACTGGGAGGACCCGCCAAAGGCGAGCTAAGGGGCGCCTGCCGTCCATTTCGCTGCTTGACAGCTCTCTTTGGAACCGCTAGAATATTTTTGTTTGGGTGCCGGGAGAATGTTCGACGCCAATTTGCTGGAGAGGAAGTTCGCGCATGTCCACGTATATGGCTCGTCCTGCTGACGTGACTCGCAAGTGGTATGTCATCGATGCTAAAGGAAAGCCTTTGGGCCGGGTGGCGGCCCTGGCAGCCACGTTGTTGCGTGGGAAGCATAAGCCCATTTATACGCCACATATTGACACGGGTGACTATGTCATAGTCATTAATGCCGAACAGGTGGCCTTAACCGGTCGAAAACTTGACCAAAAGATTTATTTTCATCATTCAGGATATGAGGGTGGCTTAAAGCGGACCATCTATCGGCAACTCATGGCCAAAAAGCCTGATTTTGTTGTTGAAAAGGCCATACGTGGCATGCTGCCGCATAATCGTTTGGGTCGAGCCATGTTTAAGAAGCTTAAGGTGTATCGAGGGTCGGAGCACCCGCACGCGGCGCAACAGCCGGAACAGTGGGAGGTTATGAGTTAATGGCAGTGGTGCAGTTCTGGGGCACTGGGCGCCGTAAGAATGCGGTAGCTCGAGTCCGGCTAGTACCAGGTAGCGGACGCATCAAAATTAACGGTCGTGAATTTGAGGACTATTTTCCGGTGTTGACTTTGCGTACGGCCATCGTGAGCCCGCTAAAGACCTCCGAGGCGGAGGGGCGTTTTGACGTGTTGGTCAGAGTTCAAGGCGGAGGCCTGACGGGTCAGGCAGGTGCTGTGCGCCATGGGATTGCGCGCGCACTTTTAGGGGTGGACCCGAACTTTCGACGCGGGTTAAAGCAACACGGTTTTCTCACCCGGGATGCGAGGGTTAAAGAACGCCGCAAGTATGGTCTTAAAAAAGCGCGCAAGGCTCCTCAGTTTTCTAAGCGTTAGTGGTGTCGCGCCCCTTAAACAGGGGCTTTTTTTATCGGGGAAATGATAGAGGGACGATTTCGGGCATGCGGCTTTCGGTCATGAGGGTCCATAAGTGCCGAAGCGCTGCCTTATCCTGGCCCTGCGCCTGAGCCACGGCGCGTTTAAGAAGCAGATTGGGATCATTTGGGATGCAATGCAGCGCCTGACCCAAGTATTCGACTCGTTGAGACAGATTAGGGCAGTGCTCCGCTAAGAGGACGTAGGCATCCGCCTTGACGGCGTCAAGCCGGGGCGAATCGGGCCTATGCTCAATGAGGTCCAAATACTGGGAGATGGCTTTTGAATCCGACGACGCACGACACCATACTAAGACGGTATGCAATATGTCGGGCAACATGTCGCGGGTGGACTGCGACAGCGCCAGGGTGAGCGTTTCATCCAGTATGCGCTGCGCTTGTTGGAGCTCATTTAAGCGAATCAGGCATTCTGCCAGATCACGTCCTAATCGGCATTTTTTGTCCACTGAGCCTTGGGGAAGCCTGTCCCAAGACGTGACGCCTTCAATGACGGCAGGGCGGGCGCTTTCAAAATTCCCGAGATGACATTGAGCCACTGCCATCCGAACCGACAGGGCCGTCGTGTCGGCCGCACTGGTGTCCAGGAAAGCTTCTGCTTCTTGGTAGAGGATCAAGGCCGACTGCCAGTGATGTTCGCGTGCGCAAAAGTCCCCATATTCCATGAGCGCATCTACTTTGAGGGCGGGATTGGATTGGGTGCGGGCTGTCTTGACGCTTATCTGGTAGTAGGTGACAGCGTCGTGAAATAGATCGGCTTCTTGGGATGCCCGACCGATGTGAGCGGCGATCCGAACGATCTGGGCGGCGTCGTCCGTGGGTGACAGATGGTCTAAGGCATGCTTTAAGTGGTCAATCGCCTTAAGCGGGTTAGATTGGGCCAGAGCGAGGCGCCCCATGGTTGTGTCGATTTGAGCGAGTATATCATCTCGGCCAATGCGTTCCGCCAAATATTGCGCTTCGGTCAAACCCACCAGGGCTTCGTCGACGCGCCGGCTGATCAATAGCGCCTCGGAGGCTTGCAAAAGCACAGTGACGGTTCGGATATCGTCGTCGTTATCAAGAAAATAACCGAGCGGTTTGCCGAGCCTTTGGGCCATCATTTCGAGCGCCTTCCGAGACGGACGAACGCGGCCTAATTCGACTTGACTCACATAACTCTTGGTTAATTCGGGGCCTGCCAATTGTTCTTGGGTGATGCCAAGTCTTTTACGCAGGTCGCGAATCTTCTTGCCAACCACGGCTCCACCTCCGTGGACCCACTGTATCACAAGTTAAATGAAATTTAACGGGGATGAAGTTAGGACATGAAGCCTGGCCACCGGAACTCGCCATAATGATGACACCGATACCGAGGGGGACCGATCTTAGGCCGCACACGCGATCCGTTTAGTAAATCTCTGCATGAAGCGCGCGTTACATTCATACCCCTCATAGAGGAAAAGAGGGGACGAGGATGTTCCACCGTCGCGCGCACTTGTCCAAAATCTTGGGGACCCTGGCCTTAACCTTACTGGTCGGGTCTTTCCTATTGGTTTCTACGGTGCAAAGTGAGTCGTCCTCTAACAGGAATGCGCAACTCCCCCCCATAGCGGGTGATCTATTGCGCGGGCGTACCGTCATTATCGATCCGGGACACGGGGGATGGGATCCGGGTGCTCGTGGGAAAAACGTTATTGAGGCGACAATTAATTTAGAAGTCGCGTTAAAGTTGCGAACTTGGCTCAAAATGGCTGGTGCCCGGGTCTTGATGACTTGGAATCATCCCAGGGCGATTCCAGCCACTCGTAAATATCGCGTGTACGAACGTTCCCATTGGATTAACGCGCAACACGCGGATGTCTTAATCGATATCCACTGCAATTCTGGACCGGCGGCATTTAAAAACCCCCAAACCTTTTTTTGGGAGGGATCGGCAAGCTTTCATCTAGCGCACGACGTCCAGGAGGAGCTGCAGTTTTTTACCCATAGTCATCGGGACGTCAAGCGAATTAACCAGTATGTTCTTAAGCACGCGCATATACCCGCTATCAATGTGGAAATTGGATACGTGACGAACCCCCACGAAGAGCGTTTACTCATGACGTCAGCCTATCAAGACGAATTGACCTGGTACATTTTTGTGGGAATGGAACGATGGCTCGTGAAAGGGCGGTGGCCGCCCGGAATGCTCGACGCACCACCCCCCACCGATTTATTGGTGCGGTGAGGCTCAGGGCGGATGAGGGTATAATGTGAGACAAGTACCTGAAAGGAGATCACCATGACACCAAAACAAATCAGCGTAATCGGTGTGCCCTTAGACTATGGTGCCGATCGGCGCGGTGTAGACATGGGTCCCAGTGCCATCCGCTACGCGGGTCTTCACGACAAGCTGCGCCAAGCGGGGCACACCGTAAACGATCTGGGGAATATTGCCGTTCCGGTACCGGAAAGTCGCCAGTCGGCCAATCCCCAGGCCAAATACTTAGATGAAATTGTGAAAGTGAATCGGGTGTTGGCTCGTACGATCGAAAAATTGGCGGGAGAAGGGCAATTTCCGCTGGTGCTCGGCGGTGATCACTCGATCGCCATGGGCACAATAGCCGGTCTACTGCGTGTATGGTCCAAGATTGGCTTGTTGTGGTTTGATGCCCATGGTGACTTTAATACCGAGAAGACATCACCTTCCGGCAATGTCCACGGCATGCCTGTCGCCGTGGCTTGCGGACGTGATCAGACCGATTTGGCGGTGCCGTTTAAGGGGCATTACGTAGATGAAGCCAAGATTGTCTACGTGGGCGTGCGCACGCTCGATCCCGCTGAGGCAGAGGCCTTGCGTCAGAGCAGCGTCACCGTATTCTCCATGCATGAAGTCGACCGCTATGGCATGCGCGAAGTCATGGCCCGGGCTATGGATATTTTGACCCAGGGGACGGATGGGGTCCACCTAAGCTTTGACATTGACGCGCTCGATCCCCTGTACGCGCCGGGATCGGGAACGCCGTTCAATGGGGGACTCACCGATCGGGAAGCCCATCTGGCTTTGGAACTATTGGCGGAAGGCGACGTACTCACGTCGATGGAAATGGTTGAAGTTAATCCGATTTTAGACGAACATAATCGAACCGGCCGTCTAGCGGCCAATCTCATTGCTTCGGCCTTAGGCCATCGGATTATCTAAGCCGATGGCGGATACGACATATGATTAGAGGGGGGACAGGGATGACGTGGCAGGACAGGGTGATCGGGTACCGGCGAGACTTGCACCGTATTCCCGAGTTGGGATTTTTAGAGTATAAGACGCATGATTATCTATGGCAAAAGCTCAGGGACTTGGGGCTGGAGCCCCGTCGGGTTGGTGACACGGGTATTGTGGTGGACATTGACTCGGGGACGCCCGGCAAAATGTATGCGGTGCGGGCAGATATGGATGGACTGCCGTTGGCAGAAGCCACCGGACTTCCCTTCAGTTCCGAGCATCCTGGCGTAATGCACGCCTGCGGTCACGATGCCCACATGGCCATAGCCTTGGGATTGGCTGAACGCTTAAGCCGCGGACGAAATTTTGCGGGCACCGTGCGCATGCTGTTTCAACCGGCCGAGGAGAAACCACCGGGTGGTGCGCTCAAACTGATTGAGCAAGGTGCATTAGAAGGTGTTGATGAGGTCTATGGATTGCATGTCGGGGCGGAATTGCCCGTAGGCACGGTAGCCGTTCAACCCGGACCCTTTATGGCGAATGCCGACATTTTTACCGTCCATATCACAGGGGTTGGGGGACATGGCTCGCAGCCCCAACAAACCAAAGACGCGGTGCTCATTGCGGCTCAGACGGTGGTAAACCTTCAGACCATCGTCTCACGACGGGTGGCTGCATTTGAACCAGTTGTAGTGACCTGTGGCACGATCCATGCGGGGCAGAACTTTAATATTATTGCGGAAACTGCCGAAGTGACAGGCACTGTGCGAACCTTTACGGTCGATGTCCAACACCGCGTCCAAAAGGAGATCGAACGGATCGCCCGTACGACCGCCGCGCTCTATGACGCGTCGGCCGAGGTGATTTACGAAAAGGGTTATCCCGCGGTGATTAATCACGAGGTGCAAGCGTTAAGTTGGGCGGAAAAACTGCGTGGCTTGGTTAATGTGACTAGCATGACCCCGCATATGGGAGGTGAAGATTTTGCCTACTATCTTCATCATAAGCCTGGCTCGTTTTTGTTCTTAGGGTCGGGATTAGAGGGCGGCAACTCCCCGCCGCACCATTCGCCGCATTTTATGGTGAATGAAGCGGCGCTGGCTTTGGGAGTCGACGTCTTGTTTCGCGCAATCGCCGATTAATAGCCGAAATGGTGGAAAGCCCATGTACGCTCAGAATACCAGGAATGAGATGAGCACGCTGGATGCTAATAAACCCGAGTTGATGCGAAGCCGCGAGTCCTTCAATGGTGTGGCGGATCTTTACGATCGGTATCGCCGGGGATATCCGACCGACGTCCTGGACGCGATCGGGAAGATGGCTGACATCGGGCTTGGGAGCCGGATCCTGGAAATAGGGCCTGGGACGGGGCAATTGACCCGTCCGCTGCTCGAGCGCGGTGCGTCAGTGATGGCGGTAGAATTGGGACAAGATTTAGCGGCCATAGCTCGGCGAAACTTGGGTCACTTTGTTCGTTTTGAGATGGCCGTCCTCCCTTTTGAGGACTGGCCATTGCCAAATCGTCCATTTGACACCGTTATTTCAGGGACCGCGTTCCACTGGATTGATTCACAAATCAGAGCGTCCAAATCGGCTCGGACTCTCCGTCCAGGAGGCATGCTGGTCGCTATCTATCCGCACCAGGTTTTGGGTGATGACGGCGGATTCTTTATCGATTCGCAACGCGCTTATCTTAAGTGGGGGTTAAGTACCGATTCCAAATGGCGTCCGCCGTCCGAACACGAGCTTTCAGCCGTATATCAAGACATCGACCAGTGTCCGGATTTTGCGTCGGTAAAGCGACACCGGATTCGAAAGACGCGGCGCTTTAGCATGGACGAGTATATAGGCCTGTTGCGGACCGATTCGTTAATCTTGACCTTGTCGGAACCATACCGCGAAGGACTTCTGAACGACATGCGAAGGTGCATCGATTCCTACTACGCCGGAACGGTCTCGCGGACCTTCGTCTACGAGATCGTGGCGGCGACAAAGAAGCCTAGTCTCTGATCAGGACTGTTCGCGGCCAACCCTGATACGGCCCAATTCTGTGTGGGGTTTGCCAAGACGGCTGCTATGGCGTCGTCGGAGGATCGGTCTGACCGTCCCCAGGCGTAGCCATTGGGTCGCGCTTTCGCGAGAGGGCTATTAGTTGGGCGGCCATTGGTGGCGCATGATACCCGGTGCCGGCGGAAGGGATCGCGCGCTTGGCATCCCTCGCCAACGAACAAAACGGCCCTAACGGGGCGCCAGACCCGACAACAAGCAAACCGTGTTACTGAGTGACGCGGTTTCGGATTGTTCCGTTATCTTGGTTCCGGGTGACATGCTATGATGACCTCCAAAGGGGTTCTGGGTGGGTGAATTATTTGACACACCTGGTATAGAAGACGCTTGCGCTAGCGCGCTATCCCGTTACCACCTTTCCGAATCCCTCACGATGTGTAGTTTCGACTATTTGATGGGTCCACGCAATGGGTTTTGGTATCATGGCGGCAAATACCGAACGATCCGTAAGCCCAGTTGTCTTGCCTCAATGGATGGCGCCCACTCGTATGTCCGCCGCGCCGTAGCCAGTTTCTTCTGCCGGTTCTCAGATGTCATGTAGCTTTTTGAGGTGGGGAAACATTTCTTGCCGCTGACGCCAAAGGGAGGTTACGGATGATGGCACAGCTCATCAGTGAACGTGTTACAGTGAAGCGGAATTCCGAAGGAACACCAAGCTCTTTTGAATGGCAAGGTTTTGTCTATGAGGTGCAAGAAACTCTATCCGATTACCGCCATGTAGACTTTGGATCCCGTTGGTGGCTAAGACGCCACGGAAGACGACTCATTGTGCGCACGACCGAAAACCGGTACTTCGAACTCTACGCCCGGCGCCCTGGCGAATGGGTATTGTACCGGGAATTAGACGATCCATTCGCGTAATGGGATGGGAGTCCATGGCCGTGCGTAAAATCTTCCTAAGCTGTTCAGCCAGTCTCTGTCTAGGCAACTTGCCGAATGCGCCAGCCCATTGTCTTATGAGTTCTGGCTGGGCTTCCAGTCCTACGGGACCTAAATGCCGACTATGCCATTAGAGAGCTAATCCGCGCGATACCCATTTTGGCAAACCCCATGAAACATCGTGGAACGGGTCGATTCAGTAGACACGTCGACATCTACAAAATGTTCTTTGGATGTGACCGTTGGTTCTTGGGACATCGCCTAAGATCCAGTAGAATAGGAGCCATAGTTTTCCCAGGGTCAGGCGTAGTGACCAAGAGGGCGTTCAAATTCCCTCCGCAATTGTTAAAGGTGGTTTGGCATGGCACAACTTTCCCAGGTTTACCGGCGCCTCGAAGAGGGTGCCAAACGGCTCACGCCCCAACGTGAGCTTATTATCAAGCTTTTTTTGGACCAACCCGGCCAACCATTGTCAGCGGAGGAAGTCTCGCAGATGGTGCGGCGTGACTTTCGTGACATTGGCATGGCGACGGTATACAGAACCTTGGAATTGTTGACCCAATTAGAGGTACTCAAAAAGGTTCATGTTCGCGACGGGCGAGCGCGTTATGAAATTAATGTCGAGATGACGACCATGCATCGTCATCACCACATGGTGTGTATGCGATGCGGACGTTTAGAGGAATTTCAAGAGGATGTGTTAGCCCCGGTCGAGCAACGCCTATTTCACGAGCAGGGCTTTCGTGTTCAGGATCACGAGCTTAAGTTTTATGGTGTGTGTGGCCCGTGTGATCGAAAGCAGGGGGGAAAAATCTAAGTGACAATCTTTTATGGCTACCAGGGCTGAACGACGTCCAATCGTGCGCGAGCGTGGCTGGTGCAGGAAGGGTTCTCCGTAAACGAAAGTCGCGACTTGATTCGTCAGCCGCTGACGGATGAGGAAATCCGGCGGTTAGCCGGATTGGCTGCCGGCATCCGCCAGATACTGTCCACCAAAAGTCCTAAATATGGGCAGTATCGCGATCGAGTGCATTCCGATGATGAATGGGTGCATTGGATGAGCCGCGAGCCGCGCCTCATTAAACGCCCTCTGCTTGAACATCAAGGCAAGTTAGCCGTCGGGTTTAATCCCGACCAGTGGAGTGATTTATTGTCCCAAAGATCGTCCGGGTAGAAAAAGGCCCTGAACGACCGCGCCCTCTTGTTGAGGCGGACTCTTGTGAGGGATGACCACCAGGCCGTCGGCGTCTTGGAACGATCGGATGGCATCGGACGATTGGTTGACCGAGACATCAAACCCATAGCCGTCAGCATGCTTAATAAAGTGGGCCTTCAAGTACCGCGTCTCCCGCGTGGCTTTGGGGTACTCGTGGATCAGGTGGCCGGTTATGGACTTGAGTTGATAGGGCTGACCCAATAGTTTGGCCACGACCGGGGCTACGATTAAGTACCAAGCGGTCAGGGTGGCACCGGGGTTGCCTGATAGGGACAGGACGGGCAGACCAGGTCGAATGAGCCCCGCCGCCATCGCCTTGCCTGGATGCATGTCGACCCGCCAAAAGAGCCGCTGAAAATGTTGGGACAAAACCTCGGGCAGATAATCGCGGATGCCGACCGAGACCCCGCCAGTCGTAATTACTAAGTCGTAAGTGTGTCCGGCCCGTGCCAAGGATTGGTAAAGGGAGCGTTTATCATCGCGGCCATATCGCACCGTGGCGGTGGCGCCCAATTCGTCTATCAGCGCCTTCAACAACGGCCCCGTTGCATCATAGATGTGGCCGGCGGGCAACACTGTCCCTCCCCGCACGACTTCATTGCCAGTCACCAAGACGAGTACCCGGGGCTTTATCAGTACCGGGATGGTCGCGAGCCCGAGCCCTGCCATCTGTCCTAGGGCAATCGGGCCGATCGGTGTGCCGGCCTCAAAGATCCGGGTGCCCTTAAGGTATTCATGTCCCTGCTGCATAATGTTGCGGTCTGACTTGATGGTTTTCACAACGGCAATGGTTCGGCCACCCTGGACCGCCTCTTGCTCCAGCACGGTGTCGCATTCGGTCGGTACGAAGGCGCCCGTCATAATTCTGACGGCATCGCCCGGATTCAGGGGCTTAGACCAGATGGTTCCGGCGACGATGGTTCCGACGACATTAAGGGTTCCGGGAGTATCCTGGGATCGAAAGGCGTATCCGTCCATGGCCGCCCGACGAAACGGTGGCGCGTCCCGTTGCGCGTCGATGGACTCGGCCAGGATGCGTCCCACGGTCTGATCCAAGGGAACGGATTCCTGGCGGCAAGTCGGCCGGATTTGGTCTAAAATTAAAGAAAGGGCGTCGGCTGCAGCAATATACTCACTCATGGGCATCCCTCCCGATGGTGTACAAGTAGCGTTGATAGTGATGCCGTAAAAAATCAGATGCGTTGATGATGTCTTTGTCTGTTAACGGCAGCGCAGCCGTCAACCAGTGAGAGTCCCCTTGAGCCGCGGGACCGATTACCAGGGCTGATGATGGGGGCGGATCGCTTCCAATCCAAACTTTTGGATGAGAGTCGGCATGGTGCCCTTCGATCACGACTAACGCGTCGTCGGGTAACATCCTGGCCATGTATTCGTATAAAAGAGACCGATTGCCAAGTGCCCAGCGAGCCACCAGTCCGTCTGGCCCGGCGAGGATGGTGGGCGTGCCTCCTAATGACAGCCGATCTGTATCGGAGCCCGGCTTGTCTTGGCCGATGGGGTGATGCGTCCATTTGATAACCCAGGCTACCGGCAGCGATGGCAACAGCGCCTCGATCAGACGGGTTTTTCCGGCCCCGGAGGGTCCCGCCACATGGAGGACCTTCATCGCGCTGATGCCGCTTGGAAGCGGGCCCAGTCTTCGGGTGTGTTCAGGTTGACGAGATACTCTTGGGGTACAATGACTTGTTTGGATGGGAGCTGACGCATGACGCCCTGCACCCGAGGCGGTTGGCCTGAACCTAAGAACGACTGGATTGCTGACAGGGCCTTAGCATGCCATAGGCCCGCTAAGGGTTGGATGTGGCCGTCCCCATCCCCGGGATATACGACCTCCAGGGTGGGGTCGTCCATCCAATGCTGGTACAGCGTATCAAATAGCGAGGCCGGCACACCCGGAAGGTCTACCGCCAGCACGCAAGTCAAGTCTTGGCGGTGCTGGGCTAGCGCCATGGCAATCCCCATCAGAGGGCCTAACTGGGGGCGCTCGTCCACGAGGTCCTCGGGGGTGGGGGATGGGTAACCAAAGGGTCTTGACACCCATACGGTAACGCAAATGCTATGAAGTGTTCGACGGGCGCGCTTTAAGAGGGTTGGTCCCCCCGGATCGATGAGGAGGTCGTTTTTGCATTGCCCCATTCGCCGGGATTGACCTCCCGCCAAGATGACCCCCTGGATAGGCAACATCAAACGCTGGCCTCCTCGTCGTCTTATCGCCTCTAATGGTACACTAAAGTCGTGGCGCCGACCCACCCCTTCCGGAAAGGTGGCGCTGGATTCTGGTTTGAGGTGAGTAATGCCCAGTGGTTCACGTGATCGGATTTGATCTGGATGACACGCTGCTCCAACTCTCTTCCGATTTCATCCCAACATATATGAAGACCTTGTCTACGTATATGGATGAAGAATTTCCCGATAAGGCACCCTTGGCTGATGCGTTTTTAAACATCAGCACGCGCATGATGCAAAAGCCGTGCGACAACGAGTGGCTTGAGGACTTCTTTTATCGCGGGTTTGAAGAGGATACGGGATTGTCGCGCAATGACATTGAGCGCCCTTTACAGGAATTTTACGCCAAGCCATTTGCCACGCTAAGGCGACTGTCTTCGCCTGTGTTTGGCGTAACCGGGCTATTAGCGACATTGCGCGCCAAAGGATATCGGGTAGCTCTGTTAACCTCGGCTTTGTTTCCCAAGAAAGCCATTGATTGGCGGCTCGAATGGGCTGGGCTCGAAGGTTTTTCGTTTGACTGGCGTACGTCCTTGGAAACGGTGCACACAACCAAGCCCCAGCCCGATTATTATCGCGAAGCGGCAGAAATGATGCACTCCGATCCAAGCGAATGGTTGATGGTCGGTAATAATCTGATTGAAGACATTATTCCAGCCCATACGGCGGGCATGGCTGTGTGGTGGGCTCAGGCCCTTTTGACGCCTCAAGAGATAGCCAGGCTACCGACCGGGGCAGAGCATGGCTCTATGGCCCGCGTCATCCCTTGGCTTTCGTCCCACACCCATAGATAAAGGCGAGGGCGGTGCCTCACACCCGAGCGTAGGAATGGGTGAGCATGTCGCGAAACGATGTGAGCGAATCGGCCCTGTCAGGATCCTGCGTACTATAAATCTGAATGAGATTGGTGAGCATTCGCACCAGCATAAATCGGGTGGGAGTGGGGCTCAAATACGCCGGATGAAACCCAAACCCATTATTCATCAAGAATTGGACACACTCACCCCGATTTAAAAGACGCCCCTTGTGAAACGGGTCAATAAATAGACTGTCGTTATATTGCAGGAGGAAATGGCCAGGCATGCCAATACCGACGACAGGAATTCTCAGGCGCCGCGCAATTAACAGGTAGACGGCGGAAAGGCTGATAGGGATTCCCAAACGGCGGTCTAAGACCTGATTAATAAAGCTGTTGTCGGGATCGTAATAACCATCTTGATTGCCCGCGAACCCCAAGTCCTCAAAAAAGTACTGGTTAAATGCCTCAATGAGTTCGCGCCCGCGTCCGAGACGCTCATTGTTGCGCTTAAAGTCATGGGCCATGTCATCGAGCATGCCGCGGTAGTGCGCCCGATTAAGACTGGGATAGCCAGCTTCTGCGATCAAGAAAGCCCCTTCTTCCAAATCGATCCAAGCCGAAGGCATTTCACAGAACCGCTCAAACCGCTTGCCGAGTTCATCCAGGCGCAGCCGCTCAAGAATGCTGTAAACCCGGGTGCGTACGTGCGGGTCGCTACTGGTGCGCGCCTCTTCAAGATACGATTCGGCTTGGCTACGCGCTTCAATCAGGGTTTTGCGCGCAATTTGGGCGGTCTTGATGTCGTCGTCGCCCAAAAGGTGGATGAGTGCCCGAATTTCTCCGTCGGTGAGTGACTTCATGGCCGTCCGCTCCTTTCCCGGGTCACGTGGTTCGTGGTCTACGGCTTGTGTGGCTACTTCTTATGATATGGGATGCCGCCATGGTTGTGAGAGCAGTTGTCAGCCGTATCATATAATTCGCGTTTTGCTTCGGTTTTCCTTCCGCCAAATCCGAAAAAACCCGATAAGGCATTGAATGATGCAGAGCCCTTACACGCCATATTATGCCCAGCCCCTGGCTCCTAAGCCATTCTCATCCATTCTCAAGAATCTTTAGGCGACCAGGACCTCATACTCCCATGTTAGTACAAATTTGCCCCGAAAAGCACGGGAATCCCCACCTTGGCATAGAAATAGTGGGACAGTGGCCGAGATCTTCCATCGGTGACTACCGGTTGCAATGCGGGGACTCGAGGGGTATGGTTTGACTATGCGCGAACAAATTGACAAGCTTCTCATATATTTAGGACGCCTGACTGGCCAAGTGCCAGTCCTTCAAGTGATCGTCGGCTACCTGATGGCTGATCCTTCGCGAGTACGGTTCGTCGACTCGTTAGACCATAACCGACAATTAGCCATGGCCCTATCGGTCCATCGGCGTATTGAGTTGCCTATGGCGCCCTGGCAGGGTTACATCAGGGATGTTCCTGTGCCCGACGCGCTTACTTGGATTCAAGCGGCTCGAGGAATGGGTGGGGAAATTGCGGTGCGGGTATCGTCGGATGATCCCCTGGTCCGTCAAATGCTGAACCCCCTGTTGGCCCCAGAACGCGACCGTCAAGAGAAATTGGTTATGACAGAGCGAATGCAAAGTCTTAGGGTCGAGCTCGATCGCACCCTGGATTTGTATAATGAGGTGCGCCAACTGATGGAAATCGATCAAGAGCGCCATCAGGAGCTGGAGAAGTTTTTGACCATGGCCGAAAGTGAAATGCAGAATATGGGACGTGAGCTTGCCCATATTAAGGATCGCATGTCGTCCGAAGGGCCTTCTGCTTAGCACCCCGGTCCTTTTGGCATACTACGCCAGGAGGATCATCAGAAGGGGACGAGGGATTCAATGGAACAGGTTTTGTTATTAAACCATGATCTTACGGGAGAGCATCGGGCGATAGTCCACTATTTGACGCACGCGTGGACGGTGGTCCATGAATTTGGAGGTAGTGTATCAAGGCGATTGTCCGTGACGAGATGCACCACGTTAAATCGTTCGCCGAATCCTGTTAACGTCTGTTAACGTCTGGTCTTGACGACGCGAGACATTTTATGTCTCCCACGATTGCGGGAGACAACCGCCAACGCACCCCATTTTCCACGGCCGATCCGAAGAGAGTGTACCGGGACTATTGACGGTAGATGGACGTCACATTCTGCCGGCCCAGAATGGGACAAACCCGGCAACGGTTTTCATGACGTGACTCGGGTTGTTAGTCATTTAACCTCGGCAGGTTTTATGCCGCCTCACCCAGTGGTGATCGGAGTCAGCCTCTATGCACAATGGCACCGTTTATACGGAAATAGCGGCGTGCTGGAAGTCGAGCAAATTCAAAAGGTAGCCGGTGGGGGGTGTATCAATCGGCCCTCATCACCGATGACACGATCTTGGTGATTGCAGCGGGAGCTGAAAATATGGATTTGGCCATGGGACTAGATCTGCAAATGGCTTTTGTGGAATCGACCCACATGAATTACATCTTCCGGGCGATGGAAGCCCTGAGTCTTCGCATTAAACGCCCCGCCATTTGCCGGATTTATCGGGACGCGTAAACCAAACGGTCCTTTGTGCGTTACTCTTAAAGCACGGGGGCGATTTTTATGTCCGACAAACTGAGTGGCCCAGTACAATGGCGGCACCCGCCAGCCAATCGATGGCTTTATTGTCCTACCTGTCAAACCGGATTAGTCGACCAAATCTGGGACGGGGTGAGTCGGCGCTATTGTCCTCACTGCGGCTTTGTCTATTGGGAGCGGCCACTACCGGCAGTGGCGGCTGTAATTTCCCATCCTGACGCGGCAGATCAGGTGGTCTTAGTCAAGCGGCGATACCCTCCCGAACAAGGGGAGTGGACTCTTCCCGGTGGGGGGATCGAGGCGGGTGAGTCATCCATTGACGCGGCGATCCGGGAGGCTCGGGAAGAGACCGGCCTCATTATTGTGGTGGATAGTCAATTGGGCACCTGGTCCACACCCAACTATGAGACCATTATTACGTTCTATCGATCGCACCCTGTGGGCGGGCAGCTTGAAGCTGGAACCGATGCTGTTGAAGCTCGGTGGTTTATGGTGGGCCAAACCCCACGATTGGCGTTCAGCACCCACCAGGATGCGCTGGAACGGTTCCGTGGCAACCTCAACCAGGAGTTGCCCTAGGGGTTGGTCGGTGCGAGTGTGTAAAAATAGCGATAGAGGTGTTGATCATGGCTCCTGCAGCTTTTTTGTCCCACGGGTCACCAATGATTGCCCTGGAAAAGAGCGACTACGGAGACTTTTTGGATGGGCTGCCCAGAACCTGGCCAAAAGTTCGGTCTCTCGTGGTTTTTTCGGCACATTGGGAAAGTGCCGTGCAGATGGTCAGTGCGGTGGAACAATACGACACTATCCATGATTTTGGGGGATTTCCGGATGAATTGTATGCTCTTCGCTATCCGGCGCCAGGCAATGGGAATCTTGCCTTAAAAATTCACGGCGTGTTAGGGGAGGCTGGTGTGCCGTCGACCGTCGAACGTATGCGCGGACTGGACCATGGGGCATGGACTCTGCTTAAGCGGCTTTACCCCGAAGCTGATATGCCGGTCGTCGAAATGTCGGTTAATGCGAGGATATCGCCGCGCGAACAATTTCGTGTGGGTCAAGCCCTCGCGGGCCTTACCGACGAGGATGTGCTGGTTTTGGGGAGCGGGGTAACCGTGCATAACTTCCAGTTATTGTCGCACGCACACGATGTTGCACTGAAAGAGAAGGTCCACGCGTTTGAGGAATGGCTTCAAGCCCGCCTGGTGGCCTGGGATTTGGAGGCATTGTTTGACTATCGCACCCAGGCGCCGAACGCGGACCTGGCCGTACCTCTCCAAGGCACGGAACATATGGCGCCTCTGTTTTATGCCATGGGAGCTTGCGGGTCGCCCGAGGCCGTCCGCGTCTTACATGAAAGCTGGATGTGGGACGTCATGACCAACACGGCCTATCAATTCGATTGATAAACTTTACTGAGGGATGTGCGGGGGGTGTTCCGCACGCCGCATGTGAAGTACTCGCTGACACCAATCAGACCCAGGTTGAGGGGGAAGCTTGCGCGGTCACCTTTTGAAGATTCTCCGACCGCTGCACCGAACAGTTAAGTACCGGGTATCTTATGCCGATCTCCCCGAGGCGTTGACTGGGGCTGTTCTATATCCTGGATGATCGAACAAAAGCTCTGGAAGTCTAGCCCTGTGAGATCGCCCCCAGGGCCCTCGGCCACGGAAATCGAGACGAATCCTACGCGTTGCGGTCAAATAACGTGGGACCTAACACTATATAGAGTGTTTGAAGTAAGCCCCAATGGTGTCTATACTCAAGTGAAAGAGGTGAGCCGTGTGCCGGGAATGATGTCGATGATGGGGATGTCCCCATGGATTGTCCCTGTGATGGGGATTACGGGCATAGTGATTATGTTAGGAGTTTTGACAGCCCTAAGGCACGAGATGTCGCAGCGACATGCGCTCGGAGAGGCCTCTAGTTCGTTGGACCCACCGGATTCGATAGCCCAGTTGCAGGATCAATATACGAGGGGCCTGATTTCGCTTGACGAATTTAGTCGTAGGGTCGAGCAAATCGTACGGAAGGAACCCCCCTGGTGAGTGGAGCGGCAGACCCCGCGCCCAACAATGATACGATATGAGTGGAACTCTTTCGAATCAGTACTAGATTAGCTTTTCCTAACCGTATGAGGATGTAGCCTGCCCACCCTGGAATTACCCCGACAATTCTACTGCCTTGACTTGATCGAAGAGGGATCCAACCCGCCGCCAGGGTGTTATGAACCATGGCCTTCTTAATTGAACCTCCCCGCCCTGAAGGGTGGGGATTCTGGGGGAATCACCGTGGCTGCGTCGCGGGTCGTAAGGCTGGCACGCCACCGTTTATCCCACCAGCAATTTCCCGGGTTTCAGCCAGACTACGCCTTAACGCTCCCCGGAGGGGAACGGGACGGTGATACGTGATCCGTTGGGGTACTAACAGCTCCCCGGGGCGAATCGCCCCTGAATGCATCCCTTTGTTGAGGATGTTTACCGCGCCGACACCCATCCCGGTGCGCCCGATAGTCACAGGCGCGACAATGGTCGGTTCGGCCCGCCACCTTGTTGAGATGGCCACAGTGCGGACACGTTTGGGACGTGTACGCTTCACTGATCTTGATCAGTTGGATGCCGTGACGACGGAGCTTATATTCTAAGTACTGTTCGAAACACCCAAATTCCAAGGCCCCGACATCTTGATGGGTCGGCCGGGACCGGCGATGCCGTTTTTTGTAGTTGAGGGTGCCGAGATCGCCCGCGTAAAGGATGGTGATTCCGTCGGCGAGACAAAACGCGACGATCTGATTCGCCGCATGATGCAGGGCATTGCGGATGACCCGTTCCACTTTCTGGCTGGTTCGGTATCGGGCTCGGTTCAGACGCTTGCGTCGTCGTGACTCGGGTTTCGTGCGGGCCCTTTTCTTGCGCAGTTTGGCTTGGGCCTTGGCCCGACCCTGCTTCACGGACCGCAGGCCCCGACCCAACTCCGCTACCGCCTCGTCGCCGTCAGAGACCATGCCAAGATGAATCACTCCGATATCCATCCCTCCGGCTCTACCGGATTCAGGCAAAACGGGTTCAGCAAGTTCTTGTGTGATGGTCAAGTAGAGTTCACCAAAGCCCCACTCCGCTTGCACCACCCGTCCGGGGGGCATCGCCTCCGGAAGATGCACCCGAATGGGTTCACGCCCCCGGCCGCGGGGTAAGCGCAGATGCTGGCCTCGAATCTTGAGAGCTTGGCCCTAAAAATGGGGTTAAAGTATCGACGGAACCGATAGGGGTACCGCGCTCGTTTGTCCCCATTCTTTCGCTTCGTGTGGACCCCGTCGATGGTGGCACAGAACTTCTCGATAAGCGCTTGGACGGTCTGGGAGTGGAGCGGAAGCCGCCGTTTCAAATGGGCTTTCAGTTGGGTTTCGGTCGGCCACGGCCGATGCCGCCGACGACAGAAACGGCGAATCTTGCCCAAACGCGTCCATAGGTCGCCAGTGGCTCGGCGCGCTTCAGACGCTTTTTCCCATTCCGTCTGGGAAAGGGAAACATGATAGGTGAAGACAGTCGTCTCTTGCATGGAGCACCCCCTTTATTGACGAACGGTTGTTTCCATTATACACTTGGTCTTTGGCCAGTATCAGCGATTAGAGAACCGGTAGGCATTGTGCTTTCGCCCTGCACGTGCACGGCGTCTTTGTGGCGAAGTATCGGCGGTTGGTCTTTACGAAGGGAGATCTTGGAAGACTTGCGGACGATCTTTTCCGCCGTGTGCCAAGATTTCGAGGCCACGATGCAGGAATTTGACGGGGAGCGGGATCCTGTGCATTTGCTGATCACCTACCCGCCAAAAGTCGCGATTTCCCGGCTGGTGAATAGTCTGAAAGGCGTCTCGTCCCGCCTCATCCGCAAGAAACACTGCCCCCCCCCCATCGAGCGAGCACTGTGGGGTGGTAGTCTTTGGTCTCCGAGTTATTTTGCGGGCTCGGCAGGAGGTGCCCCACTCTCCATCATTCGACAATATATTGAGCAACAAGAGACTCCGGAGTAACCGCTTCGTGGTAGCGCCTTATATCCCCGCCCTGAACGACGGGGTTTTACGGCGCATCCTGATAAACTTTTCATAATATGTGCTAGGCGCATATACTAGAGGGCAAAGGATGATTAATGAGGGGTGGCAACAAATGCAATGGTATATCCGAGTGATCAAGCAATATGCGGTCTTTTCCGGTCGTGCCAGCCGGATGGAATACTGGATGTTTGTCTTGATTAACTTTCTTTTTGGATTGGGCGGGATCTTACTCAGCCTTCTTGGTCTAAATTTTGTCCTAGCCTTGTATTCTCTGGCTATTTGGATCCCTACACTCGCGGTGCAAGTACGGCGTTTGCACGACGTCAGTCGCTCGGCCTGGTGGTTGCTGATCTTGTTAATTCCTCTGGCCGGTACGATTGTGTTATTCATTTTCGACGTGCTGCCCGGCGACCCCGACACGAATCTCTACGGATCGGTTCCCCCCTCTGACGTGTCGCAGTTGACTTAACTCGTAAATGCCTTAACGCGATCCCAGGAGGGACAATGAAAATTATCGGTGGCGGTAACGACGTTAGAGGGTCAGCGAGGAGCTTGGAGGAAGCGGTGGTTTGGTCTTTTTGTTTTTCTTCTTCTTGCCCGTGTTCTGCTTTTTGGTTTTACGTTGTTGACGACGGCGAATTAAGCTCAAACCAATCGAGGCCCCGGTGAGCCATGGTCTGAGTCGACCGACCCGTTCTTCGGCGTTGGGACGTCCGAATGCGATAAGTAAAGAGGCGACCGTTCCCACCACACCACCCACGCGGCGCGCCGCCACTTGGACATCGTGGACGGTATGGCCGACCCGCTCGGTAGTTTCTCGCAAATGCGACGCAAGCTGGCGGAGTTCGGCTAGCTCGGCGGTCAACGTGCGTTCAAACGCGATAAGGTGCAGTACCAAGCGCATCAAAAAAATCACAGCCACCAGGGCTAAAATAGCCAAGACAGCTACTGCAATGGCGATGATGGTGAGAGCGGTCGCAGAACTCATGTGCGATGTCCCTCGTTGTCACTGGGGAGTTCCTCAGATTCATCGAGCGAGATTTCCGTGACGCCGTGCTTCCACAGATCTTGGCCTCGCTTGGCGAGATTGTCGCGAATGTCGCGGACGCTGCCACTCACTTGATCGAGCGTACCCTGCGTTTTCTTCTTTATGGTTTCGCGTGTTTCCGACCCAGTTGATGGGGCCAAAAGAATACCGGCTACAAAACCTAGTGCAGCCCCCATGATGATGCCACTAAGTCGGTCCCAAGAGCGGTCATCCATCGTGTCGCCTCCTTCAATGTGTCGTTCGTCTATTGTGACACAATTTGGGTTTTGAGGAAAGTATCTTCCAAAGGTTGGAAGGGTAATTTGTGAAAAGTTCGGGACTGGGCGCGTTTCGTATAAACTGTCTAGTAGAACCGGGTTGCGACGGTGGAGAGGTGTTTTCGCCTATGTTATACTAGATTGGTTTCTTTTATACGCTTAGAGTACTTTCGTCAACGATGATGGGGGACAGGTATTCCGATGCGAATTGCGTTTGTAACCGAGACCTGGTGGCCGTCGACGGACGGGGTCGTGACGCGGCTGACCGCCACATTGCGTGAACTCAAAAAGATGGGACATGATCTTTTAGTGATCGCGCCCCGAGGTGGTGATCCGACCTTCGAAGGCATCCCGGTTCGTGATGTGCCGAATGTGAGTGTCGGGTTCATTTACGGGGGAAAGCCTTGGGGTATGCCGTTGCCCCGCATCGGCCATTTCATTCGTGAGTTCAATCCCGACCTGGTTCATGTGGTCAACCCTTTTGTCATTGGCTGGGGTGGCGTGCTATCAGCGGTTTCGCAAGCTAGGCCTTTGGTTGCGTCTTATCACACGAATATCGCCCAATACGCCGATTTTTACCACCTGGGATTTACTAAGCCGGCTATTTGGGCGTGCTTAAGGGCCTTACATAATCGGGCCGACTTGAATTTGGCAACATCGGAGACGGTGCAGCAGGAGATTATCGGGCAGGGTATAAAAAATGTGCGGGTATGGGCGCGCGGCGTTGATTTGCAGCTATTTCACCCGAGTCACCGATCGGAGGCAATGCGTAGACGACTGACCGACGGGCATCCGGATCGCCTGATTGCGCTCTCCGTGGGACGTGTTGCTCTGGAAAAGGGGCTCGACCGTCTTACCGGTTTATTTTCGTCCAATCCCGATTTGCACTTGGCTTTTGTGGGGGATGGGCCGGCTAAAAAGGAATTGCAGCAAATCTTTAGTGGAACGGCGACAAGTTTTTTGGGAACGATTCATGGGGAAGAATTAGCGGCAGCGTATGCTTCAGCGGACGTATTTGTGTTTCCGTCGACAACGGATACGTTGGGGCTAGTTCTTTTGGAAGCGATGGCCTCGGGTCTTCCGATTATTGCGGCCGAAAGCCGGCCTACACATGAGTTGACCGACCAAAGTGGAGCCGGGCTGCTTTTTCACGTTGACCATCCTGAAACGATTGGTCAGCGTGTGAGCGAGTTAATGCATTCGGCTCGGCGCAGCGAACTGTCGCGTCGCGCTCGGCACGAAGCAGAACGATGGGGTTGGCGAGTACCCACGACAGAGTTGGTGGACTGGTACCATGAGGTGCTAGGAGAGCAACGGGGCTCTACCGCATGAAGCGACTCCTTCAACTGCTTAAGTTTGTTTTTGTGGGTTTTGGCAATGCCATTATTGATTTGGGTGTTTTTAATGGACTCTATTTCATTGCTCCTACGCATGATGTCAAGAGATTAGTCCTCTACAATACGCTCGCAGTTGGATCAGCCATACTCAATAGTTACATTTGGAATAGTCGGTGGACATTTCGCCAACAGCATCGCAGCCGCGGGCCTGGGGCGATGCGCCAGCGGCTATTATTTTTGACTCAGTCGTTCATCAACATCGTGGTCAATGACCTCATTCTTGGTTTTATCGCGCCATTGATTGTTGAGACTCACGCCGTCGACCATTTCATCGCGAATAACCTGGCTAAACTTCTTGCCATGTTCTTGGCGTCCCTCACCAGCTTTTTGATGATGAAACTCGTTGTGTTTGTTTAACGACTGCCCGAGAATTTTCATTTCGGCTTACCGTAATCCCTCTTGCATGGCATTAGTCTTTTAGGCGGTTCGGCCTGGCCAACAAACGCTGAACGTCACGCTGTTGGGATAGTAGCGATTCCTGCCCACTCCCTGGATGATTCGGATGCTGTACATGCTTCAGATAGTCTGGGAGGGGCTTAGGTGGCGAGTCATTAGGATCGCCCACCGGCGTGCCCTTGGCAATGGTCAGGGGGACAATGCCTGCCCAAGTGGGCAGGTTAAGATCCGAAGGATCGTCGGTCGGTGGTCCACTACGAACTTTGGCTACAGTTGTCGCAAGAGAAACCCCAAAGATTCGGGTGCGTTTTAATTCAGTCGGATTCGGTTGGCGGGCATCCTCCCAGCGTCCTGGTGCAATTTTGTCGGCCAATGCTTTTAAAACGATTAATTTGTCACGAGGGCGGGTTGCCTCGGCGGGAACGCCAATCACGACGACGGAGCGATAGTTGGCCGAGTGGTTGTACCACGATCGGGCTAAAACCAGCCCATCCATCAAGGTGATGGTCACTGATATTACGGTATTTTGTTCCAATGCCGAAAAAAGCCCAGCGGCCACAGCCCCGTGAATATATAATTGGTCCTGTACCCGGACATGTAGTGTGGGCATGGTAATTGGCACGCCGTCTTGGATTGTGCTGACGTGGCAAAAGTAGGCTTCGTCAATGATGGAATCGATGGTTGCACGATCATAGTGCCCCCGTTCGGGATGCCTTCGCACTTGTCTTATGTCCAGCGATCGGTCCATGATTAACGCCTCTCGTGATAAAGTTTTATTTTTTCCATCATGCCGTATTGGAGGCAGCGAGTATAGAGGCTCTAAGTCGTTTTCTTGACGTTTCGCTATGGTTGCGCGTTGTTGGAGAGTGAAGCATATGCAGGGAAAAAACCCGTCGGGATTCGGAGTATTGCGTATACCTCGGGTTCAACGTACATCGTATCCGTAGAGCGGGGATGCAAATTTTACAAGCTAGGGCGATTCGACCTTGCCATAGCCTGATTCCCCTTAAGAACGGCAGGTAATATACGGAAGTCGGGATAGCATGTACATTATTTGGGGAGCACTCAGCGTAGTTAGCTGGGGTATACTGCCACGCAGCAGGAAATGATAAATTTTTCGCGAATTACCTAGGCGGGAGGGGAAAACTTATGACCAGCGCCAACGGATTTTACACGTTTTGGCTGGAATACCTGAAGGAGCATGAGCTTTTGGCCACCCGCCTTTGGCACTTTGTCGGAACCAGCGCGGGCCTGATTTCTGTAATGCTAGCCCTTATCGCGTGGAATTGGATCTACCTGGTGACCGCTATTATCGTATCTTATGGATGTTCTTGGATGGGTCACTTTGTGGTCGAGCGCAATCGACCGGTGACGTTTCGCCACCCCGTGTGGTCAATGCGAGCGGACTTGTTGCTGTTTCGGCTCATGTTAACGCGTGGACTAACGGAGGGTATCAACAATTTCAAGCTGCTATAAACGCGTGCTTGAGTGGTGTGCTATATATTTGTAGCGAGTCTGGGTGCTGTGCGTGGCGCCCCGCACGCCGGATGCACACATTGCTTTTTTTACTTTGTCAGCGTATGCTGTCTCACATAGTTGACTATCTATTCTGGTGGATTGGAGGTGAGGAGTATGGCGGCGATTATTGTGCGTGCAATGACTCCGCACCTTCTGACAACGCCCTAGGGGCGCTTTCTGTCGTAGGTCCGGGGTCAAATGCCTCGGACTTTTTTGATGTCCCGAAAGTCCGGGCTCGCCGCCAAAGGGGACCAAGGACTGCGACAGGGAGGGGAATCATCATCGAATCTCAAGGGTTTTTGGTAAGCCTCATTTCTTGGGGGATGGACCAACAGGTTCTCGAGCCGTGGTGTCAAGCCTCCCGTGAGGATTGTCCCGGGCGGGTGGTTGCCGACTACGGGGCATTCTTTCACGTGATAATGGCTCAGAGTTCTGATACCGTCAAGCGGGTGCAGGCAAAGGTTGCCGGACGGTTGCGGTATCATGCAACCGACCCACTCGATGTGCCCCACATCGGGGATTTT